>DATBBQ010000077.1:0-98033 GCA_036270915.1 Steroidobacteraceae bacterium
CGCGGATCGAGTTCTTGAGCGTGCGTTGTCCGACCATACTTGTTGCTTTGCTGTAACGTCCGCAAAGAGCTCCGGATGACAAGCGCACCTTGAGCGCCAGTGGAGAGGGACCGCTAAGCTACAGGCCCCTCTCCAAGGCGCTATATGTAAGGCGCGTTACCGTATCACATCAATCGGCCTGACGTCGCAGGAACGCCGGGATGTCCAGGAGTTCCTCCGCGTTGGCATCGGGCCGCAGACCGTCGCCGACCGCTCGCTGTTGGCGCTGCACGGTCGGCTTGTCGAGCACCGCGTAGTCACTCGTCGAACGTGGCCGGGGCACCACACGCATGCCCGGATCACGCAGGCCCGGCTCGCGCGCATCGCGGTGCTCGCGCCCGGTGAGCTCACGCTGCACCGAGGGGGGCCGCACCGCAGCAGCGGGACGGCCGAGGCCCGTGGCGACCACCGTGACGCGCACCTGGTTGGAGAGCTCGGGGTCGATCACCGTTCCGACGACGACCGTCGCGTCCTCCGAGGCGAATTGTTTCACGATCTGCCCCACCTCCTGGAATTCCCCAATGGAGAGATCCATTCCGGCGGTCACGTTGACCAGGATGCCGTGGGCGCCGGCGAGGTTGATGTCCTCGAGCAGCGGGGACGACACCGCGGCCTCGGCCGCCGCGCGCGCCCGGTTCTCGCCCGAGGCCGCGCCCGAGCCCATCATCGCCATGCCGGTCTCGGCCATGACGGTGCGCACATCGGCGAAGTCGACGTTGATGAGGCCGGGGCGGGTGATGAGCTCGGCGATGCCCTGCACGGCGCCCTGCAGCACCTGGTTCGCCGCCTTGAAGGCGTCGAGCAGCGTGGTCTGCGGTCCCAACACCGTGAGCAGTTTCTGGTTAGGAATTGTAATCAGGGAGTCGCAGTACTTGCCGAGCTCGGAGATGCCGTGGTCGGCGACGAAGGTGCGCTTGTTGCCCTCCATCTCGAAGGGCTTGGTCACGACCGCGACGGTGAGGATGCCGAGCTCCTTGGCGACCTGCGCCACGACCGGGGCGGCGCCGGTCCCCGTTCCCCCGCCCATGCCGCAGGTGATGAACAGCATGTCGCAGCCCTCGATGAGCTCGACGATGCGGTCGCGGTCCTCCATCGCCGCCTGCCGGCCGACTTCCGGGTCGGCGCCGGCACCGAGGCCCTTGGTGATGTTGCAGCCGATCTGCAGCGCGGTCTTCACTTTCGCGTGCTTCAGCGCCTGGCTGTCGGTGTTGATGCACATGAATTCCACGCCGTCGATGCCGGCGGTCACCATGTGCGCCACGGCGTTGCCGCCGCCGCCGCCCACGCCGATCACCTTGATGACGGCGCTTTGGCTGTAGGCGTCCATCAGTTCAAACATGTCTTCGCTCCTTACACATATAGAGACGGTTGGTTGAGTCGTCGCTTTCTTCATTGTCGGCACTGTCAGCTTCAAAAATTCCCCTGGAACCAGGAGCGCATGCGGTCGAGGACCGACATGGCATTCCCGGTGAGGAGGCGCCCGCGGCGCGCGGGCAAAGCGTTGTCGCGCGCGTAGAGCAGAAGCCCCACGCCCGTGGAATAGATGGGGTTGCGCACCACGTCGGTCAGGCCCGCGACCGTCTGCGGGATCCCCAGGCGCACCGGCACGTGGAACACTTCCTCGGCGAGCTCGATCGCGCCTTCCATCTTGGCGCTGCCGCCGGTGAGCACGATGCCGGCGGCGATCACTTCCTCGAAGCCGCTGCGGCGCAGCTCCTCGCGCACCAGCCCGAAGAGCTCCTCGTAGCGCGGCTCGACGATCTCGGCGAGCGTCTGGCGAGCCAGGCGCCGCGCGGGCCGCTCGCCCACCGAGGGCACCTCGATGCTCTCGTCGGGGTTGGCGAGCTGGCTGAGCGCGCAGGCGTAGCGGATCTTGATGTCCTCGGCGTACTGGGTCGGGGTGCGCATGGAAACGGCGATGTCGTTCGTGACCTGATCGCCGGCGATCGGGATGACGGCGGTGTGGCGGATCGCCCCGTTCGCGAACACCGCCAGGTCGGTGGTGCCGCCGCCGATGTCGACCAGGCACACGCCGAGCTCCTTCTCATCCTCGGTGAGCACGGCGAAGCTCGAGGCGAGCTGCTCGAGCACCACGTCGTCGACCTCGAGCCCGCAGCGCTGGATGCACTTCTCGATGTTCTGCGCCGCGGAGTCCGCGCCCGTGACGATGTGCACCTTCGCCTCGAGGCGCACGCCGGACATGCCGATCGGGTCGCGGATGCCCTCCTGGCCGTCGACGATGAACTCCTGCGGCAGCACGTGCAGGATCTTCTGGTCGGCCGGGATCGCGACCGCCTTGGCGGCGTCGATCACGTGCTCGACGTCCCCGTGGCTCACCTCCTTGTCGCGCACCCCGACCACGCCGTGTGAGTTGAGACTTCGCACGTGGCTGCCGGCGATGCCGGCGAATACCGAGTGGATCTCGCAGCCGGCCATGAGCTCGGCTTCCTCGACCGCGCGCTGGATCGACTGCACCGTGGACTCGATGTTGACCACGACGCCCTTCTTCAGGCCGCGCGAGGGCTGCGAGCCGAGGCCCAGCAGCTCGATGGCGCCGTCGGGCCCGACCTCCCCCACGAGCGCCACCACCTTGGAGGTGCCGATGTCCAGGCCGACGATGAGATTTCTTTCGGAGCGCTTAAGCATCGTGGGCTCCGTCCTTCGCCGCCGTGCGCGTGGCGCTGCCGCGCCAGCCGATCGCAAACCCGTTGGTGTAACGCATGTCCACGTATGAGATGTCCTCGCCGCGCTGCGTGACGAGCTTCAGCGCCGTGCTCATGAATTTCTCGAAGCGTTCATCGACCTGCCGGCGCCCGAGGCGCACGGTGACCCCGTTGGCGAGGTCGAGCTCCCACGCGCCGCGCGGATCGAGGCGCACCGCCGTGAGGCGCATGCCGGCCTGCGCGAGCCGCGCCTCGGCGGACAGGTAGCGCTGCGCCACCTCGCCCTCCTTGCCCTGCGGGCCCTCGAGTTGCGCGAGCTCCGGCGGGATGTGGCGCTCGTCGGTGTCGAAGAGCTCCCCGCGCGTGTTGAGCAGGCCGCGCTCGCCCCAGCGCGCCGCCGCGGTCTGCTCGACGACGAGCACGGTGAGTCCCTTCGGCCAGGCGCGCTCGACGCTCACCGCGTCCACCCACGGGAGCGTGTGGATCGCGCGGCGCACCGCGGCCAGGTCCACCGACAAGAGTCCCGCGCCTTTGACGCTCGCCTTCACGACGCGCTCGACGTCCATGGGCGCCACCCGCTGGAAGCGCCCCTCGACGGCGACCGTCTCGATCGGCTGGTTGAAGGCCCAGGCCACCGCCGCCGCGCTCACCCCCGCCGCCGCGAGCGCGCCGAGCGTGAGGCCGAGGTAGCGCCAGTTGATCTGCGGCAGCGCGAAGCGCGGCGCGCTGGCCACCTTGCGGCGGTTCTTCGCCTTGCCGAGCCTCTTCACGGCCGCACCCCGGGGGCGCCCATCAGGGCCCGCGTGAAGCTCGTCTCGAGCACCCGCCAGACGAGCTCCCCGAAGTCCAGGCCGACGGCGCGCGCGGCCATCGGCACCAGGCTGTGGCTGGTCATGCCCGGGATGGTGTTGATCTCGAGCAGCTGCGCTCGCCCGGCGCCGTCCATCATGAAGTCGGCGCGTCCCCAGCCGGAGGCACCGGCGGCCTCGAAGGCCGCGAGCGCGAGCGCGCGCAGGTGCGCCTCGGTGGACTCGCCCAGGCCCGAGGGGCAGAAGTAACGCGTGTCGTCGCGGAAGTACTTGGCCTCGTAGTCGTAGAAGGTCTTCGGCGTCTCGATGCGGATCGAGGGGAGCGCGGCGTCCTTGAGGATCGCCACCGTGTACTCCGGTCCCGGGAGCCACGGCTCGGCGAACACCAGCTGCTCGAACGCCGCGGCGGCCGCGAAGGCCGGCGCCAGCTCCTCGGGGCGGGTCACCTTGGTCATCCCGACGCTCGAGCCCTGGGTCGCGGGCTTGATGATGAGGGGGAGCCCGAGCCGCTCGATCGCGAGGGCAAAGTCGCCGGACCCGCCGAGGGCGAGGAAGTCCGAGGTCGGTACGCCGATCGCCTGCGCGAGGCGCTTGGTGCGCAGCTTGTCCATGCCGATCGCCGAGCCCATGACGCCGCTGCCGGTGTAGGGGACGCCGAGGTACTCGAGCGCCCCCTGCAGCGTGCCGTCCTCGCCCCCGGGACCGTGCAGCGCGATCCACACGCGTGCGAAGCCGCCGGCGAGGAGCTCCCCGAGCGCACGGTCGCGCGGGTCGAAGGCGTGCGCGTCGACGCCGCGGCGCTTCAGGGCCTCGAGCACGGCGTTGCCGGAGAGGAGCGAGATTTCCCGCTCGCTCGAGTCCCCGCCGAAGAGCACCGCGACGCGGCCGAACGCGCCGGCATCCGTCACGCTCCTCGCGGCCTTCGGGTCGTAGGTGAGGCGCATGGCTTACGGCACCCCCACGATGCGCACCTCGGGCGAGAGCGCGACGCCGTGCACGCGCGCGACGGTCGCACGCACGTGGGCGATGAGATTCTCGAGGTCCTGAGCGCTCGCCTGCCCGTGGTTGATGATGAAGTTGGCGTGCTTCTGCGACACCGAGGCGTCGCCGACGCGGAAGCCCTTGAGGCCGGCCGCCTCGATGAGGCGCGCCGCGTGATCGCCGGGCGGGTTGGTGAAGACCGAGCCGCAGCTCCACTCCCCGATCGGCTGCGCGGCCTTGCGCCGCTCGAGGAGCGTGCGCACCTCGTCCGCGTGCGCGCCGGGCTTGCGCTCGAAGGACAGGTCCGCGGACAGGAACCACTCCTCGGCGGCGGGCGCGCGCACGGTGCGGTACCCGACCTCGTACTCGGCTCGCTCGCGCGTGCGCACCTTGCCCGAGCGGTCGATGGTCTCGACGCGCCGCACGTGCTGCCAGGTCTCCCCGCCGAAGGCGCCGGCGTTCATCGCGAGCGCGCCGCCGAGCGTGCCGGGGATGCCGGCGAAGAACTCCGCGGGACCCAGGCCCCACTTCACGCACTGCCGGGCGAGGCGCGCGCAGGCGACGCCGGCTTCCGCGTGTACCGTGGTCTCGGCGACGCGCGCCAGGGCATCGAGCGTGCCGTGGGTGGAGACGACGACGCCGCGGATGCCGCCGTCGCGCACCAGGAGGTTGCTGCCGAGCCCGATCCAGTGGATGGGCACGCCGTCTGGCAGCGTGCGCAGGAACGCGGCCAGCTCGGCGCGGTCCTTCGGGTTGAAGAATACGTCCGCGGGCCCGCCCACGTGCCAGGAGGTGTGGCGCGCGAGGGGCTCGTCGCGGCGCACGCGCAGCGCGAACTCCGGAGCGACGGCGAGGTTCACGCGGGCCTCCCCGGCGGCAGCAGCGCCGCGAGAGCCGTGGGCAGGCTGTGCGCGACGGCGCTGATGTTGCCGGCCCCCATGGCGAGGATGACGTCGCCGTCGCGGATCACGTCCTTGAGCGATGCGGCGAGCTCCTCGACGCGCTCGATGAACAGCGGCTCGAGCTGCCCGCGGCTGCGCACCGCGCGGCAGATCGCGCGGCCGTCGGCCCCGGCGATCGGCGCCTCGCCGGCGGCGTACACCTCGGTGACGGCCAGGAGGTCCGCCTGCGAGAGCGCGGTGCCGAAGTCGTCGATGAGATCGCGGGTTCTCGTGAAGCGGTGCGGCTGGAAGACGAGCAGCACGCGTCGCCCCGGGTAGCCCTGGCGCACGGCCTCGAGCGTGGCGCTCACCTCGGTCGGGTGGTGGCCGTAGTCATCGACGATCGTGACGCGGCCGATCGCGGTGGCGACGTCGGCGATGTGCTGCAGGCGGCGGTCGACTCCCTGGAAGGCGGCGAGCGCGCGCTGTATGGCCGCCTCCTCGATGCCGAGCTCGCTGGTCACCGCGATGGCGGCGAGGCAGTTCCTGACGTTGTGCAGCCCGGGCAGATTGAGCGTGACCGACAGGGGCGCACGCCCCTCGCGCGTGACGTCGAAGCGAGTCGCGAGCCCGCGCGGACGGATGTTGACCGCGCGCACGTCGGCGCCGGCGCCGAGCCCGTAGCTGAGGATCGGGCGGCCGACCTCCGCCTGGATGCCCTGCACGTGCGCATCGTCCAGGCACAGGACCGCGAGCCCGTAGAACGGCAGGTTGTGCAGGAAATCGAGGAAGCTCTGCTTCAGGAGCCCGAAGTCCCCGCCGTGGGTGGAGAGGTGATCGTTGTCGATGTTGGTGACGACGGCGATGAGCGGCTGCAGGTGCGTGAAGGAGGCGTCGCTCTCGTCGGCCTCGGCCACGAGGTAGCGTCCCGCCCCGAGGCGCGCGTTGCTGGTCGCGCTCTTGAGGCGCCCGCCGATCACGTAGGTCGGATCCTCGCCTCCCTCGCTCAGGACACTCGCGATCAGGCTCGTGGTCGTGGTCTTGCCGTGGGTGCCGGCGACGGCGATCGAGTAGCGGAAGCGCATGAGCTCGGCGAGCATCTGCGCGCGCGCCACGACCGGGATGCGGGCGCGGCTCGCGGCCTCGAGCTCGGGGTTGTCGCGCGCCACCGCGCCGGAGACGACCACGACGTCGGCGCCCGCGACGTTGGCGGCCGCGTGGCCGATGACGACGCGCGCGCCGAGGCCGGTCAGCCACTCGGTCGCCGGGCTCTTGCGCGTGTCCGACCCCTGCACACGGTAGCCGAGATTGAGCAGCACCTCGGCGATGCCCGACATGCCGCTGCCGCCGATGCCGACGAAGTGCACGGTGTTGATGCGGCGCATGCGGTCGCGCCGCTCCGGGTGCGCGCGGCGCTCGAGCGGCGGGGCCGCGGCGCTCACGGCTTTGCCCTCCCCGCTCATGCGGCGCTCCGCGCCAGTTCCAGGCAGGACGCGGCGAGCTCGTCCGCCGCGCGCGGCTTGGCGAGCGCGCGGGCGCGCTCGGCCATGGCGAGCAGCTTGCCGCGCCCGGCGCACAGGCGCTGCAGCTCGCAGGACAGGCGCTCGGGGGTGAGCTCGCGGTCGCTGATGAGAAGCGCCGCGCCCTCGCGCACCAGGTACTGCGCGTTGTAGGCCTGGTGGTCATCGACCGCGGCCGGATAGGGCACCAGGACCGAGGCGACGCCTACGGCGGCGAGCTCCGAGACCGTGAGCGCGCCGGCCCGGCAGATCACCAGGTCCGCCCAGCCGTAGGCCTCACTCATGTCCTCGATGAAGGGGCGCACGTCGGCGCGCACCCCCGCCTGGGCGTAGCTCGCGCGCCCGGCCTCGATCCAGCGCTCCCCGGCCTGGTGGCGCACGTCGAAGGCGAGCCAGGAGGACAGGCGCTTGAGCGCGAAGGGCACGACCGCGTTGAGGCGTGCGGCCCCCTGGCTGCCGCCGATGACGAGGATGCGGATCGGGCCGGTGCGCCCGGAGAAGCGGGTCACGGGCGGCGGTACGGCGCTGATGTCGGCGCGCACCGGGTTGCCGATGACGCGCGCCTTCACCGCGCCCCCGAAGCTGCCGGGGAAGGCCTCGAGCACCTGGCGGGCGAGGTGCGCGAGGCAGCGGTTGGTGAAGCCGGCGATCGCGTTCTGCTCGTGGATGAGGAGCGGCCGGCGCGTGAGCCACGCTGCGACCCCGCCCGGGCCGGTGACGAAGCCCCCGAGCCCGACGACCACCAGCGGCTGGTGGCGGCGCATCACGGCGAGCGCCTGCCAGAGCGCGCGCGCGAGGCGAAACGGCGCGGCGAGCCAGGTGAACGCACCCTTGCCGCGCAGCCCCCCGATCGAGAGCCGCTCGATCGCGATCCCTTCGGCGGGGATGACGCGCGACTCCAGGCCGCGCTCGGTGCCGAGCCACACGACCTCCTGGGACTGCGCGCGCAGGAGGCGCGCGAGCGCGAGCGCCGGGAACACGTGCCCGCCGGTGCCGCCGGCCATGATGAGTATCGGCCGGCTCACGTCGCACCCCGCACGGTCGCCGAGCCGCGCTGCTCGCGCAGCGCCTCGTGATAGACGCGCAGCAGCAGACCTACCCAGGCGAGCGCGACGATGAGGCTCGAGCGTCCGTAGCTCATGAGCGGCAGAGTCAGGCCCTTGGTGGGTAGCACCCCCATGTTGACGCCGATGTTGATGAACGCCTGGATCCCGACCCACAGGCCGAAGCCCGCGGCGAGGTAGCTGCCGAACTTCAGTCCCGCCTCCGCGGCGAGCCGGGCGATGCGGAAGCTGCGCCACACGAGCGCGAGGAAGAGCGCGAGCGTCACCAGCACGCCTGCGAGTCCCAGCTCCTCCGCGAGTACCGCGAAGAGAAAGTCGGTATGCGCCTCGGGCAGATAGAACAGCTTCTGCACCGAGTCGCCCAGGCCCACCCCGAACCACTGGCCGCGGCCGATGGCGATGAGCGACTGCGTCAGCTGAAAGCCGCTGTTGAAGGGGTCGGCCCAGGGGTCGAGGAAGGCCGTGAGGCGCCGCAGGCGATAGCTCGAGCTCACGGCGAGCACCGCGAAGCCGCCCGCGGCGAGCGCGGTCATGGCGATGACGTAGCGCAAGCGCGCGCCGGCGAGGAACAGCAGCCCAAACCCGGTGACGAAGAGCACCGTGGCGGCGCCGAAGTCCGGCTCCGCGAGCAGCAGCGCGCACGCGCACACGAGCAGACCCAAGGCCTTCGCGAGTCCCGAGAAGCTCTCGCGCAGCGCCGTCTCGCGCCTGACGGCGTAGCTCGCGACGTAGATCAGCACCAGCACGCGCGCGAGCTCCGAGACCTGGAAGTTCGCCCCGGCGAGGCGCAGCCAGCGGCGGCTGCCGTTCACCGAGTGGCCGAGGCCGGGAACGAGCACCAGCACGAGCAGCGCGATCGCGAGGCCCAGGAGCGGCAGCGCGGCCTTCTCGAGCGCCTCCGTGGGCAGGCAGAAGACCAGCCCCGCGCAGGCCGCGCCGATCAGCGTGAGCAGGAGCTGGCGCTCGAGGTAGTAGAAGGGCTGGCCGCTCTCCTGCCCGGCGATCGACACCGAGGCCGAAGTCACCATGACCAGACCCAGGAGCACGATGGCGCTGACGAGCGCGAGCGTCACGGGATCAAGGTGCAGGCTCCCGCCCCGGCCGCTCGAGCGCGCGAAGCCCATGAGGGAAGTCGCGTTCATGCCGCGAGCTCGCGCACGGCGTCTGCGAAAACCGCGCCGCGGTGGGCATAGTCGCGGAACATGTCAAAGCTCGCGCACGCCGGCGACAGGAGCACGGTGTCCCCGGCGCGCGCCACGCGCGCGGCGGCGCGCACCGCCTCCTCGAGCGTCGCGGCGCGCTCGAGCGGGACGGCGCCCTCGAGCGCGCGTTCGAGGGCGGGCGCGTCGCGGCCGATGAGCACCGCGTGGCGCACCCGGCCGCGCACGGCGGAGGCGAGCGGTGCGAAGTCCTGGCTCTTGCCGTCCCCGCCGGCGATGAGGATGACGGGCGCCTGCGTCCCGGCCACCGCGGCGATCGTCGCGCCGACGTTCGTGCCCTTGGAGTCATCGACGTAGCGCACCCCGTTGATCTCGGCCACCCACTGCGAGCGGTGCGGCAGCCCGGGGAAGCTCTTCAGCTCGGCGAGCATCTCGGGGAGCGGCAGCGCGAGCGCCTCGCCGAGGGCGAGCGCGGCGAGCGCGTTCGCGGCGTTGTGCAGGCCCTGGATCTTCAGCTGCGCGAGCGGCAGGAGCGGCGCGCCGGCGCGCGTCAGCCACCAGCCGCGCTCGTGCTCGGCGAGCGCGTAGTCGGCGCCGATCGCGGCGCGCAGCGAGAAGCTCAGGGTGCGTGCCGCACCGCGCGGCATGGCGACGACCAGCGGGTCATCGAGGTTGATGACCGCGGTGTCGCAGCGCGCGAAGATGCGCGCCTTGGCGGCGGCGTACGCGGTGAGGTCCGCGTAGCGGTCGAGGTGATCGGGACTCACGTTGAGCACCGTGGCGGCGCGGCAGGCGAGCGTCGTCGTGGTCTCGAGCTGGTAGCTCGAGAGCTCGAGCACGTAGAGCTCGGCCTCTCCGGACAGCAGGTCGAGCGCCGGCTCGCCGAGGTTGCCGCCCACGCGCACCCGGATACCGGCGCGCCCGGCCATGCGCGCGAGCAGCGTCGTCACGGTGCTCTTGCCGTTCGTGCCGGTGATGCCCACCACGGGCGCGCGCGCCGCGCGCGCGAACAGCTCCACGTCGCCCACGATCTCGAGGCCCAGGCGCCGCGCGGCGGCGAAGAACGGCTCGGCGAGCGACACCCCCGGGGAGGCGACCACGCACACCGCGCCGGCGAGCACTCGCTCATCGAGGCCACCGAGCGCGAGCACGACGCCGGGGTCGAGACGGCGCAGCGCCGCGAGCTCGGGGGGTGAGGCGCGTGTATCGGTCACCGCGACGCGCCAGCCGCGCGCCAGCAGGTAGCGCGCGCAGGAGAGACCCGTGCGGCCGAGGCCGACGATGACGGCGTAGGGGACTTTGGCAGCCGGGGTACTCATCGCAGCTTCAGGGTCGCGAGTCCCGCGAGCACCAGCAGGAGTGAGATGATCCAGAAGCGCACGATCACCTTCGGCTCGGCCCAGCCCTTGAGCTCGAAGTGATGATGGATCGGCGCCATGCGGAAGATGCGCCGGCCGGTGAGCTTGTAGGAGGCGACCTGCAGCATGACGGAGGCGGTCTCGAGCACGAACACCCCGCCCATGAGCAGCGCGACCAGCTCCTGGCGCACGATGACGGCGATGACGCCGATCGCCGCCCCGATCGCGAGCGCCCCCACGTCCCCCATGAAGACCTGCGCCGGGTAGGAGTTGAACCACAGGAACCCGAGCCCGGCGCCGGCGAGAGAGGAGCAGAAGATGAGCAGCTCGCCGGCGCCGCGGATGTCGGGGATCTGCAGGTAGTGGGCGAAGACCGAGTTGCCGCTCGCGTAGGCGAAGATGCCGAGCGCCGCGGCCACCAGCGCCGCGGGCATGATCGCGAGGCCGTCCAGGCCGTCCGTGAGGTTCACGGCGTTGCTCATGCCGACGATCATCAGGTAGCCGAGCGTGATGAAGCCGAAGGCGCTGAGCGGCAGCTCGAAGTTCTTCACGAACGGCAGGAACAGCGCCGTCTCCGCCGGATCGGTGGCGGTGAAGTACAGCGTCGCCGCGCTCGCCAGTCCCGCCACCGACTGCCAGAAGTACTTCCAGCGCGGCACGAGCCCGCGCGGATTGCGCACGACCAGCTTCAGGTAGTCGTCGTAGAAGCCGATGAGCCCGAAGGCGAAGGTGACGCCGAGCACCATCCACACCAGGCGGTTGGAGAGCTCGGCCCACAGCAGCGTGCTCACGAGCGTCGTGACCAGGATCAGGGTGCCGCCCATGGTCGGCGTTCCGGCCTTGGGCAGGTGGGTCTTCGGGCCGTCGTCGCGCACCACCTGGCCGATCTGGTAGCGCGACAGGCGCGCGATCATCGCGGGGCCTATGACGAGCGAGAGCCCGAGCGCGGAGGCCGTGGCGAGGATCGCGCGGAAGGTGAGGTAGGAGAAGACGTGCAGGCCGCTCACCAGGCCGACGAACTGCTGCGTGACCCAGTAGAGCATCAGTGCCCTCCCGGGGAGCGCTCGCCGGTGAGCGCGGCGATGAGGCGCTCGAGGCGGTTGGAGCGCGAGCCCTTCACCAGCAGACGCACCGTGGGGCCGGCTTGCGCGAGCGCCGTGGCGAGCGCCGCGGTGAGCGCGGGCACGTCGGGGAACCAGAAGGCGCCGGCGCCGAAGCTCTCGGTGGCGCGCGCCATGAGCGAGCCGGTGGCGTAGAGGCGCTCGATCCCCCTGGCGCGGGCGAACTCACCAATCTCGGCGTGGGCGTCGGCAGCGAAGGCGCCGAGCTCGCCCATGTCGCCGAGCGCGAGCCAGCGCCGACCGTCGAGGCCGGCGAGCACCTCGATCGCGGCGTGCATCGAGCTCGGGTTGGCGTTGTAGGAGTCGTCGATCAGCCACACCCCGCCCGGGCCCGGCCGGAACTGCAGCCGCCCGGGCACGGCACGCACCGCGGCGAGCCCGGCGCTGATGTGCGCGAGCGTCGCCCCGGCGCTCGCGGCGGCCGCCGCGGCGGCGAGCGCGTTGGCGACGTTGTGGGTGCCGGCGAGCGCGAGGCGGATGTCGGCGCTGCCGTGCGGGGCGTTCAGGCGGAACTCGCTGCTGAACCCGCCCGAGCCGACGCTCGCGCGCACGTCGTCGGCAAAGAAGTCCGCGCCGCCCTTCAGGCCGAAGGTGACGACGCGCGCGGCCGTCGAGCTGCGCCACAGGGGCGCGAACTCATCGTCCGCGTTGATGACCGCGGTGGCTACGCTCGCGAGGCCCGCCACCATCTCCCCTTCCGCGCGCGCCACGCCCTCGAGCGAGCCGAAGCCCTCTAGGTGCTCCGCGCCGGCGTTGGTGATCATGCCCACCGAGGGGCGCGCGAGCGCCACCAGGGCGGCGACCTCGCCGGGATGGTTGGCGCCCATCTCGATGACCGCGAAGCGGTGCGCCTCGGTGAGCCGCAGCAGCGTGAGCGGCACGCCGATGTGGTTGTTGAGATTGCCGCGCGTGGCGAGCGTAGCTCCCGCCTGGGCGAGGATCGCGGCCGTCATCTCCTTGGCGGTGGTCTTGCCGTTGCTGCCGGCGACCCCGATCAGGGGACCTACGAAGGCGGCGCGCCAGGCGCGCGCGGCCTGCTCGAGCGCCGCCTGCGTGTCCGGCACCACGATCTGCGGCAGCGGCACGTTCTGCGCGGCGGGCACCAGTGCGCCCGCGGCACCGGCGGCGTGCGCGGCGGCGACGTACCCCGAGCCGTCGAATTTCGGACCCTTCAGCGCCACGAACAGCTGCCCGCGCTCGAGCGTGCGCGAGTCACTGACGACGTCGCCGAAGTCGGCATCGCCGCCCTCGAGACGGCCGCCGCAGGCGCGCGCAAACTCAGAGAGCACGCGCTTCATGGCGGCAGCCTCGCGAGCTCCGCACTCACCACGGCCTGGTCGCGGAACTCGCGGCGCTCGTGGCCGATGAGCTGGTAGCCCTCGTGGCCCTTGCCGGCGATGAGCACGACGTCGTCCGGGGCGGAGCGCTCGAGCGCGAGGCGGATGGCGAGCGCGCGATCGTGCTCGACGACGTGCGGCGTGTCGGCCGCGATCCCGGTGAGGATCTGCGCGACGATGTGCGCGGGGCTCTCGGTGCGCGGGTTGTCGTCGGTGATGATGAGGTCGTCGGCGAGCCCGGCGGCGATCGCGCCCATCAGGGGCCGCTTGCCGGCGTCGCGGTCGCCGCCGCAGCCGAACACCACGCGCAGCGCGCCGCGGCAGTGCAGGCGGGCGGCGCGCAGCGCGTTCGCGAGCGCGTCCGGGGTGTGGGCGTAGTCGACGATCGCGAGCGGGGTCGCGCCCCGGCCGCCGAACATTTCCATGCGCCCGCTCGCCGCGCGGCTGCGGCCGAGAGCGCGCGCGGCCTCGGCGAGCGGCACCTCCCAGGCGAGCAGCACCGCGAGCACGGTGAGCGCGTTGTCGACGTTGAATTCGCCCACGAGGCGCACCGGCAGCTCGACGTCGCCGAAGCTCGAGTGCACCTCGATGAGAAGCCCGGAGGGCTCCGGTCGCACGCGCCGCGCGCACACGAAGCGCGCGCCCGCCGGGACCTGCGCGGACGAGGTGCGCGAGGTGACCACGAGCGCCGCGGCCGGCTCGCGCGCGGCCAGCTGCGCACCGAAGGCGTCGTCGATGTTGATGACGCGCCAGGCGAGCCCCGGCCACGCGAACAGACGCGCCTTGGCGTCGCCGTAGGCGGCCATCGTGCCGTGGTAGTCGAGGTGATCGCGGGTGAGGTTGGTGAAGACCGCGGTGTTGAAGCGCACGGCGTTCACGCGCGCCTGGTCCAGGGCGTGCGAGGAGACCTCCATGCACACGCACGCGGCGCCGCCGGCACGCAGCTGCTCGAGCTCGCGGTGCGTCGTGACGGCGTCCGAGGTGGTGTGCGGGGTCGGCGTGACGTGGGGCGGGATGCCGAAGCCGAGCGTGCCGATATAGGCCGCCGGACGGTGGCAGTGATTCAGTGCCTGGGCGAGCAGCCACGCGCACGTGGTCTTGCCGTTCGTGCCGGTGATGCCGGCGATCGTGAGCCGTGCGCTCGGGGCACCGAAGAAGCGGTCGGCGATCACCCCGACGCGCTCGTGCAGCTGCGCGACGGGGGCGATGAAGGCGCCGCCGACCCCCCGGGGCACCGCGCGGGCCTCGGCGGGGTCGTAGAGCACGGCGGCCGCGCCGCGGGCGAGCGCCTCGGGCGCGAACTCAAGGCCGTGGTGCGTGCGGCCGCGGCAGGCGAGGAACAGCGCCCCGGGCACGACGGCGCGGCTGTCGAGGGTGACGTCGCTGACCGAGATCTCGCGCGGCACGGCGGCGAATCCGGCCGTGAGCTCACCGAGGGAACGGGTGGCCGCGCGCGCGCTCATCGCAGGGCCGCCGTGCGCACCGGCGCGGGCGTGGGGGTCGAGGGCAGTTCCTCGGGCACGCGCACCGGCTGATCGGGCGCGACCGCGAGCAGACGCAGCGCGCCGCCGACGATCCGCGAGAAGACCGGGGCCGCCACCTGCCCGCCCATGTGCAGACCCGCGCCCGGCTCGTCGATCACCACGACCGCCGCGAGGCGCGGCGCGGTGGTCGGCGCGACGCCGCCGAAGACCGCCATGTAGCGATCGGTCGAGTAACCCCCCGCGGTCGCCTTCCAGGCGGTGCCGGTCTTGCCGGAGACGCGATAGCCCGGGATCGCCGCGAGCTTGCCGGTGCCCTCGGCGGCGACCACCGACTCGAGCATCCCGACGAGCTCATGGCACACGTGGTCGTCGACCTCGCGCTCGCCGGCGGGCGGCTCCGTGACGCGCAGGAAGGACACCGGGCGCATGAGGCCGAAGCCCCCGAGCGTGGCGTAGGCGTGCACCAGCTGCAGGGGCGTCACCGACAGGCCGTACCCGTGCGACATGGTGACGATGCCGATGGGGCGCCACTGGGCGTAGTTCGGCAGCAGCCCCGCGGACTCGCCCGGGTAGCCGCTGGTCGTGACCTGGCCGAAGCCGAGGTGCGTCAGGATGTTCCAGATCTGCTGCGGCGGCAGTGAGAGCGCGATGTGCGCCATGCCGACGTTGGAGCTCTTGGCGAGCACCGTGGCGATGTCGATCGCGCCCAGGTTGTGCTCGTCCTCGAAGATCTTCACGCCCACTTTGAAGAACCCGGGCGAGGTGTCGATGATGCTGCGATTGTCGTACCGCCCGGAGGCGAGGCCGGCGGCGACGAAGAACGGCTTGATCGAGGAGCCGGGCTCGAAGATGTCGGTCGCGGCGCGGTTGCGGTAGACGGCGGCCTGGATCTGGTCGCGGTCGTTGGGGTTGTATGCGGGCTGGTTCACCATCGCCAGCACCTCCCCGGTGGCGATGTCGAGCACCACCACCGAGCCGGCGCGGGCGCGCTGCTCGCGGATCGCGGCCTTCAGCTCCCGGTAGGCGAGGTACTGGATGCGCAGGTCGATGGAGAGCACGAGGTCGCGCCCCGGGCGCGTCGGACGGATGCTCTCGACGTTCTGCACGATGCGCCCGTAGCGGTCCTGGATGACGCGCTTCGCGCCGTTCTCCCCGGCGAGCCAGTGCTCGAAGGCGAGCTCGAGCCCCTCCTGGCCGGCGTCGTCGACGTTGGTGAAGCCGAGCAGGTGCCCGGTCACCTCCCCCGCGGGGTAGTAGCGGCGGTACTCGCGCGAGGTGTACACCCCGGGGATGCCGAGCGCCTTGATCTGCTCGGCCTCGGCGGGCTGGCGGCCGCGCGCGACGTACAGGAACTCGCGGTCGAGGTTGCTCGTGACGCGCCGTGCGAGCTCCTGGCGGTCGAGGCCGAGCGCCTTGGCGAGGCGCGGGATCTGGTCGGTGGCGAGCGCGAGCTCGCTCGGGTTGACCCACACGGAGTCGACCGGCGTGCTGACCGCGAGCGGCTCGCCGTAGCGGTCGGTGATGGTGCCGCGATGCGCGACGATCTGCAGAACGCGCGAGAAGCGCGCGTCACCCTCCTTGGCGAGGAAGCTGTGATCGACGAGCTGCAGGTTCACGGCGCGGTACACGAGCCCGAGCGCGCACGCGCACAGGAGCGCGAGCAGTAGGTGCGCGCGCCACCGGAACGGTCCGCGTGTCTCCTCGCGTGCACTCCTTTGCTTCATGGGCTGACGATCTCGATCTCTTTCGGCGGCGGCATTCCCATGTGCAGCTTCGTGCTCGCGACCCGCTCGACGAAGGCGTGGGTCGACCAGGCGCTCTGCTCGAGCTGCAGCTGCCCCCACTCGATCTCGAGGTTGTCGCGGCGCCCGTTCAGCGCCTCGAGCTCGATGAACAGCGCCCGCGAGCGGTGCTTGCAGTAGATGGCGCCGGCGGCGGAACCGAGCGCGCCCACCCACAGCAGCGGCAGCGCGAGCGCCAGCAGCAGCCGCGAGTTCATGGCAGACGCTCGGCGACGCGCAGCAGCGCGCTGCGGGCGCGCGGGTTGCGCTCGAGCTCGGCCTCATCCGGGCGGCGCTTGCGCCCGACCGTCTTGAGGCGCGGCCGCGCCTGCACCGGCACTACCGGCAGGCGCTTGAGCGCCGGATCGACCTGTGACTCGCGCTGCATGAAGCGCTTGACCGCCCGGTCCTCGAGCGAGTGGAAGCTGATGACCGCCAGGCGCCCGCCGGGGCTCAGGGCGTCGAGCGCTCCATTGAGACCGCGCTCGAGCTGGCCCAGTTCATCGTTGATGAACATGCGCAGCGCCTGGAACGTGCGGGTCGCCGGGTGCTTGCCCGGCTCGCGCGTGCGCACCGCCCTGGCCACGAGCGCGGCGAGCTGCGCCGTCCCGGTGAGCGGCTCGCTCTGGCGGGCGCTGACGATGGCCTGCGCCACGCGCCGCGCGAAGCGCTCTTCGCCGAGGGTCGCGATCACCTGGCGTATCTCGTCGAGGCCCGCGCGAGCGAGCCAGGACGCGACGGGCTCCCCACGCGTCGGGTCCATGCGCATATCGAGCGGACCATCGGCTCGGAAGCTGAAACCGCGGCGCGGATCGTCGAGCTGGGGTGAGGAGACCCCGAGGTCAAGGAGCACGCCCCGGCAAGGACGATCGTGCGCGTATGCCGGCACGAGCGTGCCGAGGTCGGCAAACGGCGCGTGCACGAGCGTAAGCCGCACTTCGTCGGCAAAACGGTGGTGGCCGGCCTCGATGGCCTGCGGATCCCGGTCGAGTGCAAGCAGGCGGCCTTCCCGACCCAGGGCCTGGAGGATGAGTGCCGAGTGGCCGCCGCGCCCAAACGTCGCATCGACATAGTAACCGTCCGCTTCCAGGGCGAGCGCCTCGAGCGCCTCAGCGGCCAGCACCGGCTGGTGCTCATTGCCCGGGACGGTCCGTCCCCGCCCCTCTGAGTGCTCTGCCATGGGCTACGCCCAGCCCGCTTTCCGAGAAAGACCCCTACAGCGACAGTGATTCGAGCTCGGAGGGCAGATCGGTCGGTGCCTCTTCGTTCTTCAGCCACAGGTCGCGCCGCTCGTTCCAGCGCGCCTCGTCCCACAGCTCAAAGCGATTTCCCTGGCCGATCAGCATTCCGTGTCGCCCCAGCTGTGCGAATTCGCGCAGCTCGGGCGGCAGTAGGACCCTGCCGTGCCCGTCCAGGGGCAGATCGGTCGCGTGCCCGACCATCAGGCGCTGCAGCCGGCGCGCCGTGGCGTTGAGGCTAGGCAGCCCCATCAATTTGCGTTCGATCTGCTCCCACTCGGGCAGGGGATAGATGAGGAGGCACTGATCCTTGTCCACGGTGACGACCAATTTCCCCTCGGCGAGCTCGTTGATCTGCTCCCGGTAGCGGGTCGGCATGACCATCCGGCCCTTGTCGTCCAGGGTGATTTTTGTTGCACCGCGAAACATGACCCGTGAGGCGACTTTTCGCCCATTTCCCCCCACTTTCTCCCACTGGCCGCCACTATAGGAATCGGCCGCGAACTATGTCAATTGAAATAGTGAGAAATTCGTCGCATTCACAAAGACTTATGTAGAAAATCACAGTGGGTGACGCGCAGCCGCGGGGCATTCGTTTTAGCAATCAGCGGCTTGCCCTGCGAACCTTATACAGTGGATTACAAGAACGACCCCTGTAAGGCCCTCCGCCCCTCCTTGCCCGGTTCTTCCGGGTCGCGCCGCCGCGGGCGGGGGAGCTATTTGGACGGCGCGGCGGCGAGTCCGACCGCCCCAGGGGGCGGGTTCGGCGCGCGCCGCGTTGCCACGCGGCGTGCGGTGAGGTCGGGAGTCAGATGTTGGAAGTCAGGTGTTGGATTGACCTGACTACTGCGCCGAGGCCGCGGGCAGCAGGTGCACTTCACCGTTGTGCACCTGTGCCCAGCCCATCTCGCGCCGCACGCGCCGGTCGGCGTCGATGTACAGCCGCCCGGTGAGGCCCTCGACGTACACCTCGTTGCTTACCGCGTGATGCCGCAGCGCCTGCGCGAGGCGGAAGGCGTCGAAGCCGAAGGCGAACAGGCGGCCGCGCGCCGGTCCGCCATTGGGCGGCCACGCCTCGCGCGTGGCGCCGTGCACGGCATCGGCCAGATCCCCGCCGAGCATCCACGGCATGTCGGGAAAGATGAGACCGTCGAGATCCTCGTTGGCGCGCGTGTCCGGCTCGAACGCGTCCGAGATCGCGTAGGTGGGAATGTCGCCCGCGTAGTGGAAGCGCAGCTGCGGACGCAGCAGTCTCTCGGTGTTGGCCTGCGCGGGCGCGAAGATGAATTCAATGTCGCCGCGGCGGCGCGGCTCGAACTGCAGCTTGGTGCCGAGCACGGCCTCGAGGCGCTTGAAGCGCGCGGTGCTGTCGTTGATGCGCAGCATCTCGGTGATCGCCGCGGAGTAGTCGGTGCGCGCGGGATCGATCTGCACGACCGCGAGCAGGTCCCCGCCCCCGGCGAGCAGCTCCGGCTTGAACGCCGCGAGCACGCGCGTGCCCCAGTCGCCCGCGGGCACGATCGCGACGCCGCGGCGGTGGTGATCCTCGAGAATGCGCTTCGCCGCGAGGCGCGCCTCGTCCTCGGGTGAGAGCGCGAACTGGTAGAACTGGGCCGGCGCCGCCCGCTCGGACGGCAGGAAGTTCAGCGCGAGGATCGGCGGACGCGCGCCGGGAAAGTCCGCCGACACCGTCACCTCCTCGCGCGTCAGCGGACCGACGATGAAGTCCGCGCCCTGCTGCGTCGCCTGCGTGAGCGCGTCGGCGATGCTCACCGCGCCTGTGTCGTAGATACGCAGCCGCGGACGCTCGGCGGGCGGGGTCTCGTAGTACGCGGTCATGAAACCCTCGCGCACGCTCGCCCCCGGTCCCGCGGCCCGTCCGCTCAGGGGCAGAAGGAGCGCAATGTGCGCCCCGGCCGCCTCGGGCGTGACGTGCCCGCCGGCGGGAACCGGGTGACGCGCCGGCGCGGCCGCTACCTGCGCCCGCAGCTGCCCCCACAGCGCCGCCAGCCCCGCCGGATGCGGCTCGGGGATGGTGGTGAACTGACGCGCGGCGTCCTGCGTCTGGCCCCGCTCGAGCGCGAGCTGCGTGTTCAGGAGCGCACGCCAGGTGGCCTGATCGGGCGCGAACGGTTGCTCGGTGAGCGCCAGCATGCGCGCGGCGTTGTCGGGCGTGCGTGCGGCGAGGTAGTCCTGCGCGGCGTGCAGCAGCATGTCATTGCGGTCGGTCCCGGTGTTCTGACCGGCGAGCTGCTCGTAGACGCGCGCGGCGCCGAGTGGGTCGCCTGAGTGCTCCAGCGAGACGGCGCGATCCAGCGAGGCGGGCGGAGCCGCGCGCTCGGAGAGGCTGGCCGGGCAGCCGGACAGCGCGGCGGCGAGCGTCACGAGAGCGAGGATCGCGAACAGTCGGGCGTTGCGCATCGGTTGATGGGCCTCTTGCGTGCGGGCAGGATGGCTCTGGAGGCCGCACCACCTGCGGCAGGAAGGCGGGATTATAGTGGCCAACGCGCACGGCCTGCTGAGAGTGGTGTCCACCCCCATCGGCAATCTCGCCGACCTGAGCCCGCGCGCGCGCGAGGCGCTCGAGAGCGCCGACGTGATCGCGGCCGAGGACACGCGCCGTACGCTGACGCTGCTGAAGGCCGCGGGCATCACACGACCGCT
Source organism: Steroidobacteraceae bacterium (assembly GCA_036270915.1). Lineage (GTDB taxonomy): Bacteria > Pseudomonadota > Gammaproteobacteria > Steroidobacterales > Steroidobacteraceae > 13-2-20CM-66-19. The sequence goes on from DATBBQ010000077.1 coordinate 20,101, forward strand.
CCTGTCGCTGCACGATCACAACGAGTCGCAGCGCGTGCCGGAGCTGCTCGCGCGCCTCGCCTCCGGCGCCACCGTCGCGCTGGTGTCGGACGCCGGGACGCCGCTGCTTTCGGATCCGGGATTCGAGCTGGTGCGCGCCGCGACGCGCGCGGGTGTGCGGGTGGAGCCGGTCCCGGGCCCCTCGGCGATCACCGCGGCGCTCGCCGCCGCGGGTCTTCCGGTCGAGCGCTTCTGCTTCGAGGGCTTCCTGCCCGCGCGCGCAACCGAGCGGCGCGGCGCCCTCGCCGCGCTCGCCCGCGAGACGCGCACGCTCGTTTTCTTCGAGGCTCCGCACCGTATCGTCCAGACGCTGAAGGATCTCGCGGCCGAGTTCGGCGGGGAGCGTCCGGCGGTCGTGGCGCGCGAGCTGACCAAGGTCCACGAGACCTTCTACCGCGGCACCCTCGCCGAGCTCGCCGCGCGCGCGCAGGACGAGGCCCACTTCGAGCGCGGCGAGGTGACGCTCGTCGTCGCGGGCGCACCGGCGCCCGAGCCCGGGGAGACCGACCCGGCGGAGCTGCGCCGGGTGCTGCAGATCCTCGGCCGCGAACTGCCCCCCGGCCGCGCCGCCGCCCTCGCGGCGGCGCTCACCGGCGCGACGCGCGCCGCGGCCTACGCGCTGGCGAGCGCCACGCCTCGCGGGAGCACGGATGAGACCGGCTGAGGCGCCACCCTCGGTCGCGCAGCTGCGCGACTCGCCCGACTGGTTTCCCCTCGAGGTCCTGGAGGCCGGGGCGGTAAGGCTGCTCAAACTCGATGAGGCGGGTTACCGCGCGGCGAGCTTCCTGGATCAGCGCCTGCTGCAGGGTCCCCACGAGGCGCTGACCCTCGAGCCGGCGGTGCTCACCGCGGCCGCCGCGGGTCTGCCGGTGTCCTCGCTCTACCTGTTCCACATCGGGCACGTCGGCTCGACGCTGCTCTCGCGCCTGCTCGGTGAGGACCCGGGTTTTCTCGCGCTGCGCGAGCCGGCGCTGCTGCGCGCGCTCGCCCTGCGCCCCGCGCCCGAGAGCTCTGCCGCGCCGACGCCCGCGCTGGCACTGGACACTACGCTGCGGCTCCTCGCCCGCACCTTCCGCCGCGAGCAGCGTGCCGTCATCAAGGCCACGAGCTTCGTGAACGAGATCGCCGACGAGATCCTCGCCTTAAGCGGCGCGCCGCCTGCGGTGTTCGTGTTCGCTGAGCCGCTCGCTTACCTGCGCGGCATCTTCGGCGGCCCGAACTCCCGCGTGGAGACGCGGGCACTGTCCGCGGCACGGCTGCGCCGCCTCGTACGCCGGCTCGGTGCAACCGCCTGGCCGTTCGACCCGCGCACGGAGGGCGAACAGGTCGCGATGAGCTGGCTGTGCGAGATGCTCACCCTGCATCAGGCCATGCTGGCGCGTCGTGGACGCGTCCTGTGGGTCAACTTCGATACGTTTCTCGCCGAACCCCTGCGCGGGCTGGAGCAGATCTTCGACGCGCTCGGCGCGAGTGCGCCGCCGGGCGAACTGCGGGCACTGCTCGACGGCCCGATCATGCACCGGTACGCCAAGGCCCCCGAGCACGCCTACGATGCGAGCCTGCGCCGCGACGTGCTCGCCGCCGCGGACCAGGAGCACGCCGGGGAAATCAGGCGCGCCATGCGGTGGCTGGAGGCGGTGACCGGCGCACACGCCCCGGTGCGCTCGCTCTTCACGTTCCTGGGCACGCTCAAATCCCAGAGGGCGAGTCAGTGATGCACCCGCGCCGTCAGCTGAGCGGCTCGCCCTTCCAGCGGCAGACGAGGACGAGTACCGCCGTCATGACCGCAAAAAACGCGAGCGGGCCGAGGGGCATGTATCTCCTCAACCCGTGCATCCCCACGGCCAGCGCGAGCACCCAGACGGTGAAGAATATCCACCCGGCGGGAGAGGCCGGCGCGCCCCACCCCCAACCCACGCGTTTGGCGCGGAACCAGTAGGGATTCGGGGTCGGCATGCGGGCGCGTCGCGCGGCGTGGTCTAGCCGGCCCACATGCGCTGCAGGTTCGCGATCACGTGCTCCAGCTGCATGCGGTTGGCCCAGTCCATCTTCAGTCCCTCCAGCGCGCGCACCTCGCCGAGCTTGTAGATCAGGTCGCGGTGCATCTGATCGGGGACGCGGCTCTGGATGAAGGTGATCATCACCAGGCGCTCGCCCGAGCTCACCGGGGCCACCTCGTGCAGGGTCGTCGACGGATAGAGCACCGCCGATCCGGGCTCACCCTTGACGCGCACGCTCTCGCTGCCGAGATAGACGGTGAGCTCGCCGCCCTCATAGCTCGCAGGCTCCGACAGGAAGAGCGTGCAGGAGACGTCCGAGCGCAGCGCCTGCTGGCCCACGGCGAGAAAGGCCGCGTCGGTGTGTGCGCCGTAGGTCATGCCCACGCCGTAGCGGCACAGCTGCGGGGGGGCGATCCGCGCGGGTTGGGCGAAGTTCATGAGCTGCTCGCTGCGCTGCAGAGCCGTGAAGGCGATCTGGCTCGCCTGCTGGGCGGGCGGATCGCCCATGTCCGCGATGACGTTGATCTTCGTCGCGTTGTGCGGATTGGTGGTCCGCCCGTCGACGAAGCGCGTCTGCAGGGCGAGCTTCCTCAGGGTGCCCACCTCCGCGACATTCAGCAGGTCCGCAATCTGTAGAAACATGCCCTCACCGGGGGAAGCGCCGGCGCACCCGCGGGGCCGGTCATCCGCTCAACCGAGCGGGAAGTATAGTGACGACCCCCCGCGTGCGCCTCACGGTGCGGTTTGACTTCCTGCGCGGCGCCTTTATTGTGCTGCCCGAGAGTCGGCCGGGCAGTCGCTGCTCCAGTTCAAAGCTGGGGTGGAGGAAAGTCCGGGCTCCGGCGGATCGGGTGCCAGGTAACGCCTGGGGGGCGCGAGCCCACGGAAAGTGCAACAGAGAGCAGACCGCCCAAGTCCTTAACCGGACCGGCAAGGGTGAAACGGTGCGGTAAGAGCGCACCGCGTCGGTGGTAACACGCGACGGCACGGCAAACCCCACCTGGAGCAAGGCCAAATAGGGAAGCAGCCGGGGCGCCTTCGGGCGCCTTCGGCAGCGCCGATCCGCGTGCGCTTCCGGGTAGGCCGCTAGAGGTCCGCGGTGACGCGGATCCCAGAGGAATGATTGCCCTCGACAGAACCCGGCTTACAGGCCGACTCTTTTGTTTTCGCTCCGCGCGCCGTCGCGGACCCTACTTTACGACCTTCAGCTGCGGTCGCCGTGGCGCGCCTTCGCTCTCCTGGGTGGGGCGCGGGGGCTCCGGGCCCAGATCCTGCTCCGAGAAGACCATCCCCTCCCCGGTCTCCTTGGCGTAGATGCCGAGCACCGCACTCACCGGAAAGCGCACGTGGTGGTTGATGCCCGCGAAGCGCGCGTCGAACTCGATCTCCTCGGTGCCGAGCCGCAGGCGCTGCGTCGCGCTCTCGCTCAGGTTGAGGACGATCTTGCCGTCCTTCACGTAGGTGCGCGGAACCTCGGCGCCGTCGCGGCCGGCGTCCACGATCACGTGCGGGGTATTGCCACAGTCGGAGATCCACTGGTGCATGGCGCGCAGCAGGTAGGGACGCTTGGGCAACAATTTGCTCATGACTGATCCGAAAGGACTACAAGAGCCGCATCTCCTGCTCGCGCTCCGACAGACCCTCACGAAACGCCGCGCGGCCGAATACCAACTGCGCGTACTTGTCGATCGCCTGCGCCTGGGGCGGCAGGTCGATCTCATAGTACGGCAAGCGCCACAGAATCGGCGCGATGGTCGCGTCCACCAGGGAGAACTCGTCCGAGAGGAAGTACGGCTTGACCTTGAACAGGTCCGTACTTTGTAAAATCGTGTCCCGGAGGATTTTCTTGAGCTTGACGGTCTGCTTCTTGTCCGGCTCCTGGTCGATCTGGCGGGTGAGGCCGTACCAGTCACGCTCGATCCGGTAGAGGGCGAGACGGAACTGGGCGCGGCTCACCGGGTCGACCGGCATCAGCGGCGGGTGCGGGAAGCGCTCGTCCAGATACTCGATGATGACCCGCGAGTCATAGAGGACGAGGTCACGATCCACCAGGGTCGGCACGCTGTGGTAGGGGTTCAGGTCGAGCAGATCCTCCGGGAAGCGGCCGGCCTCGACGCTCACAATATCGATGCCGATGCCCTTCTCCGCGAGCACGATCCGTGTGCGATGACTCCAGGGGTCAGCCGGTGCGGAGAACAGCGTCATGATGGATCGTCTGCTCGACAAACTCTCGCTCCTGCAAACGGCGGTGGCGCCTCGCGGCGCGCCGCCCGGAGGACCGACGCTATTTAGTGCACGTCTTTCCAGTATTCGCGCTTCACCAGCCACGCCAGCCACGTGAACACCAGAAGGAACAGCACCACCCACACGCCGAGACTGCGGCGCGCCGCCTGGGTGGGCTCGCTCACGTAGTCGAGGAAGTTAACCGTGTCCTTCACGAACGCATCGTACTCCGCCGCGCTCAGACGCCCCGGTGCGATCTGCTCGAAGTGATCCAGGGGCGGCGCCTCGCTCGCCTCGGTGCCCGCGGCCGCGGCCGCGGGCTTGAACACGGCAGCCTTGAGGCCCTCGAGCTCCGAGAGCACGTGCGGCATCGCGGTGGTGGGCAGGCGCAGGTTGTTGACCCCCGTCTGGCGCGTCGGGTCCACGTAGAAGGTCCTGAGAAACTGGTAGACGTAGGCACGTCCGCGGGCCCGCAGCATGAGCGTCAGGTCCGGCGGCACCTTGCCGAACCAGGTCACCGCGTCCTCGGCGGGCATACTCGTCAGGATGTACTGCGTCGCCTTGTCCCCGGGCGGGATCAGGTCCTTCTGCAGCAGCTCCGGCGGGATCGCGAGGTCGGTCCCCACGCGCGACCAGCGCTCGTACTTGAGGGAGTGGCACCCCAGGCAGTAGCTGACGAAGTTGCGCGCACCGCGCTGCACCGAGGCGAGGTCGGTGACGTTCGTGTTGGGCTGCCAGCTCTGCCAGTCCTCGCCCACCTTCGGCGCCGCCTCCGCACTCGCCTCCTTGGCAGCCGGCTCGTCGGCGGCCATGGCCGTGCCGGCTAACAGGCCGCACAGCGCCGCGAGCACGGCGAGCGCCGGCGGGCGAGGCCGGGGCCGCTCAGTGCGCATGGTAGGTCACCCTGGCCGGCACCGGCCGGGTCCTCTCGAGGGAGGTGTACACCGGCATCAGCACGAAGAACGCGAAGTAGATGACCGCGAAGATGCGCGCGAGCAGCACGTACAGCCCTTCCGCGGGCTGCAGACCGAGGTAGCCGAGCGCGACGAAGGAGAACGCGAAGAGCGCGAGCGCGACGCGCGACATCCAGCCCTTGTAGCGCATCGAGCGCACCGGCGAGCGATCGAGCCACGGCACGAACAGGAACGCCGCGACCGCGAGCAGCATCAAAAGCGCCCCCATGCGCTGGTCGGGCACGGCGCGCAGGATCGCGTAGTAGGGCGTGAAGTACCAAACCGGCGCGATGTGCTCGGGCGTGGAGAGCGGGTTTGCGGGCTCGAAGTTCGGCGACTCGAGGAACAGCCCGCCGAGCGTCGGCACGAAGAACACGATGAGCGCCAGCACGACGAGGAACAGCCCGATGCCGACCACGTCCTTCACCGTGTAGTAGGGGTGGAAGGGAATACCGTCGAGGGGTCTGCCGTCCGCGCCCAGCTTGTCCTTGATCTCGATGCCGTCGGGGTTGTTCGAGCCCGTCTGCCGCAGCGCCACGAGGTGCAGCGCCACGAGCAGCAGCAGCGCGAGCGGGATGGCCGCCACGTGCAGCGCGAAGAAGCGGCTGAGCGTCGCGTCCGCGATGCCGTAGTCGCCCCGGATCCACTCGACCAGCCCCGGGCCGATGCCGGGGATGGTGCCGAAGAGGTTGACGATCACCTGCGCGCCCCAGAAGGACATGTTGCCCCAGGGCAGCACGTAGCCCATGAAGGCCTCGGCCATGAGGGCGAGGTACACCGCCATCCCGAACAGCCACAGCAGCTCGCGCGGCTTCTTGTAGGAGCCGTACAGGAAGGCGCGGAACATATGCAGGTAGACGACGACGAAGAAGGCCGAGGCGCCGGTCGAGTGCAGGTAGCGGATGAGCCACCCGTAGTCGACCTCGCGCATGATGTACTCGACCGAGTCGAAGGAGGTCGCCTCACCCACTTTGTAAAACATGGTGAGGAAGATGCCGGTCACGAGCTGCAGGACCAGCACCACCCCGGCGAGCGAGCCGAAGAAGTACCAGATGTTGAAGTTCTTCGGCGCGTAGTAGCCGGTCAGCTGTGTATCGATGAACTCCTGGGCCGGCAGGCGCTTGTTGATCCAGCCCCAGAAGCGCGCCATGACGGGCGCGCGGCCCGGCGGCAGGGCCGGCTCCCCGCTCGCGGTCTTCACGGCCATCAGGCGCTCCCCTTCTCGTCGACGCCGATGATGAGGCTGGTCGGCTTCGGATAGGAGTACGGCGGGATGCGCAGGTTGACCGACGCGGGTGAGCCGTCGAACACCCGTCCGGCGAGGTCAAAGCGCGAGCCGTGGCACGGGCAGAAGAAGCCGCCCGGCCAGTTCGGGTACAGCTCCCCTTCGGCGAAGCGCTGCTTGGGCAGGCACCCGAGGTGTGTGCAGGTGCCGATCATCACCATGAATTCCGGGGTGCGCGAGCGCAGCGGGTTCTTGCAGTAGTCCGGCTGGTCGGAGCTGCGCGAATCGGGGTCCTTGAGCTGGTCGTTGTGGCCGGCGACCCGCTTGACCATGTCGGCACTGCGGTGCACGACGTAGATGGGCGAGCGTCGCCACACGACGGTCGTCATCTGCCCCTCGTCGACCTTCGAGAGGTCGAGCTCGGTCGGGACCCCCTGCGCACGGGCTCGCTCCGAAGGACTCCATGACTCGATGAAGGGCACCGCGGCAAAGGCGGCGCCGACCGCGCCCGTGGCAATGGTGGCCCGGGTGAGAAATTTGCGCCGACTCAAATCGACTTCGTCGTCGGCCACGCCCGCGTGATCCGCCATCAACCTCTCCCGCTCTACTTTGTCCACGCCCGCCGCAGCCAACGTCCGCCTCTTGCGCGTGCCAACGCGGCGGTTCGCGCACGCGTGATTTCATACCTTGCGGGGGGCGGCGCATTATACACAAACGAACACCCCCTTCCGGGCGCGCCGGCGCGCGCGCCGGCTCCCTGGAGCTCAGCGAGATGCTCAACCGCCTCGGGCGCGGACTCACGTTCATCCTCGGTTCGGTGATCGGCGGTCTGGCGCTCGCCTTCCTCGTCGTCGCGGTGCGCCCCGAGCTGATCCGCGGCGCGAGCCGGCCGGCGGGACCGGGCGCCTCGGCCGCTCCGCTGAGCGAGGCCGGGAGCGGGCGCATCTCCTACTCGGCCGCCGTGCAGCGCGCCGCGCCCGCGGTCGTCAACGTGTACGCCTCGCGGCTGGTCACCGAGCGTGTCGCCCCCTCCCTCGGGGAGCTGTTCGGGGACTTCATGCCGCGCTACCGCCAGCGCATGGAGCGCAGCCTCGGCTCGGGGGTGATCGTGGATGAGTCCGGTCACATCGTCACCAACCATCACGTGATCGCCAACGCCGACTCGATCCGCGTGCAGCTGCGCGACGGCCGGGAGGCGGACGCGCGCATCGTCGGGCGTGACCCGGACACCGACCTCGCGGTCCTGAAGATCGACCTGAGCCCGGTGCCGGTGGCGGTATTCGGCCACTCCGACACGCTCAAGGTGGGCGACGTGGTGCTGGCGATCGGCAATCCCGTGGGGCTGTCGCAGACCGTCACCCACGGGATCGTGAGCGCCACCAGCCGCCAGCAGCTCGGCATCGCCCCGCTCGAGGACTTCATCCAGACAGACGCGCCGATCAACTTCGGCAACTCAGGCGGTGCACTCGTCGACACCAGTGGCGCGCTGGTCGGGATCAACACCGCGATCGTCGCCAAGAACATCGGCGTCGAGGGCATCGGCTTTGCGATCCCGGTCAACATGGTGCGCGGGGTGCTGCAGCAGATCATCGAGAACGGGCGCGTCATCCGCGGCTGGATCGGCATCGTCCCCGAGGATCTCTCCGAAGATCAGGCACGACAGTTTGGCCTCGGACAGTCGGGCGTCATCATCGGCAACCTCTACGTGGGCTCCCCGGCGCAGCAGGCGGGGCTGCAGCCCGGAGACATCCTGACGACGATCGACGGCGTCTCGCCACACGGCGCCCAGGACGCCCTGGCACGCATCGCCTACCACAAGCCCGGCACCACCGTGGTGCTCAAGGGCGTACGGGGCGGACATCCCTTCGAGGTGCACGCCCAGGTGGGCGAGCGCCCGCGCGCGCCATGACGACGCTCGCCACCCGCCGCTTCAGCGCGCGCAGCGAGCTCGACGCGGCGCTGGCCGAGCGCCTGGGACGCGCGCTCGCGACCCCGGGCGCATCGGCCGTGATGCTCGCCGGCGGACAAACGCCGCTGCCGGCCTATGAGGTGCTCGCGCGCGCCGGGGTGCGGCACGATGACCGCCTGCACGTCCTCTTCAGCGACGAGCGCTACGTGGCGCCGGACTCCCCGCGCAGCAACTACTACCAGGCGCGCGCGCTCCTCGACGTGCTCGCCCTGCCGCCGGAGTCGCTCCTGCGCGTGCACACCGAGCAGCCCCTCGATGAGGCCGCCGCCGACTACGACGCGCAGCTGAGCGCGCTTTTGAGCTCGGGCGTGCACATCGGCCTCGGGCTCCTCGGCCTCGGCGCCGACGGGCACACCGCCTCGCTCTTCAACGAGGCGGACGTCGTGCGCGCGCGCGGGCGCTACGCCATCCCCGTGCAGCGTCCCGACGGGCTGGCGGCCGTGAGCGTCACGCCGGACCTCATCGCCACGGTGCGCGAGCCGGTGTTCGTGGTCGCAGGCCCCGGGAAGGAGGCGGCGCTGCGTGCGCTCGCGGGGAAGGACCTCGGTCTCACCGCCTGGCGGGCGGTGCAGGGCTGCGGGGAAGTCGAACTGTGGGTCGCCCCGTAGCGGTCGGCTGAAAACGTGGACGGCATGAGGGTCTCAGCCGAAGGCGCGCGGCTCCTGAAGGAGGCTGAGCGGCTGGCCGAGGCCGGCGAGACGCGCCAGGCGATCGGCTGCTATGAGCGCGTGCTGCGCGGCTATCCGGGTCTTGCGGATGCCTGGTACAACCTCGCGCGGCTGCAGCGCCGGGCGGGCGAGTTCGAGCCGGCTCTCGACTCCTATGCGCGCGCCATCGAGCTCGGGTTGCGGGGCAAGGAAGAGGCGCACCTGAACCGGGCGGTGATCCTCACCGATGACCTGCACCGCGACGAGGCCGCCGAGCGGGAGCTGAAGTGCGCGCTGTCCGCCAATCCGGACTACCTGCCCGCGTGGCTTAACCTCGCCAACCTGCAGGAGGATCTCGGGCGGCGCGGGCAGGCGCGCCAGTCCTACGAAGAGATTCTGCGCCGCGAGCCGCACGCCTTCGAAGCCCTCGCGCGCTACGCGCAGCTCTTTGACGTGCGCACCCCGGATGACCCCCTGATCGCTCGGCTGCGCGCCGCCGCCGAGCATCCCGCGGCGGGGCCGGCCGCCCGGGCCAGCCTCGGCTTCGCCCTCGCGCGCGCCCTGGAGGGGGGTGGCGCGTACGCGCAGGCCTTCCAGGCGGCCGCACACGCCAATGCCTACAGCCGCATCAGCGTCGCCCCGCCGGCACGTTATGACCGCGCTGCGCAGGAGCGCCTCATCGATGAGCTGATCGCGGCGTTTCCGGGCGGCGCGCGGGCTGAGCCGCCGCCCGCGGTGACTGAGCCGCAGCCCCTCTTCATCTGCGGCATGTTCCGCTCCGGCTCCACGCTCACCGAGCACCTGCTCGCCGGGCACCCGCAGGTGGCAGCCGGCGGTGAGCTCGATCTGCTGCCGCGGCTCGTGCGGGAGAACCTCACGCCCTTTCCGCAGTCCGTGCGCGCGCTCGATCCCGCCAACGCTGCGCGCCTGGCGCAGCAGTATCAGGCGGCCCTCAAGCTGCGCTTCCCGCACGCCGAGCGGGTCACCGACAAGCGTCCGGACAATTTTCTCTACGTGGGCCTCATCAAGCGGCTCTTTCCGCAGGCGCGGATCATCCACACCACGCGCGACCCGCTCGACGTGTGTCTCTCCATCTTCTTCCTGCACCTGGACCAGCGGATGGCCTACGCCCTGGACCTCAAGGACATCGCGCACTACCTGCGCCAGTACCGGCGCCTCATGGCCCACTGGCGCCGCCTCTACGGCGAGGACATGCTGGATTTCAACTACGATATCCTCGTGCGCGACCCGCGCCCGGCCGTCGAGCGGCTGCTCGCTTTCTGCGGCCTGCCCTGGAGCGAGGCGTGCCTGGACTTTGCCGGCCGCGCGGCCAGCGTCAAGACCGCGAGCGTCTGGCAAGTGCGCGAGGCCCTGTACCAGCGCGCCTCCGGGCGCGCGCGGCATTACGCGCGCGAGCTCGCGGAGTTGGCCGCTGAGTTGGAACGCTCCGAGGAGACATGAGTACCCCCGCCGGTAACCTGCAGCCGATTTTCGCCATCCCGTTCGGCACGGGACGCATCGCCCAGCCCGACCGGCTGAACCTGGCCCTGGCCGCGGGGCTCGCCCCGCTCGCGACGGACGCACAGCGCGATGTCGCCTTCCCGGCAGACCCGTTCTGCTTCCGCAGCCGGGAGGAAGTATTCGAATGGCAGGGAGAGCCGCTGAGCTACCTCAAGCGCGAGATGCTGGCGGCGACGTGCCGGATCGTCCGGGCCGCCAATCCCTATACCGATGAGCAGTTCAATGCCCTGGGCATGCAGGCGCGGGCCCGCTTCGTCCTCGTGCGCCCTAACGGCGCCCTGCCCATCACCGCCCTCTCGCTCGCCTCCTGGTGCGCGGTCTACTGTGTCGCGGCACCGGATCTCACCCCGGAGCGCCCGGACAGCGCGACGCTGCGTCTGTATGCGCACAGCTTCGGCGGCATGTACCTCGATGCGGGGAACCACGACATGCGCGAGCCGTACCACTACGGTCACCACACCTGGCAGCCCATTCCGGGCGACATGGCGATCTTTCCCGCCTGGTTGCCGCATGAAGTCGCCACGAATCGCGGAGATCGCGACTTAATGCTCGTCATAGCCCGGGTCCGCTTCGCCGACCCGGCGGCCTTCGGTGACCTGATGCCGCCATGGTGACCCCCCCTGCGATACCCGTCCGCCTCAGTTCCGGGTTTGCCACTCCGTTCGGAGAGACCTGGCTGCCCGCCCCTGAGCGGCTCAACCGCGAGCTCGAGGCGCTGTTCCTCGCCCGCGAGAGCGAGGAGTACCGCAATCCCTCCCCGACGCACATTCCGCAGCGGGAGACCTTCGAGAGCCGCTTCAACCTGTTCCTGTGGCCGGAAGCGTGTGTGCAGGAGCTGCGCGCATTCATGCTCAGCTGCGTGGTGGAGACCGTCGCGCAGGCCTCGGAGCTGGAGCCGGCGGAAATGGCGCGCCTGCAGATTCACAATCACACGTGGTTTCACGTCAGCCGCTACGCCGGCTCCTTTGTCGCCCACAATCATCCACTTGCGTCATGGTCGGCCGTGTACTGCGTACGCGCCGGCGAGCGCGCCGAGGCGCATCCGGGGAGCGGCGTGCTGCGCCTGATCGACCCCCGCCACGGCGCGGGCGCCTACCTCGACGTCGCAAACCGCAGGCTGCGGCCGGGGTTTGCGCTGCAAGCGCGCGAGGTGCGCCTCGAGGCCGGGCAGCTGATCGTCTTTCCTTCTTATCTCTTCCATGAGGTCGCGCCGTTCTACGGTCACGACACTCGCATCACCGTCGCCACCAACTGCTGGTTCACGGGTTAGCCGGCGAAACCAGAGTCTGTCTCGAAGGGTCCGATTCGCTCCCAAACTGTGGTGCCAATGCCGCGCCCACCCTTCACTGCCCGGCTTGCGTTGCCGCTCCACCCGTTGTAGCGAAACCGCAACGGACACTTTCGGCCACTCTTCGGCCTGCGCAAAGGCCCGAACGGCACGAGCGAGTGCCGGGATGCGGGTTGGCAACATGGGAACAGCGTGATCTAATGCGCCCCCATGTCCCCGGGGGTCCCGAGGGAGGGCATTTGCGCAACGGATCGCGCGAGCGCTCGGGGCTGGTCATACACAAATCGCGAATTCATCTCAGAGGAATTACACATGGCGAAAAGTCGCAACTTGCAACAGGCGGTGCGCTTCGCGCTGGCGACGGCGACGGCCGCGGCAGCGGGCGTGAGCGTGCTGCATGCCCAGGAGGCGCCGGCACCGACTGGCGCAGCCCCGGCACCCGTGGAAGAGGTCGTGGTCACGGGCTCGCGTCTGTCGACTCCCAACGAGACCTCGATCAGCCCGATCACCACGGTCTCCGCGACCGATGTGCAGCAAACCGGTCTGACGCGTGTCGAGGACGTGCTCAACAACCTGCCCTCGGTGTTCGCGGGCATGAATTCGACCACCTCCAACGGCGCGGACGGCACGGCGGTCGTTGACCTGCGTGGCCTGGGTGCGCAGCGCACGCTGGTCCTCGTCAACGGCAAGCGCCTGGGCCCGGGCTCCTCGCAGGGCGGACGCAACTTTTCGGACATCAACCAGATTCCCGCCGCCCTCATCGAGCGCGTCGACGTGCTCACCGGCGGTGCCTCTGCGGTCTACGGCGCGGATGCCGTCGCGGGCGTGGTGAACTTCATCCTCAACACGCACTTCCAGGGCGTGCAGGTGACGGCCGGCTACCACTTCAACCAGCACCACAACGGTAACCAGGACGGCGTCGACGACGTCGTCACTGCCTCAGGTTTCCCGCTGCCCGATAGCAGCGTCAACACGGCCTTCGGCAAGACCGCCTCGATCATCATGGGTTCGAACTTTGCCGACGACAAAGGCAACGCGACGGCCTACATCACCTACGACAACCAGGGCGCGGCGACGCAGGCCCACTTCGACTACAGCGCCTGCTCTCTGGGCCCGAACAAGGCCCTCACCGCGCTCAAGTGCGCCGGCTCGGGCACCTCGGCCAAGGATGGCGCCGGCGGATATTTCCAGGCTTATCCTGCGGGCGGAGGAGCGGCGCTCTTCACCAATACCGTGGACGGCACGACGGGCCAGATGCGGCCTTTCAACTTCGGGCCGGGCGCGAGCGACCTGTACAACTTCGGCCCGCTGAACTTCTACCAGACGCCGAACGAGCGCTGGACGGCCGGCGCGTTCGTCAACTACGACGTCAATTCGCATGTGAACGTCTACTCGGAAGTGATGTTCATGCGTAATTCGTCGGCGGCGCAGATCGCGCCCAGCGGCGACTTCTTCAACGCCTCGTTCGTTCCCTGCGCCAGCCCGCTGCTGACCGCGCAGGAATCGGCGGCAATCTGCGGGCCGGGCAACGCTAACGTTACGGCGAACGGCGGCGCGTACGAGACCTACAACGGCGTGAACTACCCCGGTGTCAACATGTACATCGGGCGACGCAACGTCGAGGGTGGCAATCGCGTCGCGACCTTCGTCACCAACTCGAACCGCGAGGTCTTGGGCGTCAAGGGTGACTTCGCCGACTCGGTGTGGACGTACGACGTCTACGCGCAGCACGGTGGGGTGGACAACAACAACGGCAACCAGAACTACCTCAACAACACCGCCATCGAGGAATCCCTGAACGTGCTGCCGGGACCGGGTGGACAACCGGTCTGCGGTGGCCCGACGAATCCGCTCGGCGCAGGTCCCCTGGTAACTCCCGGCACGGCCTTCTCCCCCGATGGAGCCTGCGTGCCGTGGAACATCTGGAAGCCGAACGGGGTGACCCCCGCTCAGACCGCCTTCCTCTCGGTTCCGCTGATCGTCGTCGGTTCGGTTACCGAGTACGTGGCGAACGGCTCAGTCACCGGCGACCTCGGCAAGTACGGCGTGAAGCTGCCGACGGCCGACCAGGGCCTGCAGCTGAACGTCGGCATCGAGTGGCGTGAGGAGGAGTCGAACTTCCTGCCGGACTTCCTCTCGCAGCAGGGCTCAGCAGCCGGCAGCGGCGGAGCGACCTTGCCGGTCTCCGGCGCCTTCACCGTGCGCGAGGCGTTCACGGAGATGCGCCTGCCGCTCGCCAGCCATGCGCCGTTCGCGGAGGATCTCGCGCTCGAAGGCGGGTACCGCTACTCCAAGTACAGCCTGGGCTTCGACACCAACACCTACAAGCTGGGTCTGGAGTGGGCGCCGGTGCGTGATCTGCGCCTGCGCGGCAGCTTCCAGCGAGCCGTGCGTGCGCCGAACATCGGCGAGCTCTTCACGGCGCAGGCGGTGGGCCTGGACGGTTCGCACGATCCGTGCGCCGCCGGTCTCGCAGCGGGGTCGACGTCGGTGCTGACAAACGGTGTGACGGCGGCGCAGTGCGCGCTCACGGGCGTGACGCCCGCGCAGTTCGGCCACATCGCCCCGAACCCGGCCTTCCAGTACAACGGCCGCTTCAACGGCAACGCGAGCCTCGTTCCGGAAACGGCCGACACCTACACGGTCGGCCTGCTGTTGCATCCGTCGTTCGCCCCCAACCTGACCGTGTCGGTCGATTATTACAACATCAAGATCACGAACCGGATCGGACCGGTGGGCGGCGATGCCATCCTGAACCAGTGCATCTCGACCGGCGCGGACTGCGCGGCAATCCAGCGCGACGCCAACGGCTCGCTGTGGAGAAGCTCCAACGGGTTCGTCGACGATCCGAACGTGAATCAGGGCTCGCTGAAGACCGCGGGCGTGGACGCGAAGGCCAGCTACCGCCTCGGTATGGGCGGCGCGGGCTCGATGCTGTTCTCGCTCGAGGGCACGTACCTGGAGAACCTGATCACGCAGCCGATCGCCGGCGGTGGCTCTTACGACTGTAAGGGACTGTTTGGCGCGACCTGCGGCGGCGGCAATCCCAGCTGGCGTCACGTGTTCAACACGACCTGGTCGACGCCCTGGGCCGGGCTTGATCTGACGTTCCGCTGGCGTCATTTCGGCGCGGTCAGCTCCGAATCGGCGACCACCAATCCGTTCCTGCAGAAGAGCGCCTACCCGCCGTTGTCGAACATTGCGGCTTACGACTGGTTCGACCTGTCGGGATCGTTCAATGTCACCAAGGGCATCAGGCTGCAGCTCGGTATCAACAACATCCTCGACAAGGCTCCGCCGCTTGTCACCGGGGTCGACTGCTCCACCAGCAGCCCGGCCGGCGCGAACTGCAACGGCAACACCTTCCCGGGTGTCTACGACGCGATGGGTCGCTACGTGTTCATGACCCTCACGGCGCAGTTCTAAGCGGAAGTTCGTTGACTTGAAGGCGGCGGGCCGAAAGGTCCGCCGCTTTTTTTTGCCCGCCCGCCTTTAGTGCACGCGGCGAACGCGGTGGTCGCGCTTGCTGGGCGTGTGCATGATGAACGACCCGAGCGTCCCGCGCGTTATCGTCACCGTGTCACCGACAGCCAGGAGCGGGTCGCCCTGATCGAGCTCCCACACCGCGCCGCCTTCCAGCAAGACGGTCACGCGGCCGCTGGCGCTGCTGCCGAGCCCGGCGACACGAGCCTGGAGCGAGGCGTCGGCCGCGGCCGGCGCGGGCTTGGGGTGCTCGGCGGCATAATTTCCGAAGGACTGCGCCGCCGAGGGTGCCGGGGCTGTCGCGGCCGCAGCGGATACCGACGCCGTCGCGGCGGCTGCGGGCGAAGTAGCGGGGGCCGGGGGCGGTGCAGCGGTGGCGCCCGTCGCGGGTGCGGCGGCCTTCGCGGACGGTGCGGCCGCGACCGGTCCGCTGCGACCGGCTAGGCGGTCATAGCAGGCGAGCCGCTCGGCATCGCCCGCGATAGCGACGCAGGCCTGCAGGGCGCTCTGGGCCGGCGGGCTCGCGGGCGGCGCCGCAGGGGCCAGGAGCGCCGTCAGCGCGAGGGGTGCCAGCAACGCGGGGGCGAATGGCCTCTGCCGCGCCCGCCTCACAGCCCGTCCTGCGTACCCGAGCCGTAGTAGGTGCCGACCACCTCGCTCGCGGCGCGGATCAGGTCGCGTTCCGCGGGCGTGAGGAACGGATTCCAGATATCGAAGATCAGAACCGCGCGCGGCACGTCCGAGAGGTTCCATGCCTCGTGCTCGATCGTGTCGTCGAACACCCAGGCGTTGCCCGCAACCCATTCGCGTGTCTCGCTGCCGACGCGAAAGCCGCAGTCCGGGGGCACGATGAGTGGCAGGTGCACCGTCAGGCGCGTGTTGGTGACGCCGGTGTGCGGCGGGATGCGCGTGCCGGGCTCGAGTATCGAGAAGAACGCGGTCGGGCCGCGCGCCGCCACGTCGCACTGCGGCGCCGCCTTGAGCACCTCGGCGGTGCGCGGACAGCGCGCCAGATGCGCCGGCTGTGGCACCGACTGATTCCACAGAAAGTACGCGCTCCAGCGACGTGACTTGTTGAGCTCCCGCCACTGATTGAGCGGCACCCCCTCGGGGTAGGCGATGTAGGGCTCGAGCCCCTCGCGATCAGAGACCAACACGGTCATGAGCTCCGCGCGGATCTCCTCGGTCGCGGCCTCGATCGCATCCAGCCACGGGAAGTCAGCGCGCTCGAAGAACTCGACGGCCGGGATCTCCGGGAAATACATGAAGGTGGGCTCGGGAGTGAAGCGCGTGCGCCGGCCCGTCAGCAGATCGATGCAGTGCTCGACCCGGCGGTATGCGCCGCCGCCATGCTGCTCGCGTATCGGTGCGAGGCGCTCCGCGATCGCCCCTGCGAGCGCCGCGTCGTCCGTGGAGATCACGGTGCGCGCGTGCTCGATCAGCGCCGCGACGCTCTCGGGCGCGGCCCGGCCGGCGGGCAGCGTGGCGAGGGCGTTGCGATAGGCGCGCGCGGCGTTACGGGCATCACCCATCCGCTCCAGAACCTGGCCCTTCTGCAGCAGTGCCGAGAGGTGCCGCGGCTCGAGCGCCAGCGCCCGCTCGATCGCGTCGAGCTCGTCGTTCAGCAGATTCAGCTCGTGCAGGCTCTGGGCGAGATTCGACCACAGGCTCGGATGGCCCGGATCGGCCTGGGTCGCGCGCTGGAACAGCTCGCGCGCGCGGGTGGCGTCGCCCCGCTGCAGCATCCGCAGGCCCAGCTCATTCAGCACGGCCGGATGGGCGGGCGCGAGCTGCGCCACGCGCGCGAGCAGCTGATCGGCCTCGGCGGCACGGCCGGCGGCGCCCGCAGCCTTGGACGCCTGAATCAACCGCAGCACGGTGGCGTTGTCCGGGGCCGGGCTTCCGGCCGGGGCATTGACCTCGCTCAAAGCCTTCCCCTAGGGTGTGTGGTCTCGCGCTGAGATTCTAGCGCAGCCCATGCACCCGGAGGACGTGTTGACCGCTGCAAGCGAAGTGGATTTCCGGCTGATCCGCGTCGCCGCGATGCTCGAGAGCAACCCGCTCGCCGCCGCGCGCGAAGCCGCGCAGATCGTGCGCAGCCATCCCGGCCATGCCGCAGCCCTGCTGCTGCTGGGCAACGCACACCGCGCCAGCGGCAATACGCAGGCGGCGGCCGCCGAATTCACCGAACTCGCCGCAGCCCATCCCGACTCCGCGCCGGTGCAGCTGGAACTCGGGCGCACGCTCGCCGCCCAGGGCGAGGCCGAGCCCGCGATCGCCGCGCTCTGCGAGGCGATCCGGCTGCAGCCCGATCTCGCCGAGGCGTGGGCGGAACTGGCCGCGCTCTACGCCGCCCGCGGCGACCCGAAGGCCTGTGATGAGGCGTACGCCAACTTCGCGCGCCTCGCGCCCCCGGAGCGGCACCTCGCCGAGGCGGCCGCGGCGCTCGCGGCACGGCGCCTCACGAGCGCAGAGTCGCGGCTGCGCGAGCGCCTGGCGCGGGCTCCGCGCGACGTGGGGGCGATGCGCCTGCTGGCCGAGGTCGCGGCGGAGCGTGAAGACTACGTGGAGGCCGAGCGGCTGCTCGGTGAGTGTCTGACGCTCGCGCCCGGCTACGGTGTCGCGCGCCTTTCTCTCGCGCGCATTCTGCACAGTCAGCAGAAGGCGGCGCCGATGCTGCCGCTGCTGGAGCGGCTGCTCGCGCTCGAGCCGGACAATTTCAAGTTCCGCACGCTGCAGGCTTCGGCCTACAACCTGCTCGGGCAGAACGAGCGCGCGCGGCAGATCCACGAGCAGATGCTCGGCGAGTTCCCCGAGAGCGAGCTGCTGTGGCTGTACTACGGACACACCCTGCGTCTCGCCGGCCGGCTCACGGAGGCGGTCGCCGCCTATCGCAAGAGCGCGCAGCTGAAACCTCAGTTCGGGGAAGCCTGGTTCAGCCTGGCGAATCTGAAGACCGTGCGCTTCAGCGACGAGGACATCCAGACGATGCAGGGACAGGCAGCGCGCGCGGAGCTGGACGACAACGCCCGCCTGCACTTCGAGTTCGCGCTCGGCAAGGCATACGAGGATCAGCGGGTGTTCGCCGCCTCCTTCGAGCACTATGCGCGCGGCAACGCCCTGCGGCGTGCCATGGTGAACTACGAGGCCGACAGCTCGACTCGCTTCGTGGAACGCGCGCGTGCGCTGTACACCCCGGAGTTCTTCGCGGCGCGGGCCGGTAGCGGCAACCCCGCGCCGGATCCGATCTTCATCGTCGGACTGCCGCGCTCCGGCTCGACGCTTCTTGAGCAGATTCTCGCCAGCCATTCGCAGGTGGAAGGCACGCGCGAGCTTCCCGACATCCCGGGCTTCGCGCTCGAACTCGGCGCGCTCGAGCAACCCGGCAGGCCCCAGGCCTACCCCGCATCGATCGCGCGCCTCGAGCGCGCGCAGTTGACCGCCCTCGGTGATCGCTATCTTGAGCAGATCCGTTCGCACCGGGTACTCGGCCGGCCACGCTTTGTGGACAAGATGCCGAGCAACTTCAGTCACGTCGGTCTCATCCACCTGTTGCTGCCGAACGCGAAGATCATCGATGCGCGCCGTGCACCGCTCGCCTGCTGCTTCGCCAATTTCAAGCAGCATTTTCAGTCCGGCGCCTGGTTTACTTACGACCTCGCGGATCTCGGCCGCTATTACCGCGACTATGTGCAGCTGATGAGGCACTTCGACGCCGTGCTGCCGGGGCGCGTCCATCGCGTGCAATACGAGGACCTGGTCACGGATCTGGACGGTGAGGTCCGGCGACTGCTCGCCTACTGCGGTCTGCCGTTCGAGGAGCAATGCCTGCGCTTCTACGAGACCGAGCGCGTGGTGCAGACCGTGAGCTCCGACCAGGTCCGCAAGCCCCTGTACGCCGACGCGGTCGAACAGTGGCGCAACTACGAGCCCTGGCTCGGCCCGCTCAAGGAGGCGCTCGGTGAGCTGGTGGGTCCGGAGCAAGAACCCGATCCGACCTAGCCTGCCCCCGGCGCTGTAGTGCGCGGCCAAGCACCTCGGCGCTGTTCAGACGCGCCGAGGTCGGCGCGCCGGGCGCCGGAAGATGTCAGGCGGCCGGAGCCTTGAGAAGCATATCGAGCGCCTGCTCCACCTTGGTGGCGCGTTCATCTCCCGAGTGCATCTCGCCCGGCACACAAGCGTAGAGCAGACCGTCGCGCCCGATCAGGCAGAACGTCGGCCAGTACTGCACGTGCAGGGCGGTCCAGTAGGATGAGTCCTGGTCGAGCATCACCGGGGCGTGTATGCCGAGGCGTACCACCGCCTTGCGTACGGCGTCGGGATATCTCTCCGGGGCCAGCTCCGGCGTATGCACGTCGACGACCACCAGGCCTTGGTCTGCCTTTTTCTGCTCGAGCGACTGCACCCATGCTCGTGAGTTGAGGCAGTTGACACACTCGAACGCCCAGAACTCAACGAGCACGACCTTGCCGTGCAGCGCGGCGAGGGTCAGGGGTGGGGAATTGATCCACTCATCCGCCCGCGAATGCGTGAACTCAGGAGCGACTGTTGGAGCTGTGGCAGTGGCCAATGTCGCCGCGAAGAGTGCAGCTATGGCCGTCAATGCAATGCGTATGGTTCCCGTCACGGTTGTTCTCCCGCTGGCGAGCCCCCCAAAGTCAGTATGCACGGCGAGCGCTGAGGTGTCACTAGCACCCCTGCTCGCCGCCGTTGGCGCACGTGCGCGAAAGCTTACCCAGGAACGCGCGGATAAGAGACTGCACGTGGCCGGGCTCAGGCTGCCGCCGCGCGGACCCTCGCCCCGGACGCTGCCGGCTGTCTACGGCGCGCTCGTGCCAATCGCGGCCGCTGAGGCCGGCTGCCCGCGCTTGCGCGCGCTCACGGCCTCGGCCTGGCTCAGAACGCGGAGGGCGTTGGCACCGGCGACCTTAGCGAGATCGGCATCGCTCCAGCCGCGGCGCGCGAGCTCGATCAGCAGGTCGGGGTACTTGTCGACCCCCTCGAGTCCCTTCGGCGTCTCCGGTATGCCGTCGAAGTCCGAGCCTAGGCCCACGTGATCGACGCCCGCGACGTCCTTGATGTGCACGATGTGGTCGGCGACGTCGCTCAGGGTGACGGTCGGCTTCGGGTGCGCCTGCTCCCACTGCTTGAGCGCCTGGGCGGCGCGCTCCGGCTGGCCGATGTACAGCCCTCCGAAGGGCGGGCTGTTGTAACGCGCCACTTCCGCCGCGCGGTCCGCCGACCAGCGGCGCATGGCGTCCGACACGTAGATGGTCGCGAAGTTCACCATCACCACGCCGCCGTTCTGTGCCACCAGATGCAGCACCTCGTCGGGGACGTCGCGCGGGTGATCGACGAGGGCACGCGCCGAGGAGTGCGAGAAGATCACCGGCGCCTCGCTCACCTTGAGCGCGGCGCGCATGGTCTCCTCGGAGACGTGCGCGAGGTCGACGAGCATGCCCACCCGGTTCATCTCGCGCACCACCTCGATGCCAAAGGGCGTGAGCCCGTGGTGCTTGGGGTTGTCGGTGGCCGAGTCCGCCCAGGCCGTGTTGGAGGAGTGCGTGAGGGTCATGTAGCGGGCGCCGGCGTCGTAGTACTGGCGCAGGACCGCGAGCGAGTCGTTGATCTGATGGCCGCCCTCGACGCCGATCAGGCAGGCGATGCGGTGCGCCTTGTACAGGCGCACGATGTCGGCGGCGGTGTAGGCCATCCCAAAGTCATTCGGATAGCGCTCGCACATTCGCTTGGTGAGGTCGATCTGCTCGAGCGTCATCTGCACGGCCGCAGGTCCGGTGACGCTCGCGGGGATGTAGACCGACCAGAACTGCGCGCCGACCCCGCCCGCGCGCAGGCGCGGAATGTCGGTCATGAGCGGCGGGGACCCCTCGGGCGCCGGCAGTCCCGCCGTCGAGTGCGCCAGGTCGACCTTGGACAGATCGCTCGCGAAGCGGTCGCGGATTTCCCAGGGCAGGTCGTTGTGACCGTCGATGAGCGGGGTCTGCGCGAGCACGCGCGCGACCCGCGCGGCGTAGTCGTTGTTCTCGGCCGCGGATGCGGCGCACACGAATGACAGGGCGAGGACGCCCGCAAGGATTCTCAGCAAGGATGGCCCCTTAAGGTTGTGTCAAGAAAACTTCAGCTTGCCGCCACGGGCGCGCACCAGCGCCTCCAGTCCTGCGGCTTTGCGCCCGGGTCGTGCCAGCCGCACGGGCCCTCGATCAGGTCCTCGGCCTGCGGCGGGCCCCAGCTGCCCGGCAGGTACTCGAGTGGTGTGGTCGGGCTGTTGAGCAGCGGATCGACGATCGCCCACGCGGCCTCGACCTCGTCCTCGCGGGCGAAGTACACAGTATCGCCGATCAGCGCCTCGCTGATCAGCAATTCGTAGGCCCCCATGTCCTCGCCCTGCTGTTGGGCGACGTAGAGTTCCACGTCCTTGCCCGTCATGACGGGACCGGGTTTCTTGGTATGGGCGCCGAGCGCGATGGCGACCTCCGGACCGAGTCTGAAGCGCACGTGGTTCGGCTGCTCGGGGGCGACCTTGCCGAACACGTTCGCCGGCGGTGGGCGCAGCTCCACCACGACCTCGGTCGCGGTCACGGGCAGCCGCTTGCCGGCGCGCACGTAGAAGGGCACGCCGCTCCAGCGCCAGGAGTCGATGTGCAGAGTGAGCGCGGCGTAGGTCTCGACCTTTGAGTCGCGCGCCACGCCCGGTTCCTCGCGGTAGCCGCGGAACTGGCCGCGGATCAGCTGTGTCGGTGAGCACGGCCGCACCGACCGCAGGAGTTTCACCTTCTCGTCACGCAGCAACTCGGCGTCGACCCGCACCGGCGGCTCCATCGTGAGCAGCGCGATGATCTCCAGTAGGTGGTTCTGGATGACGTCGCGGATCGCCCCGGTCTCCTCGTAGAAGCGGCCACGGCCGGCGACGCCGATGGTCTCGGCCATCGTGAGCTGCACGCTCGCGACGTAATTGCGGTTCCACAGTGGCTCGAGGAAGGAGTTGGCGAAGCGGAAGTACAGCAGGTTCTGCACCGCCTCCTTGCCGAGATAGTGATCGATGCGAAAGATGTTCGACTCGGGGAAGTACTTGTGCAGGGTCTTGTTGAGCGCACGCGCGGACGCGAGGTCGCGCCCGAAGGGCTTCTCGACCACGATGCGCGCATCCTTGTCCTCGCTGCTCGCGGCGAGGTGCTCGATGACCACCGGGAACATCGACGGCGGTATGGCCAGGTAATGCAGCGGCCGCTGGCACCCCTCGAGCGCCTTGCGCAGCGCATCGAAGGTCGGGCGATTGTTGTAGTCGCCGTCGACGTAGCGCAGCAGCGCCACGAGTCGCGCGGTCACCGCCTCCTCGGCGTCCGGCACGAACTCCTTCAGGCTCTCACGGACGCGACCGGCAAGCTGCTCGAGTTTCCAGCCCTGGCGCGCGACGCCCACCACCGGGACGCTGAGCACGTTGCGGCGCACGAGCTGATATAGCGCCGGAAAGATCTTGCGATAGCAGAGGTCGCCCGTGGCCCCGAAGAGCACGATCGCGTCACTGTCACGACGTTCCATGTTGCTTCCCCGTCCCAGATCGGTGTCAGGATTTCTCGACGTGCCCGCCGAACCCCAGGCGCATCGCCGACAGCACCTTGTTCGCGAACTCCGCCTGGCCACGCGACTCGAAGCGCGAGTAGAGCGCCGCGCTCAGCACGTAGGCCGGCACGCCGACGTCGATCGCGGCCTCGACGGTCCAGCGCCCCTCGCCGGAGTCGGCGACGCGCCCGGCGAAGCCGTCGAGCTTCGCGTCCTTCGCGAGCGCCGCGGCGGTGAGGTCCAGGAGGCGCGAGGCGATGATGCTGCCGTGCCGCCAGACTTCCGCGATCGCCGGGATGTTGAGCTGGTACTGGTAGTAGCGCGGTTCGGCGAGAGGGGCGGTCTCGGCGTCGGCGCTCGCGGTCTTGAGCCCCGCGTCCGCGTGCGCGAGGACGTTCAGTCCTTCCGCGTACGCGGCCATCAGTCCGTACTCGATGCCGTTGTGGACCATCTTGACGCAGTGCCCGGCCACGCTCGCGCCGCAGTGCAGGTACCCCTGAGCGGCGGCCGCGCTGCCCGCGGCGCGCCCGGCCGCCGCAGCGGCCGGCAGGCGGCCGCCGGGAGAGAGCGTCGCGAACACCGGCTCGAGCATCGCCACCGCCTCGGCGTCGCCGCCGATCATGAGGCAGTAGCCCTGCTCGAAGCCGAGCACGCCGCCGGAGGTGCCGACGTCGAGGTAGTGAATCCCGGCAGACTTGAGCTCGGCGGCGCGGCGGATGTCGTCGTGATAGTTGGAGTTGCCGCCGTCGATCAGCACGTCGCCGCCCGCGAGGAGCGGCCGCAGCTGCCGGATCACCGTGTCGACTATCGCCGCCGGCACCATGATCCAGATGGCGCGCGGCGGGGCGAGCGCGGCGACGAAGTCATTCAGCGAGTTCTTCCCCTGCGCGCCGTAGCCGGACGCCTCCGCGACCGCCTGCGCGTTGGGATCGTATGCCACGCACTCGTGGCCGCCCTTCACGAGGCGCCGCGTCATGTTGGCGCCCATACGCCCGAGGCCAATCATCCCGATCCGCATGCCTGCCTCCTTTCTCACTGCGCCGCCACGAGGCGAGGCGGCGACGGTCCGCTAGTTCGGCACGCGCCGGATCTGCGCGCCCAGCTGCGCGAGCTTCTCCTCGATCGCCTCGTAGCCGCGGTCGATGTGGTAGATGCGCTCGACGTCGGTGCGACCCTCTGCGACGAGGCCTGCGAGTACCAGGCTCGCCGAGGCGCGCAGGTCGGTCGCCATCACCGGCGCCGCGGTGAGCTTCTCCACGCCGTGAATGATCGCCGTATTGCCCTCGAGGCGAATCTCGGCTCCGAGGCGGCGCATCTCCAGCATGTGCATGAAACGGTTCTCGAAGATGGTCTCGGTGATGGTGCCGACGCCCCGCGCCACGGTGTTGAGGGCCGCGAACTGCGCCTGCATGTCGGTCGGAAAGCCCGGGTACGGCGCGGTGCGGATGTCGACCGCCTTCGGGGGCCGGCCGCGCATGTCCACCTCGATCCAGTTGTCGCCCACGCCGAGCTTGGCGCCGGCCTCCTCGAGCTTCGCCAGCACCGCGTCCAGGTGATCCGGGCGCGTGCTCTTGACGCGCACGCGCCCGCGGCTGATCGCGCCGGCGACCAGGTAGGTGCCGCTCTCGATGCGGTCCGGCAGCACGTCGTAGCTCGTGCCCCGCAGCTTCTCGACGCCGGTGATGCGGATCTTGTCGGTGCCCGCACCCTCGATCTTCGCGCCCATGGCGATCAGGAAGTTGGCGAGGTCCACCACCTCCGGCTCGCGCGCGGCGTTCTCGATGATGGTCTCGCCGCGGGCGAGGGTCGCCGCCATCATGAGATTCTCGGTACCGGTGACCGTCACGGTATCCAGCACCAGCCGCGCACCCTTCAGGCGCCCGGCGCGCGCGCGGATGTAGCCGCCCTCGATGGTGATGTCCGCACCCATCGCCTGCAGGCCCGCGACGTGGATGTTCACGGGGCGCGCGCCGATCGCGCAGCCGCCGGGGAGCGAGACGTCCGCACGCCCGTGGCGGGCGACCAGGGGGCCCAGGACCAGGATCGACGCGCGCATGGTCTTCACCAGCTCGTAGGGCGCGAAGCACTCCTTGAGAGTCGAGCCGTCGACCTCGATGCGCATGCGCTCATCGATGGTCACCGTCGCACCCATGCGACCGAGCAATTCCACCGTCGTCGTGACGTCCTTGAGGTGCGGCACGTTGGCGACCACCACCGGGTCCTCGGCGAGCAGTGCCGCGGCCAGGATCGGCAGCGTGGCGTTCTTCGCTCCGGAGATGCGCACCTCGCCCTCGAGGGGCACGCCGCCTTGGATCTGCAGCTTGTCCATGCTAGTCCTGGCGCGTCTCGTCGGGCGTCAGCGCCTCGATCGAGAGCGCGTGGATCTCGCGTCCCATCGCCTCGCCGAGCGTGCGGTAGACCAACTGATGACGCGCCAGACTGCGCTTGCCGGCGAACTCCGCCGCGACGACGCGCGCGGCGAAGTGGGTGTTGTCGTCCGATTGCACCTGCACCTGTGCTCCCGGCAGCCCGGCGCGGATGAGGCGCGCGACGTCTTCTGGGTTCATGGACGCGATATTACATGGGAGGCTTGCGGGGACGCCTATAATGACACGTATGGATTCGCATTCCGCCGCCGCGACGGCTCCGTCTGCGTCCCTGTCGGATGAACAGCTGCTCGCTTCCGCGCGCCGCGCGCTCGCCATCGAGGCGCGCGCCCTCGAGGGGCTCGCGCCGCGGCTGGACGCTCGGTTCGCCGCCGCCTGCCGCATCTGCCTCGCCTGTCAGGGACGGGTAGTCGTCACCGGCATGGGCAAGTCCGGGCACGTGGCCGGCAAGATCGCCGCCACGCTCGCCAGCACCGGCACGCCGGCGTTCTTCCTGCACCCGGCCGAGGCCGGCCACGGCGACCTCGGCATGATCACGCGCACGGACGTCGTGCTGGCGCTCTCGAACTCCGGGGAGACTCCCGAGCTGGTACTGCTCCTGCCGCACCTCAAGCGCCTCGGCGTGCCGCTCGTCGTGCTCGCCGGCAAGAACGAGTCGACACTCGCGCGTGCGGCCAGCGTCAGCCTCGACGTCTCAGTCCCCGAGGAGGCCTGTCCGCTCAATCTCGCGCCCACGGCCAGCACGACGGCGACGCTCGCCATGGGAGACGCCCTCGCGGTCGCGGTGCTCGAGGCGCGCGGCTTCACGCGCCAGGACTTCGCCCGCTCCCATCCGGGCGGCGCGCTCGGTCGCAAGCTCCTCCTGCACGTGCAGGACCTGATGCGCACCGGGGACGCGGTGCCGAGCGTGGCGCCGGATGCGCCCCTGAGCGCGGGGCTTCTGGAGATGTCACGCAAGGGGCTCGGCATGACCGTGGTGGTCGACGCGGCCGGGCTCGTGCTCGGGGTATTTACCGACGGCGACCTGCGCCGGGCGCTAGACAAGCAGATCGACGTCCACGCCACCGTCATGAGAGAGGTGATGACGCCACACGCGAAGAGCATCGGACCGCAGGAGCTGGCGGCCGAGGCCGTGCATCTCATGGAGGTGCACCGCATCACCGCGCTGCCGGTGGCGGACGAGCGCGGCCAACTGGTCGGCGCGCTCAACGTGCACGACCTGCTGCGCGCCGGCGTGATGTGAGCCCGCTTCGCGCGATCCTGTTATGCGCGCCGCTATCCGCCTGCTGGTGCTCGACGTCGACGGCGTGCTCACCGACGGACGGCTGTATTTCGGCGCCCGCGGCGAGGCGCTCAAGGTCTTTCACGTGCGCGACGGCTTCGGTATCGCGCAGCTGCGCGGCACGGGTGTCGAGGTCGCGGTCATCTCCGGGCGCCGCTCGGCGATGGTGGGCGCGCGCTGTCGCGAGCTCGGCATCGCCCACCTGCACCAGGGCGCGCGCGACAAGCTCGCCGTGTTCACGCGCCTGTGTGCGCGGCTGCGCGTCCCGATGAGCTCCTGCGCCTGCGTCGGCGATGACGTGCCGGACCTGCCGCTCATGCGACACGTGGCGCTGAGCTTTGCGGTGGCGGACGCACACGAGAGCGTGCGGCGCGCGGCCGACGTCGTGACCCGTCTGCCCGGCGGACACGGCGCGGTGCGCGAAGTGTGTGACCGCCTCATCGCGCGCAACGCGCGCGTGCGGGGTGCGAGATGAGCTACCGCATCGTCGCGCTCCTGGCGTTCGTCGCGCTCATCATCGGCTTCGTGACGCTCACCGGCGGACAGCGTGAGGACGCCGCGCCGGTGGCGCAGGGGCCACTGCCGGACTCGGGTTACTCGGCGCTGCAGGCGCACATGGTGCAGACCGGGCCCGACGGGCTACCGCAGTACACCCTCGATGCCGCGCGCGTGCAGCAGCAGCCGGACCAGGGCACGATCAATCTGGAGCAGGTGCAGCTCGGCTTCCGGGACAGCAACGGCAACGTCTGGACCGCGCGCGCGGCGCGCGGCCAGCTGGCGCAGAACAGCGGCCTCGTGCAGCTCGACGGCGACGTGCACGTGAACGGCGTGCTCCCCGGGCTCAATCAGCCCGCGGATATGACGACCGAGCACCTCTCCTTCGACACCAACGCCCAAGTCGCCGCTACGCACGACCCGGTGATGATCGTCATGAGCGGCCGCAAGCTCGCCGCGCAGGGGATGGTCGCCAGCTTGAAGGACGGTCACGTGCAGTTAGAATCGGAAGTGCATGGCTCCTTCCTGCCGCAGCTTCCGCGCTAGTCCGCGCGCGCTTCTCGGTGCGCTCGCCGTACTCGCCGCCGGCGGCGTGCCCGCGCAGGCGCCGCGCCCCGCGCCGCAGCTGCCGCCGCTCATCGGGCGCTCGGACCTGCCCGTGGAGCTGACCGCGAAGAGCTCCGTGGTCGACTACAAGACCAACACCCTGGTGTTCACCGACGTCGTCATCTCCCAGGGCGGTACGCGCGTGTCCGCCGACCAGGCGCACGCCACCGGACTCGACTTCGTCAACAGCCGCTGGACCTTCGAGGGCAAGGTGCGCATCGACGCCCCGCCGCGCGGCAGCCTGCGGGCGGACACCGCGGTGGTGGAATTCAAGGACAACCGCATCGAGCGCGCGACCGCCAAGGGGCGGCCGGCTGACTTCGAGCAGACGCGCGAGGGCTCGCAGCAGATCGCCCACGGCCACGCCGAACAGATCGTCTACGACGTCAACGACGGCACCATCCGTCTCGCCGACGACGCCTGGCTCTCCGACGGCCAGAATCAGATCTCCGGTCCCCTGCTGGTGTACAACGTGCGCGCGCAGCGCGTGCAGGCGACCTCGGAGCCCGGCAGCGACAAGCGCGTGCACATCCTCATCAACCCCAACAGCATGCGTCAGCCCAAGGGCGACGCCGGCAAGACCCCGCCCGCGATTCCCGGGCCCAAGCCACCCGGGACGCCACCCTCATGACGGTGCTGAAGGCGGCGGGACTGGTGAAGAGCTACAAGTCCCGCCGCGTCGTGAACGATCTGTCTCTTGAGGTGAGCAGCGGTGAGGTCGTGGGCCTGCTCGGACCGAACGGCGCCGGCAAGACCACCGCGTTCTACATGATCGTCGGCCTCATCACCTGCGACGCCGGCCGCATCTACCTCGATGAGCGCGATCTCACCCTGCTGCCGATCCATCGCCGCGCGCAGCTCGGCGTCGGCTACCTGCCGCAGGAGGCCTCGGTGTTCCGCAAGCTCTCGGTGGAAGCGAACATCATGGCGATCCTGGAGACGCGGCCCATGGAGCGCTCGGCGCGCGCACACCTGCTGGAGAGGCTGCTCGAGGAGCTGCGCATCGGCCACGTGCGCAAGAGCCTCGGCATGGCGCTCTCGGGCGGGGAGCGACGGCGCGTCGAGATCGCACGCGCGCTGGCCGCCGAGCCCAGGTTCATGCTGCTCGATGAACCCTTCGCCGGCGTCGATCCGCTCTCGGTGCTCGACATCCAGCGCATCATCCGCGAGCTCACGCAGCGCGGGATCGGCGTGCTCATCACTGACCATAATGTGCGCGAGACACTCGGGGTCTGCGGTCGCGCGTACATCGTCAATCAAGGCAGCGTAATCGCTTCGGGGACTGCGGAGGAAGTCCTTGCCAACCCCCAAGTCCGTGAGGTGTACTTGGGTGAGTCCTTCCGGCTTTGAGTGCGTGCGGGGCAGGAAAGCCAAAGACATTTATTTTCAATTAATTAGGGAAAGAATCCGCAAAGGCTGCGAGCCGCCTTTCGCAAACCACCATGCTGAAACCCTCACTGCAGCTGAAGCTGGGTCAACAACTGACGATGACCCCGCAGCTGCAGCAAGCGATCCGGCTCCTGCAGCTGCCGGCGCTTGAGCTGCAGGCGCACATCCGCGAGCTCCTCGAGAGCAACGTCATGCTCGAGCCGCTCGAGGAGAGCGAGGCCACGGGCACGTTCGAAGCCGTGGTCACCGCCGCCGAGCAGGCCAAGCCCCCCGAGCGCACCGCGGAGAGCACCGTCGAGGTGCTCGAAGACGGCTGGGACGCGCACAGCGTCGGGCCGGCGGAGACCTCCTGGAACGCGGACGACGACGAGCGCCCGCAGGACTACGCCGACGATACCGGCCAGTCGCTGCAGGAACACCTGCTTTGGCAGCTGGAAATGGCGAGCCTCGCGCCGCGGGAACTGGCGATCGCGCGCGCCATCGTCGACGCGGTGAGCGACGACGGCTACCTCACCGAATCACTCGAGGAGATCGCGCAGACGCTGCGCCCGGAGCTCGAGAGCGGCGCCGAGGAAGTCGGCCGGGTGCTGCTCGTCGTGCAGGCTCTCGATCCCCCGGGGGTCGGCGCGCGTTCGGTGAGCGAATGCCTGGAGCTGCAGCTGCGGCAGCTGGACCCCGCGACCCCTGGCCTCGCAACCGCGCTCGCGATAGCGCACCAGCACCTCGAGCGGGTCGCCGCCGGCGAGCTCGCGCTGCTGCGCCGCGAGCTGCGTGCCAGCGAGGAGGAGCTGGCGAGCGCGCTGGCGCTGGTGCGCTCCTGCCATCCGCGTCCGGGCTCGACGGTGAGCGCCGGCAACGCCGAGTACGTGGTACCGGACGTGTTCGTGCGCCGCACCGAGCACGGCTGGGGGGTAGAGCTCAACCCCGCGACCCTGCCGCGGGTGCGCCTGAACCAGGGCTACGCGAGCCTCATCGGCCGCAACGCGAGCCACGCTTCCATGCGCGCGCAGCTGCAGGAGGCTCGCTGGCTGCTCAAGAGCCTCGAGATCCGTCACGAGACGCTCATGAAGGTGGCGCGCTCGATCGTCGAGCGCCAGACGGCCTTCCTCGAGCACGGCGACGAGCACATGCGGCCGATGATCCTCAAGGACATCGCCGAGGCGGTCGCGATGCACGAGTCGACGATCTCGCGCGTCACCTCGGGCAAGTACATGCATACCCCGCGCGGGGTATTCGAGCTGCGCTACTTCTTCTCCAGCCAGGTCGAGGGCGCCGACGGCTCGGGCACCTCCTCGACCGCCATCCGCGCCAAGATCAAGAAGCTGGTCAAGGACGAGGATCCGGAGACCCCCTTAAGCGACGGACGCATCGCCGAGCTGCTGTCCGCGGAAGGGATTCCGGTCGCGCGCCGCACGGTCGCCAAATACCGCGAAGCGATGGGTATCGCCGCCTCCAACGAGCGGCGTCGCACGGGGCTGAGACCTATGTAGCAAGCGCGTCCAAGAATTTAGCAAGTCGAAACCAATAGAACAGGAGACGGTTTATGCAGCTCAACGTCACCGGTCACCACGTCGAAGTCACCCCCTCGCTCAGGGGCTATGTGGAGAAGAAGTTCGAGAGAATCGGCCGCCACTTCGACCGGGTCATTGACCTGCACTGTGTGCTGACGGTGGAGAAGCTGCGACAGAAGGCGGAAGCGACCCTGCACGTGAGCGGCAGCGCGATCCACGCCGACGCCACCGAGGAGGATATGTACGCGGCCATCGACCTGCTCGCCGACAAGCTCGACCGCTGCATCAAGAAGCACAAGGAAAAGCGTAACGCACACCGCTCGGTGCAGGTGCGCACGGCAGGACTGCAGAAGCGCAAGTAGCGCCTACGCCGCGGAGCTTGCAACGCCGGGCGCGCCGGATAACATTGCGGCGTGCGCATTATCGTCCTCAGCGGGTTGTCCGGTTCGGGCAAGAGTGTGGCGCTGCACATGCTCGAGGACTTCGGCTTTTACTGCATCGACAACATTCCCGCGGCGCTGCTCAAGCCCTTCGTCTCCTACACGGTGCGCAGCCCCGAGCCGCGCTACGAGCGCACCGCCATCGGCCTCGACGCGCGCAACACCGCCGCCGAGGTCGCGAGTGTCCCGCAGCTGATCGATGAGCTGAAGAGAAGCGGGCTGCAGTGCGAGGTGATCTTCCTGGTCGCGGCGGACGACGAGCTCCTGCGGCGCTTCGCCGAGACCCATCGCAAGCATCCGATGGCGACCAACGTCGTCGGCCTGCGCGAGGCGATGGCCATGGAGCGCTCGCTGCTCGAACCGATCGCCTCGATCGCCGACCTGATCATCGACACCTCGCGGCTCTCGGTGCACGGCCTGCGCGACATCATCCATCGGCGCATCGAGCAGCGCGCCTCGGGGCGCCTCTCGATCACCTTCGAGTCCTTCGGCTTCAAGCGCGGCATCCCCGGGGATGCGGATTTCGTCTTCGACGCGCGCGCGCTGCCCAATCCCTACTGGGAGCCGGGGCTGCGCAACCTCACCGGGCGCGACCCGGAAGTGATCCGCTTCCTCGAGAACCATACACACGTCAAGGCGTTCGTGGCGGACATCGCCCGCTTCGTGCGCGGGCGCGTGCCGGAGTACCAGGCGGGCAACCGCGGCTACCTCACGGTCGCCATCGGCTGCACCGGCGGGCAGCACCGCTCGGTGTACATCGTCGACCGGCTGGCGGAGCAATTCGCGGCCGAGTTCGACAACGTCACCGCGCGGCACAGCGGCCTGCCCGGGGCGAAGCTCTTCGATCCGAAGCCACGCCCGCTGCCCGTCGCCGGCAGCGGCTGAGGAGCGCATTCGCGCGCCCGGCTAGGTCGACTGCGCCACCCCGGCCGCGGTCAGCACCTGCGGCAGCTTCTCCCCGCTCATGAACGCCAGCAGCGCCGAGCGCGCCTGCATGGCGTCGTGGTAGCCAAGCTCGATCAGCGCGCGCGTGTAGCCGGACTCGAACATCAGGTAGCTCGAGAGCTGCGAGCCGGACTCGGCGCGCCCGCCGATGACGCGCAGCAGCGCCCGCAGGCCGCGCGGCATCTCGTGCGCGTGGCGCGCGGCGATCTCGCGCGGGTCGACGCTCGGGGCGAGCATCAGCGTCTCGACCGCGCGCTCCCCGTGCGCCGCCTGCGGCGCGTTGCGCACCAGATCGTTGATGCGCTCGAGCTGCTCGAGGTCGCCGTAGATCTGGTCGGTGAACAGCGTGTCGAGCATGTAGCCGAAGATCTCGCCCGGGCTCGGCATGAGACTCAGGCTGCGGTGCACGGTGACCCCGGCGGCGCGACGCGCGCGCACGCCCACGATCAGCAGCCGATCGGCCCCCAGGTGGATCGCGGGGCTCAGGGGATGGATCTGGCGCATGGCGCCGTCGCCATAGAAATCCTCGCCGATGCGGATCGGCGGAAACAGCAGCGGAATGGCCGCGCTCGCCATCAGGTGATCGAGCGTCAGGAGCGTGCGCCGGCCGACGCGCTGCACGCGCGACCAGTCGCTGAGCGGCTCGGCGCCCTCGTAGAAGGCCACCGACTGCCCGGTGGTGTAGCTCGTGGCGCACAGCGCGAAGGCGCGCAGGTGCCCGCGCGCGATGCTGCGGCGGATGCCGGCGCAGTCGACGTGCACGCCGAGCAGCTCGCGCAGCGGGGTGTTGTCGAGGATCGACTTCGGCGGCGAGAGCACCAGGCCGCCGGAGACCAGCGCCAGCACCCAGTGGGCCCCGGCGCGCAGCATGTGGCGCGTGTCGACGTGAAACACCTGCTCGGAGCGGAAGTTGGCCCACACCGACTCCAGTCCCGCCACCGCGCGGCGCCACTGGTGGGCCTCGGCGGCCAGCACCCCCGCGGCGACCGCGCCGGCCGAGGTACCGACGATGACCGGAAAGGGATTGCGGCCACGCGGGATGAGCTCCGCGAGCGCGAGCAGTACCCCGACCTGATAGGCCGAGCGCGCGCCGCCGCCGGTCAGCACCAGGCCCACGGTGGTGCGCGGTCCCGCCCTGATCCCCGACTCCGTTACGCCGTCCTTAGTAGGTGAGTACATCCCACCGCCTATTATGGAACCTGCGGTGGTGATTGCTGTGTGACGCTGGTCGCGCGGGCGTCAGCGTACGCCGACGGCGTGAGGCTCAGCGGGCGCTTCAGTTCACGAATTGCCTCGTCGAGACCGGCTATGGTGAGCGGGAACATGCGCCCGCCGACCAGCTCGCGCGTGATGCCCACGGACGGGGTGTACTCCCAGCGACGCGGCTCCTCGGGGTTCAGCCACACCAGCCGCGGGAAAGAATTGCTTACACGCTGCATCCAGCGCGCGCCGCTCTCGGCGTTCCAGTGCTCGATGCTCCCGCCCGGCTGGGTGATCTCGTAGGGGCTCATGCTGGCATCGCCGACGAAGATGACGCGGTAGTCACGCCCGTAGGTGCGCAGCACGCGCTCGGTGGAGGTGCTCGCGCCGAAGCGCCGGCTGTTGTCCCGCCACACCTGCTCGTAGATGAAGTTGTGGAAGTAGAAGTGCTCGAGGTGCTTGAACTCGCTGCGCGCCGCGGAGAACAGTTCCTCGCACACCCGCACGTGATCGTCCATCGAGCCGCCCACGTCGAGGAACAGCAGCACCTTGACCGCGTTGTGCCGCTCCGGCACCAGCTTCAGGTCGAGGAGGCCGGCGTTGCGCGCCGTGGCGTCGATCGTGCCCTCGAGGTCGAGCTGCTCGGCCGCGCCCTCGCGCGCGAAGCGGCGCAGCTTGCGCAGCGCGAGCTTCAGGTTGCGCGTGCCGAGCTCGAGGGTGTCATCGAGGTTGCGGAACTCGCGCCGCTCCCAGACCTTCACCGCGCGGCGTGCCCCGGAACCCGCCGGTCCGATGCGCACCCCTTCCGGGCTGTAGCCGCCGGTGCCGAAGGGCGAGGTGCCGCCCGTGCCGATCCAGCGGCTGCCGCCCTGGTGGCGGGCCTGCTGCTCGGCGAGTCGTGCGCGCAGCGTCGCGAGCAGCTGCTCGAAGCCGCCGAGCGCGGCGATGCGCTGCTTCTCTTCCTCCGAGAACAGGCGCGTGCCGAGCGAGCGCAGCCACTCCTGCGGAACGCTCGCGAGCAGCTCGATGAATGCGCGCTCGGCGCCGGCGAACACTTGCGCGAATACCCGGTCGAAGCGGTCGTAGTGGCGCTCGTCCTTCACCAGGCAGGCTCGCGCCAGGTGATAGAAGTCCTCCGCCGACAGCTGCGCGACGCGCGCGGCGAGGGCCGCGAGCAGGGTGAGGAACTCCGTCAGCGAGACCGGTACGCCCGCGGCGCGCAGCTCGAAGAAGAAGCGCACCAGCAAGGCAACCCCCGCGCCTCAGCGCCCGCGGCGATGCATGAACACGAGCTGCTCGAACAGGTGCACGTCCTGCTCGTTCTTCAGCAGCGCCCCGTGCATGATCGGGATGACCTTCTTGCTGTCCGCGCTGCGCAGCGCCTCGGGCGCGATGTCCTCGGCGAGCAGCAGCTTGATCCAGTCGAGCAGCTCCGAGGTCGAGGGCTTCTTCTTCAGTCCCGGCGTGGCGCGCACCTCGAAGAACGCCGCGAGCGCCTCGGCGAGCAGTTCCTTCTTGAGGTTCGGGTAGTGCACCTCGACGATCGCGCGCATGGTCGCCTCGTCGGGGAAGCGGATGTAGTGGAAGAAGCAGCGGCGCAGAAACGCGTCCGGCAGCTCCTTCTCGTTGTTGCTGGTGATGATGATGATCGGACGGTGGCGCGCCTTCACCAGCTCGCGCGTCTCGTAGACGTAGAACTCCATGCGATCGAGCTCGCGCAGCAGGTCGTTCGGAAACTCGATGTCCGCCTTGTCGATCTCATCGATCAGCAGCACCGGCTGCACGTGCGACTCGAACGCCTCCCACAGCCGCCCGCGCACGATGTAGTTGTGGATGTCGTGCACGCGCGCATCCCCGAGCTGCGAGTCGCGCAGGCGCGAGACCGCGTCGTACTCGTACAGGCCCTGCTGCGCCTTGCTGGTGGATTTGATGTGCCATTCGTACAGCGGCCGCCCGAGCGCCGCGGCGATCTCCTGCGCGAGCTGCGTCTTGCCGGTGCCCGGCTCGCCCTTGATGAGGAGCGGCCGGGCGAGCGTGATGGCCGCATTGACCGCCATCATGAGGTCGTCCGTGGCGATGTAGCGGTCGGTGCCGGTGAATCGGGTGCTCATGGATCGAGAGTCTAACCGTGAACGGGGCAGCGCGCGGTGTGGCCAAACGCGCAAGCCCGCGTCGGCGCGCGCCGGCTAGTTCGGGGCGAGCGTCAGGGTGTGCTCCGCGGCACCCGGCAGGAACGGCAGGGGCTCCCCGTGCACCCAGCCGAGAAAGCCGGCCCGGTAGTAGGGCGAGAGCGGGTGCCCGCTCTGCCCGCCCGGCAGCTCGAGGTACCCCTCGGCCTCGCGGCCCGGGGAGACGGCGAAGCGCTCGGAGCTGCCAAAGTCCCGGTCCTGCACCCGGGGCATGTTGTGGTCGCCGGGGAGCTCCACGGTCGGCATGTCGAGGAGCCCGGAGAGCCCCGGCAGCGCGCGCGACAGCGGGTGGCGGATGCGCGCGACGTTGCGCGCACCCCACGTGCAGCGGGAGAGCTCGGGGCAGGGGCCGGCGAGCTCGCTGAGTGTCGCATCGAGCTGGGCCAGCAGGAACTGCGGCCAGTCCTCGTACTCGCGGGCGAGCAGGTGCAGCGGGCGCTCACTCACCAGCCGCCACAGCGGACCTTCGAACTGCGCCGGCGGACCCATGCCCTCGTCCGAGGGGACCCGCAGCGCCGTGAGCAGCATCGCGAACACCGCCTCCTCGGTGTGCGTGCGGTAGGCGCGTACCAGGCGGTAGCCGACCGAGTCGGTGCTGGCGCGCGCCTTCCAGCCCTCGATCAGGCGCCGCGCCTCGGCACGATTCGGATGCCCGGCGAGTGCCGGCTCATCGAGCAGCCCGAGCAGCAGGTGCTGCCAGCGTTCGAGGAAGCGCGCCCGGTCATCGAGCTGGATGGCGAGCATGTCCCGCGGCGTGACGGCGCCGGTGAGCGCCATGAGGTCGTCGCGGATCTGGCCGGCGCGCGCGCCGAGATCGTATTCCGAGCCGAGCGGCGCCCACGCGCCGCCGATCAGCTCCTGCGCCCGCGCCGCGGAGGCGACGCGCGCGTTCGCGGTCCACAACCGCGCGAAGGGCGGGTCGAGGATGTACGGGTGATCCGCCGCGCTGGTGTAGGGGGCGCCGGTGCGTGCCCGCGCCCAGCCGGTGTCCTCGGGGATGCGCCCGAAGATCGTCCAGGCGATGTGACCCTCGCGGTCCCCGAGCACCACGTTCTGGTGCGGGATGCCCACCTCGGGTGCGAGCGCGAGCGCGTCCGCGACGCTGTGGATCTCCTCCAGGCGCGCGGCGTTGGTGTTGGTGGCATCCGGCCGCTGCGCGAGCCAGGCGCCGAACCAGCAGGTGTGCTCCTCGGGGTCGGCGCGCAGCAGCAGACCCTTGGGACCGGAGCGCACCCGCAGCACCTCGGGTGCGGCGCCGTGGATCGCGATCGTCTCCTCGACCACCGTGAGGGGCACCGCGCCCTCGGGCGTCGTGAGCTCGCGCTCGCCGACCGCGGTGCATGGCACCGCCTCGATGTCGACCCAGGCGCCGTAGCTGTTGGTAAAGCCCCAGGCGAGGTACCCATTCGACCCGGCGACCAGGAGCGGCGTGCCGGGCAGCGTCACGCCGTTCAGGTCGAGCGCGGGCGCGCCCGCGCCCTTGACCGTAAGACGCATGTGATACCAGATGGTGGGCACGCGCTGGTTCAGGTGCATGTCGTTGGCGATCAGGGCCGCGCCGCCCGCGGTGAGCGAGCCGGCGACCGCCCAGCTGTTGCTCCCGGCCGCCGGCTCGGCCGGGCCACTCGTCGCGGCGAGCCCCGCCGCCACCCCGCGCACGTCGAGGACGCTCGCGTCGGGTATCGGCGGCGCGTCCGTCGCGGCATCGCCGGCGTCCGTGTCGGGCGCATCCCAGCTCGTGCCGCGCGGGTAGAGAAAGGACAGCGCGCACCTGAAGCCGCCGGGGCACTCCGGCCCCTTGAGGCGGGCATTGATCTGCTGGCGCAGGATCTCGCGCCGCAGACTGTTCACCTGCAGGTCCCACCACATCGCGTACACGACCAGCAGGCTGTCCTCCGGACGCCAGGCGGCGGGCTTCTCCTTGAGGACGAAGTACTCCCAGGGCCGCGCCCCAAGGTCCGCGAGCCCGGCGTTCACCCCCTCGCTGTACGCCTCGAGCAGCGCGCGCTGCCCGGGGGCGATGCGGCCGAGCACCTCGCGTGCGACGCTGCGGAAGCGAAACAGACGGGCCTTCTGGTCCTGCTCGAGCGCGGCGCGGCCCACGAGCTCGGACAGCTCCCCCGCGGCCAGCCGCCGCGACAGGTCCATCTCGAAGAAGCGGTCCTGGGCGTGCACGAAGCCCGTGGCCCAGGCGAGGTCGCGGCGGTTGGCGGCCTCGACGGTGGTGACCCCGCGCGCGTCGCGGCTGACGGTGACCGGTGCGGTGAGCCCCGCCGCACGCACCCGACCGTCCAGGCGCGGGAGCGAGGCGCGCAGGCCGAAGTAGGCGGTAGCGAAGAGCGCGAGCAGCACGAGCGCGAGCACCGCGCCGAGGATCTTCAGCGTGCGCACGACGGTGACGGCGCGCTCAGTCGAGCGTCACCTTCAGGATCTGCATCGAGTTGGTCCCGCCCTGCACGCCGGACAGCTCGCCCTTGGTGAGGATGACCAGGTCGCGCCTGTTGACCAGGCGCAGCTCGAGCAGGCGCGTGAAGAGCGCGCGGTACAGCTGCTCGTTCGAGCTCGCGCCCCCGCCGCTGACGTCGAAGGTCACCGGGTAGACGCCGCGGTAGAGCGAGACGCGGCGCCGCGTCGACTCGTGGCGCGTGAAGGCATACACCGGAATGTCCGAGCGGATGCGCGACATCCACAGCGGCGTCGCGCCCGACTCGGTGAGGGCGACGATGGCGCGCACCTTCATGTGATTGGCCGTGTAGGTCACCGCCATGGCGATCGCCTGCTCGGTGCCCTCGAACTCGCCCTCGACGACGCGCTGCCGTGCGCGCGGGTGGGTGAGCTGGTACTTCTCCGCCCCGTCGATGACCTGCGCCATCGCCTCGACCGCCTTCACCGGGTAGCGCCCGGTGGCGGTCTCGGCCGAGAGCATGACCGCATCGGTCCCGTCCATCACCGCGTTGGCGACGTCGCTCACCTCGGCGCGCGTCGGCATGGGATTGTGGATCATCGACTCCATCATCTGGGTCGCGGTGATCACGACGCGGTTGCGGCTGCGCGTCTCGTGGATGATGGTCTTCTGCAGCCCGGTGAGCTCGGCGTAGCCCATCTCCACGCCCAGGTCGCCGCGCGCCACCATGACGACGTCGCTCGCCTCGATGATGCCGGCGAGATTCTCGACCGCCTCGTGGCGCTCGATCTTCGCCACCAGGTGCGCCTCACCGCCTGCCGCGCGCACCAGCGTGCGGGCTTGCTGCATGTCGGCGGCGTCGCGCGCGAAGGACACGGCGACGTAGTCGATGCCCTCATGGGCGGCGAAGCGGATGTCCTCGCGGTCGCGCTCGGAGATCGCGGGCGCGGAGATGCCGCCGCCCTGGCGGTTGAGCCCCTTGCGGTCGGAGAGCTCTCCGCCGGCGCGCACGCGCGTCTCGATCGCGGTCTCCCCCACCTTCTCGACGTCGAGGATGATCTGCCCGTCCGCGAGCAACAGCGTATCGCCGGGGCCCACGTCCCGGGGCAGGTTTGGGTAGGCGACGCCGACCTGCTCCACCGTGCCCGCCTTCGGATCGAGCGCCGTGTCGAGCGTGAAGCGTGCGCCCTCCTCGAGCAGCACCCTGCCCTCGCGGAAGCATTCGATGCGGATCTTCGGTCCCCCCAGGTCGAGGAGGATGCCGACGCAGCGCCCGCTCACCTGCGCCGCCTCGCGCACCAGCGCCAGGCGCTGGCGGCGGTCCTCGAGCGTGCCGTGCGAGGCGTTCAGGCGCACCACGTCGACCCCGGCCTGCAGCACCTGGGTGAGCACGGCGAGATCGTCGGTCGCCGGTCCCACGGTGGCGACGATCTTGGCGCGTCGCAGGCGCGTGCGCGCGCCGCGCTCAGCCACGCGCGCGCTCCTCGAGCACCGCGACCGCGGGCAACGTCTTGCCCTCGACGAACTCCAGGAAGGCGCCGCCGCCCGTGGAGATATAGGAGATCCCGTCCTCGACGCCGTACTTCTCGATGGCCGCGAGCGTGTCACCGCCGCCGGCGAGCGAGAACGCCTTGCCGCGCGCGATCGCCTGGGCGATGACGCGCGTGCCCTCGCCGAACTGCTCGAACTCGAAGACCCCGGCCGGGCCGTTCCAGATGATGGTGCCGGCCGCGCCGATGAGCGCGGCGCAGCGATCGGCGCTGTCCGGGCCGATGTCGAGGATCATCTCCTCGGGCCGCACGTCGGTGACCGCGCGCACGTCGGCGTGCGCGGTGGAGGCGAACTCGCGCGCGACCACCACGTCGCTCGGCAGCGGGATCGCGGTGCCGCGCGCCGCGGCCTTGTCCATGAGGCGCCGCGCGACGTCCAGCATGTCGGTCTCGCACAGCGAGCGGCCGACCTTGACCCCGGTCGCGGCCAGGAAGGTGTTGGCGATGCCGCCGCCGACGATCAGCTGGTCGACCCGCTCGAGGAGCGACTCGAGCACGGTGAGCTTGGTGGAGATCTTCGAGCCACCGACGATCGCGAGCAGCGGCCGCGCCGGCTGCTCGAGCGCGCGGTGCAGGGCCTCGAGCTCACCGACCAGCAGCGGCCCGGCGCACGCCACCGGCGCGAAGCGCGCGACCCCGTGCGTGCTCGCCTCGGCGCGGTGCGCGGTACCGAAGGCATCCATGACGAACACGTCGCAGAGCGCGGCCATGCGCCGCGCGAGCCCCTCGTCGTCCTTCTTCTCGCCCTTGTTGAAGCGCACGTTCTCGCACAGCACGGCGCTGCCGGCGGGGCAGTCGATGCCGTTCAGCCAGTCGGTGCGCAGCGGCACCGGCTTGCCGAGCAGCTCCGAGAGGCGCGCCGCCACCGGCGCGAGCGACAGCGACGGGTCGTACTCGCCCTCCTTCG
Source organism: Steroidobacteraceae bacterium (assembly GCA_036270915.1). GTDB lineage: Bacteria > Pseudomonadota > Gammaproteobacteria > Steroidobacterales > Steroidobacteraceae > 13-2-20CM-66-19. The sequence continues at coordinate 60,335 of DATBBQ010000077.1, forward strand.
GGCGGCCGAGGTGCGAGAGGATGAAGACGCGCGCGTGCTGATCGAGGGCGTAGCGGATCGTGGCGAGCGCGGCACGGATGCGCGCGTCGCTCGTCACCTGCCCGTCCTGCACCGGAACGTTGAGGTCCTCCCGGATGAGGACCCGCTTGTTACGCAGATCCGTGTCGCTCAGGCGTGTGACCGTCATGACGCCTTCGACCACGCGAGCGTGGTGTCGAGCATGCGGTTGGAGAAGCCCCACTCGTTGTCATACCAGGCGCACACCTTGACCAGCGTGCCGTCGATCACCTTGGTGAGGTTCGCGTCGAAGATCGAGGAGTGCGGGTCGTGGTTGAAGTCAATCGAGACCAGCGGCGCGTCGTTGTAGGCGAGGATGTTGTGCAGCGGACCGGAGGCGGCCGCTTGTTGCAGCGCCTTGTTGACCTCCTCGACGCTGGTCGCGCGCTTGGCGCTGAAGGTGAGGTCCACGAGCGAGACGTTGATGGTCGGCACGCGCACCGCGAAGCCATCGAGCTTGCCCTTCAGTTCCGGCAGCACCAGGCCGACCGCGGCCGCGGCCCCGGTCTTGGTCGGGATCTGCGACATGGTGGCCGAGCGCGCCCGGCGCAGGTCCGAGTGGTACACGTCGGTGAGCACCTGGTCGTTGGTGTAGGAGTGGATGGTGGTCATGATGCCGGCGGCGATGCCCACCTTGTCGTTGAGCACCTTGGCGACCGGCGCGAGGCAGTTGGTCGTGCACGAGGCGTTGGAGATGACGCTGAAGCCGCTCTTGAGCACGCCGTGGTTCACGCCGTAGACGATGGTCGCGTCCACGTCTTCGCCGCCGGGCGCCGAGATCACCACCTTCTTCGCGCCGCCCTTGAGATGCGCGCCGGCCTTCGCCTTGCTGGTGAAGATGCCGGTGCACTCGAGCACGTACTCGGCGCCGACCGCACCCCAGGGGAGCTTGGCCGGGTCGCGCTCGGCGAACACGCGGATGCGGTCGTCGTTCACCAGCATGTAGTCCCCGTCGACGCGCACCTGGCCGTGGAAGCGCCCGTGCACGCTATCGTGCAGCGTCAGGTGGGCATTGGCTTTCGGGTCGCATAGATCGTTGATCGCGACGATCTGCAGCTCACCGGTGCGCTTGCCCTCGTACAGGGCCCGCAGCACGTTGCGGCCGATGCGCCCGTAACCGTTGATACCGACCTTGATTGGCATGCCGTTCAAGCCTCCAGCAGTTCGCGAAGTTGGGTGACGATATTATCGGCCGTGAAGCCGAAATGCGGGAACACGTCGGCCGCCTTTCCGGAGGCGCCGAAGGTGTCGATGCCGAGGACCCGGCCGTCGCTGCCGACGTAGCGCCACCAGCTCTGGCGCGCGCCCGCCTCGACCGCGAGGCGGCGTGTCACGGCCCTGGGCAACACGCGCTCGCGGTAGCCTTCCTCCTGCGCATCGAAGCTCTCGGTCGAGGGCATCGAGACCAGACGCACGCGCCGTCCGGCGCCGTTCAGCGTGCCGACCGCCTGCGCTGCGATCCCCACCTCCGAGCCGGTGGCGATGACCAGCGCCTCGGGCGTGCCGCCGGCGGGCTCGATGAGCACGTAGCCGCCGCGGCCTATGTCAGCGAGCTGCTGCGGCGTGCGCTTCTGCTGCGGCACGGCCTGGCGCGTGAGCACGAGCGCGCTCGGTCCGTGCCGCTCGATCGCGAGCGTCCAGGCGACGGCGGTCTCGGCGGCATCGCAGGGCCGCCACAGATTCATGTGCGGGATGGCGCGCAGGCTCGCGAGCTGCTCGATCGGCTGGTGGGTCGGGCCGTCTTCGCCGAGGCCGATGGAGTCGTGCGAGTACACCAGGATCACCCGCTGGTTCATGAGGCAGGCGAGGCGCACGGCGTTGCGCGCGTAGTCGGAAAAGGTGAGGAACGTGCCGCCGTAGGGAATCAGGCCGCCGTGCAGGGCGATGCCGTTCATCATTCCGGTCATGCCGAATTCGCGGACCCCGTAGTGCAGGTAGTCGCCGTTCTCCTGGGTGGGCGTGACGGTCACGGCGCCCTTGAAGAGGGTGTTGTTCGAGCCGGTGAGGTCCGCCGAGCCGCCGAACAGCTCCGGGAGGGCCGGACCCAGAATATTGAGCGCGGCCTGCGAGGAGGCGCGCGTCGCCTGGGGCGCGCTCTGCTTACCGAGCGCCTCGAGGATCTGCTTGACCGTGTCCTCCCAGTTCTCCGGGAGCTTGCCCTGGATGCGCCGCTCGAACTGGGTGGCGAGATCGGGAAAGGCGGAGCGGTAGCTCGCGAACAGCGCCCGCCACTCGCCCTCGAGCGCCGCCCCCTGGGCGCGGTGGTCCCAGGCGGCGCGGATGTCTGCGGGCACCTCGAAAGGCGGGTACGGCCAGCCGAGCGTCTGCCGCGCGGCCGCGACCTCCTCGGCGCCGAGCGCTTCGCCGTGGGCTTCCTTGGTGCCCTGCTTGTCGGGCGCGCCGAAGCCGATGATGGTCTTGCAGCAGATGAGCGAGGGGCGCCCGGTCTCCTCGCGCGCCGCACGCAGCGCCTTCTCGACCGCCACCGCGTCCAGGCCGTCGACGTCCGGCACCACGTGCCAGCCGTAGGCGGCGAAGCGCTCGGGGGTCTTGTCGGTGAACCAGCCTGCGACCTTGCCGTCGATCGAGATGCCGTTGTCGTCGTAGAGGACGATCAGCTTGCCGAGCTTGAGCGTGCCGGCGAGCGAGCAAGCCTCGTGCGACACCCCCTCCATCAGGCAGCCGTCGCCGCAGAACGCGTACGTGTAGTGGTCGACCACGTCGAACCCGGGGCGGTTGAACTGCAGCGACAGCAGGCGCTCGGCGAGCGCCATGCCCGCCGCGTTCGCCAGGCCCTGCCCGAGGGGCCCGGTCGTGGTCTCGATCCCGAGCGGCAGGTCGTACTCGGGGTGCCCGGGAGTGCGGCTGCCGAGCTGGCGGAAGCCCTTGATGTCCTCGAGGGTCAGCGGGTAGCCGGTGAGGTGCAGTACCGAGTACAGGAGCATCGAGCCGTGCCCGTTCGAGAGCACGAAGCGGTCGCGGTTGAACCACTGCGGGTTCGCGGGGTTGTAGCGCAGGAAGCTGCGCCACAGCACCTGGGCTATGTCGGCCATGCCCATGGGCATGCCGGGATGTCCGGAGTTCGCGCGCTGCACGGCGTCCATGGACAGTGCGCGGATGGCGTTGGCGAGTTCGCGGGGTGTGCTCATAGCAGTGCGCTCTGTGGCGGCCTCGGGGCCGCCTGCTGAAGGTCTCCGACGGTCAGATGCTGCACGCGCTTGCCGCGGGCGGGCATCGGCAGGGGCGCGCATTGTCCATCAGTCGCGCCCTATGCTCAATCGCGGCGGGAGCGCGCCGCCGTGGGCCGCCCGCCGTACGGTAAGCGCCAGGCGCAGCTCAAGGCGGGCCGTACCGCGCCGCATGCGACTTAAGGCGTCCCGGGAGCCGCGAATCGGGCGCGAACGGGGCGGCGAGCGGCCGCGGTGCTAGCCTTAGCGCCGCCGCACCACCGCAAGGACTCGACCGATGAAGACGCTCCTCGTCGCCTGGGCGATCGCCGCCCTCCTCCTCAGTAACTTCGCCGCCGCCGCGGACGAGGACAACGCGATCACCGCCGGAGACCTGCAGCAGCTGTGCCGTGGAACTGACACGACCAGCAAGAACGTCTGCCGCGTCTTCATCGTGGGCGTCGTGCAGGGCATCCGGCTCGGACTTTCGATCGCCGATCAACACGGTGCGCGCGCCTGCGTCCCGGGCACGATGTCGGCCGAAGGCCTCGAGAGCGCGGTGAAGACCCAGCTCGACGAGAGGCTCCAGTCCAAGCCCGCCGACGAGCAGCAGGCCGCCGCGAACGTGATCGGTCGCATCGTCGTGCGCGCCTTTCCGTGCCCGCAGGCTCACTGAAGAGCGTGCCGCGCGGCGTGACGCATTTGCTGAACGTCGGCTGAATGCGACGGCTGCGTCCCGCTCAAGCTGTGAATTGCGTTCCGAACTTCCTGCGTGGTGCGCGCGCCGCGGAGAGCCTCTCCGGCAGGCCTTTTTTGCGGCCAAAAATGTGCGCTGCGTGCAACGGACATAAGACAGTGCCCGCGCGGGCTGCTTCACATTCTGCGCATGGCGAAGCGGAACCGGGTCAACGTTGTGCGCGCGCACGGCGCGCGCGTGGAACTCGCCGATGACGTGGTTCACTGCAGTCGCCGCGGAGCGTCTGCTAACCTGCCGCCATGAGCGTGGTACGCCTCACCCATTTCACCGACCCGCATCTGTACGGCGGCGAGCACGAGACCCTGCGCGGGGTCGCGACGCTGCCGGCGCTGCAGGCCGCGCTCGCGCACGCGCGCACGCGCGACTGGCCGCCGGAGGCGCTGCTGGTGACCGGCGATCTGGTGCAGGATGACCCGGGCGGCTACCCGCACTTCAGGCGCCTGTTCGGCGGCCTCGGGCGGCCCGTGCTGTGCGTGCCCGGCAATCACGACGAACCGCGAGCCATGCGCAGCGAGCTCGCCGGCTCGCCCTTCGTACTCGGCGGCCACGTAGACCTCGGTCGCTGGCGCATCGTGCTGCTCGACAGCTGTCTGCCGGGCTCGGCGAGCGGCGCGCTGAGCGCCGAGGCACTCGCGGGCCTGGACGCCGCGCTCGCCGGGGCCGCCGGGCGGCACTGCCTGGTGTGCCTGCACCATCACCCCGTGCCGATGTCCAGTCGCTGGCTCGATCGCGTGGGCCTCACCAACGCGGCAGAATTCCTGCACACCCTCGACGGGCACCGCAACGTGCGCGCGGTGCTGTGGGGTCACGTGCACCAGGCCTTCGACGCCGTGCGCAAGGGCGTGCGGCTGCTCGCCACGCCCTCAACCTGCGCGCAGTTCCTGCCGCACGCGGAGGACTTCGCGGTCGATCGCCGGCCGCCCGGCTACCGCACGCTGGAGCTGCGCGCCGACGGATCGCTCCTGACGGAGGTCGTGTGGGTCGAAGAGCACTGCGGTGGCTCCTCGCGCTCAGCCTGCTCGGCGGCCTGAACGCCCACGCCGCGGGCCCGGTCTGGGCCATCCGCGGCGCACATAACACGGTGTACCTGGCGGGCTCGGTGCACATGCTGCCGGCCAGTGATTCCTCGCTGCCGAAGGCGTTCGAGCGCGCGTACACGGATTCCTCGCGGCTCGTGATGGAGATCGATCTTGGCAACTTCGACCCGCTCGAGGCGACCGCCTGGATGATGGACAAGAGCGCCCTGCCGCCCGGGACCACGCTGCGCGGCGTGCTGGGCGAGCCGCGCTACCAGCGCGTGACGAGCGCCGCCACGTCCTTCGGACTCACCATGCCGATGCTCGACAGCCTGGCGCCCTGGATGGTCGGCATCGAGCTCACCGACCTCGCCTACGTGCACGCGGGCTTTGATCCCGAGGACGGCGTCGAGGAGCAGCTGGTACGGCGTGCCCAGAGCGATCACAAGAGCACCGGCGGTCTCGAGACCCTCTCCGAGGAGCTCGGCGGACTCGTGGCCCTTTCGCGCGAGGACCAGGTGAAGATGCTCGATCAGACGCTGGATGAGACCAAGGAGCTGCAGGCGGAGATGCAGGACATCATCGCCGCCTGGCGCCGCGGCGACACGCAGCGCCTGGCCAAGCTGCTGTCTACCGAGTACAGCTCCTTCCCCGCGCTCTACCGCCCGCTGGTCACGGAGCGCAACGAGAAGTGGCTGCCGCAGATCGAGCAGATGCTCAAGGGCGAGGCGAACGTCATGGTCGTGGTCGGCGCGCTGCACGTGGTCGGCAAGGGCGGCCTGCTCGAGCTCCTGCGCAAAGACGGCTACACCGCCAAGCAGCTCGACTGAGCGAGCGCCTCAACCGCGCGCCGGCGGCGCGCTGCGTGCCTGATAGAAGCGCCAGATGGGCACCGCGAGCGCGACGATCCAGGCGAGCACCAGCCAGCCGACGAAGCCGTCGAAGCGGCTGAGGAGAAAGCCGAGGGGCGCCGTACGCCGCGGCTGCGTCAGCTCGTGTACCACCAGCATCACCCACACCCAGCCGGCGTGCAGACCGACGCACGCGGCGATGTTGCCGGTCGCGGCGCGCACCATGCCGAGAAGCACCCCGACCGCGAACAGCGCCAGGAAGGCGTCGAGGATGGAGAGCGGCTGGGCGAAGGCGTGCAGCGTACCCTGAAGCAGCGCCACCCCGCTCCAGGGCGTCACGGCCTCGGCCGCGATGTGATAGCTCGCGAAGAAATGCGTGGCGGCGAAGATGAGCGACGTGAGGATGATCGCGGTGCGTGTGCCGGACTCGCGGGCGATTCCGGTCTGCATCGCCCCGCGCAGGAAGGTCTCCTCGATGAACCCCACCGCCAGGCCGCTGCCGAGGCGCAGCAGCACCAGCTTGAGGAACGCGCCGCCACCGAGATCCGCGGCGCGACTCCAGTCGAGGAGCCCGAGGGCGCTCATGGCGGCGACCACCCCCAGCATGGTGGCCACCCCGAGGCCGAGCCCGAAGAGCATCTCCCGCACGAACAGCGGCCGCGGCACCCCGTAGCCGAGGCTGCGCTTGTCGGCGAGGCCCAGGCGGCGCGCGACCAGCACGAAGCCCACCAGGAGCGCGAGCATGCCGATGCGCTCGCCGATGCGGTGGAACGGGAAAGAGAAGTGCGGGTGCAGGAGGAGCCACGCCGGATAGGTGAAGGCCGCGATCGCCGCGAGCGCGAGCAGCATCAGGACCAGGAAGTAGAGGAACGTGCGCACCGTCAGGGATCGCGGCGCGCGCCGTGCTCGAGGTACCAGTCCACGACCTGCTCGAAGCCGCGCTGCGCCCCGAGCTGCGGCTCATAGCCGAGTTCGGCGCGCGCCTTGGCGACGTCCATGGCGTAGCGATAATCATGGCCCGGCCGGTCGGTCACGAAGCTGATGAGGGTTTCGCTCTTCTCGGCGCGCGCGGCCGGGCAGCGCGCGAAGCGCGCACGCAGGGCCGGGCTCGAGGCGAAGCGGGTATCGACGATCGCGCACAGCGTGCGCACCAGGTCGATGTTGCGCCGCTCGCACTCGCCGCCCAGGTTGTAGACCTCCCCGACCCGGCCGCGTGCGAGGATGAGCTCGATCCCGCGACAGTGATCGCTCACGTGCAGCCAGTCGCGCACGTTGCTGCCGTCGCCGTACACCGGCAGCGCCTCCCCGGCGAGGATCTTGAGAATCGTGAGCGGAATTAGCTTCTCCGGATACCGCAGCGGACCGTAATTGTTCGAGCAGTTGCTCGTGGTGGTGCGCAGCCCGTAGGTGTGGTGGTAGGCGCGTACCAGGTGATCGGCCGCCGCCTTGCTCGCCGAGTACGGCGAGTTCGGCGCGTAGCGCGTGCGCTCGGTGAAGGGCGCATCACCCGGCTGCAGCGAGCCGTAGACCTCGTCGGTGGAGACGTGGTGGAACAGGTGCGAGGCGAGCGCGCGCTCCTTCAGCCACACCGTGCGCGCCGCCTCGAGCAGTGCCTGCGTGCCGAGCACGTTGGTGCGAATGAAGGCGTCCGGGTCCCGGATCGAGCGGTCGACGTGCGACTCGGCGGCGAAGTGCACGACGGTGTCGATGCCTTCCGCGCGCAGCAGCGCCTCGACCGCGGCGCGCGAGCAGATGTCCCCGTGCACGAAGCGGTAGCGGGCGTCGCCCTCGGCGGCAGCGAGGTTGGCGCGGTTTCCCGCGTAGGTGAGCGCATCCAGCACCACGACGCGATCGTGCGGCTGCGCGTGCAGCCAGTGCAGCACGAAATTCGCGCCGATGAAGCCGGCGCCGCCGGTGACCAGCAGCCTACGCACGGGCCAGCTCATCGAGCACGTCCGCGAGCTCCGCGCGCCAGTGGCGCGGCGCGGTGAGCATGACGAGCGAACGGGTATCGAGCACGCTGTAGGCAGGCCGGCGCGCGCGCGTCGGGTACTCGGCGGTGGTGATCGGCGTGACGCTCGCGTCCGCGCGCAGGATCCCGCGGCGCCGGCCCTCCTCGGCGATCGCGACCGCGAAGTCGTACCAGCTGGCGACTCCGGCGTCACTCCAGTGGTGCACGCCGCCGAGCTCGGGGCGCGCGCTGATCTGCCAGATGACCCGCGCGAGCGACCGCGCCGAGGTGGGCGTGCCCACCTGATCGGCGACCACGCGCACCGCCTGACCTGAGCCCATGAGGCGCAGCATGGTCTTGAGGAAGTTCGCGCCCCAGGGGGCATACACCCACGAGGTGCGCAGTACCACGGCGCGCTCGGGAAGCAGCGCGAGCACCTGCTCCTCACCCGCCCTCTTTGTGCGCCCGTACACGTTCAGCGGGCGCGTGGCGGCCTTGGGTCCGTAGGGCACGGACGCGGTGCCGTCGAAGACGAAGTCGGTCGAGATATGCACCAGCCGCGCGCCGGCCGCGCGCGCGGCGCGCGCGAGGTGCCCCGGGCCCTCCCCGTTGACCGCCTGTGCCCGCGCGGGCTCCTCCTCGGCACGCTCGACCTGGGTGTACGCGGCGGCGTTGATGATCAAGTCCGGATGCGCTTCCGCCACCGCCTGCGCAACCGCACGCGCGTCCGTCACGTCGAGTTGCGCGCGCGTGAGCGCCCGCACGCTGACGCCCGCGGGGACGAGCGCAGCGAGCGCACGCCCCACCTGGCCGGCCGCACCCGTGAGCAGGACGTTCACGGGAAGCACTCAGCGTCGCGCAAGGAGCGCGCCGCGGCGTCCCGGGCGGAGAGCACCGGCTGTGCGCCCGGCGGCAGCGGCCAGGGGACGGCGAGCTCGGGGTCGCTCCAGTGGATCGCGCGTTCGTCCTCGGGTGCGTAGTAGTCAGTGCAGCGGTACAGAAAGTCCGCGGAATCACTCAACACCAGGAAGCCGTGAGCGAAGCCCGCCGGCACCCACAGCATCTCGTGGTTCTGCGCACTCAGGGTGATACCGACCCAGCGCCCGAAGTGCGGCGAGTGGCGGCGAATGTCGACGGCGACGTCATAGACGCTGCCGGCCACCACCCGCACCAGCTTGCCCTGCGGATGACGCAGCTGGTAGTGCAGTCCGCGCAGCGTGTGGCGCGTCGAGTGGCTGTGGTTGTCCTGCACGAACGTCGCCGTAATGCCCGCCGCGGCGAACTTGCGCTCCTGCCACGACTCGAGGAAGTAGCCGCGCGGGTCGCCGAAGACCTCCGGTCGGATGAGCACGACGTCGGGGATCTCGGTGGGCAGGAAGCGCATGTTCAGGCGCGTCCGCCGGCGATCTCGAGCAGGTACTCCCCGTAACCGCTGCGCGTCAGCGCGCGTGCCAGGCGCTCGAGCTGCGCGGCGTCGATGTAGCCGCAGCGGAAGGCGATCTCCTCCGGGCAGCAGACCTTGAGGCCCTGGCGGCTCTCGAGCGTCTCGATGAACATCGCCGCGCGCAGCAACGACTCATGCGTGCCCGTGTCGAGCCAGGCGACGCCCCGGCCGAGCAGCTCCACGCGCAGCGTGCCGCGCTCGAGGTAGGCACGGTTCACGTCGGTGATCTCCAGCTCCCCGCGCGCGGACGGACGCAGCGAGCTCGCGATCGCGACGACGTCGTTGTCGTAGTAGTAAAGCCCGGTGACCGCGTGATGCGAGCGCGGGCTGGCGGGCTTCTCCTCGATGCTGAGCGCATTGCCGTGCGCATCGAACTCGACGACGCCGTAGCGCTCCGGGTCGCGCACGCGATAGGCGAACACGGTGGCGCCGCTGGCGCGCGTGGCGGCGGCGCGCACCTGCTCGGGCAGCCCGTGTCCGTAGAAGATGTTGTCGCCGAGCGCGAGCGCGACGCGCTCTTGTCCGATGAAGGTGCGCCCGATGAGGAAGGCCTGCGCCAGACCCTCCGGGCGCGGCTGCACTGCGTAGCTGAGCGCGATACCCCACTGCGTCCCGTCGCCGAGCAGGCGCTGAAAGAGCGGCAGGTCCTCGGGGGTGCAGATGACGAGGATGTCGCGGATGCCAGAGAGCATGAGCGTCGAGAGCGGGTAGTAGACCATCGGCTTGTCGTACACCGGCAGGAGCTGCTTGCTCACCCCGACGGTCACCGGATGCAGACGCGTGCCGGTTCCGCCGGCCAGGACGATCCCTTTGAGGCTCATGGGGCTAGCGCACCGGGTTTAGGCGACGACACGGCATAGGAGATGCGCGATTATAGCGGCCACCGACGACCGACCGCCCGTGCGACCCACGACCCGATCATTCGTCGCCGAGACACGCACGTGCGCGCCGAAGACGAACCCCTGACACAGCCGGCGCCCGCCGCCGCGGCACCGTTCGTCCTGCCCGCGGGCGGCGCGCGCCCCTACCTGGTGTTCGTACGCGCCGGCGCGCAGTCGCTGCACCGCCGCCTGATCGCCGAGGACCCGCAGCGCAACTGGGACTGCTGTGTCAGCTGGTACGTGCCGCCGATCGCCGAGCAGCTCGCCGAGTACTACAGCAGCGGCGCCGGGGCGTTCAACAAGCTCGAGGGGTTCCTCGAGTTCTGGCGACGACGGCCCCAGCCGTGGCCGTACCGCTACACGCTCATGTTCGACGACGACCTGTACGTGCGGCCCGGCGACCTGTCGCGCTTCTTCGCGCTCTGCGACCGCTACCACACCTACGTCTCGCAGCCCGCGCTGCGCTGGTTCACGCACACGACGCTCAACGTGCTGGTGCGCAACCCCGCCTGCGTGCTGCGGCGCGTGACCCTGGTGGAGGTCATGGCGCCCTGCTTCTCGGCCGCGGCACTCGAGCGCCTGGTGCACACCTTCGACTGGACCAAGAGCACCTGGGGCATCGACCTCGCCTGGGGAGGTGAGCTGCAGGGCAGGGAGTCGCTGTACGTGGTCGACGCCATCGCCATGGATCACACGCGCACCGGCGACGGCCGGCCGACGCCCTTCTACCTCAAGCTGCTCTCGCTCGGGGTCGACCCGCAGGCCGAGCTCGAGCGGGTGCGCGCGCGCTATCCGGCCTTTCCGGGGCACCGCAATGAGCCCGACGGGCACGTCTACCGCCCGGGGCTTCCGGCGCCGCTCGCGCCGGCCGCGATGTGGCTGTTCGAGCGGCTGAAGTTCGTCGTCCGGGCGCGCAAGAAGCTGGCGCGCGCCTGGCGCGACACCCGCGCCCGGCTCGAGGATCGCCGGCACCGGCGCGCGACCTGAAGCGCATTTCAGCCCGTGAGCAGCGCGCGCCAGTGCGCCGCCACGGTGCTCAGGTGAAAGCGCGGATCGGGGCCGACGCGCGGACGGGCGCCTGCGTGCCAGGCGCGTATGCGCTCCACGAATTCGTCAAAGAGTCCCGCCGCCGCGGCGAGCCGGGCCGGCCCCCGCCGCCAGCCGGGCGAGAGCCCGCCGAGCGCGCGCTCGTACACCCGATAGGCGCCCCGCATGGGCAGCACTTCCTCGCGGTCGTTGAGCACCTCGAGCGCCGCCCCGCAGTCGACGGTGAGCACCGGCGTTCCCAGGGCATGCGACTCGGCAAATACCAGACCGAAGGTCTCGGGTATGAGGAAGTTGGGAAAGAACGTGCACAGCGCGCCGCGCACCACGGCGTGCACGCGCGCCTGCGGCAGCGCGCCGAGCAGCTCCACTCCCGGCAGGCGCGCGATGCGGTCGGACTTGTAGCCGGGATTGGCCACCAGCAGGCGCACGCTCGGGAGCGCGCGGCGCACGGCGGCGAAGGCATCGAGGGCGAAGTTCAGCCCCTTGTTGGGCGAGGAGAAGAACACCAGCCTGCCGGCATCGACCGCGCTGCCGTCGGGTTGCAGATCGTCCGCCACCGGGTTGTAGATGGTGAGCGCGCGCACCTCATTGCTCACGCCGATGCGCGCGAGCGTCGCCTCGACGCCGCGCCGCTGGGCGTCCGAGACGCACACCACCGTGACCGCCATCTCGCGCAGCAGCGCGGCGGTCGAGGCGAGACGCCGGCCGCGCTTGGAGCCGGGGTTGAGCTGATCGTGTACCCACAGGTACACGCGCGCCTGCGGGAAGAGCTCGCGCACCCTGGACAGGGCGCGCGAATCGCGGTTGAGCACCACGCGCTCGATCCCCGGCAGGCGCTGCGGCGGCAGATAACGCCCCCAGGCCTCGCCGCGGTTGTGCTGCATCACGAAGGCGCCGAGCGCGTCAGCGACGCGCGTGACGCTCGCCTCGGTGCCGCCCGTGGCCTTGTCCGCGAGCGTGCGCGTGTCGTAGGGCTTCTGACACGTTGGATCGAAGAACAGCAGCGAACTCATTCGCGCTATTCTATGCGCGATCCCGTAACAACGAGCGGTGCGGCGTGGCGAGCCACAGCAACCTGTCGGCCTGCATCATCACCTACAACGAAGCCGACCGTATCGAGGCCTGCCTGCGCTCGCTGAGCTTCTGCGACGAACTGCTGGTCGTCGACTCGCACTCGAGCGACGGCACGCGCGAGCTGGCGAGCGCGCTCGGCGCACGCGTCATCGCGCGCGACTGGCCGGGCTATCGCTCGCAGAAGCAGTTCGCCGTCGACTCGGCCGCACACGACTGGGTGTTGTGCGTGGACGCGGACGAGCGCGTCAGCGACGAGCTGCGCGCTGAGATCGTCGCCCTCAGGGAACGCGGCTTCGCGGGCGCCGCCGGCTGGTCGGTGCCGCGGATCACCGAGTACTTCGGCCGCTTCCTGCGCCACGGCAACGCCTACCCCGACCGTCTGGTGCGGCTCTTCGACCGCCGGCGCGGTGGCTGGAGCGGGGAGGAGATCCACGAGAACACCAAGGTGACGGGGCGCATCGGCCGACTCTCCGGTCACCTCGAGCACTTCTCCTACCGCAGTCTCAGCGACCATCTCTCGCGCATGCAGCGCTACGCGGACCTCATGGCGCAGGCGCTCTACGAGCGCGGTCGGCGCTGCGGCCTCACCCCGGTGCTCGTGAACCCGCAATGGCGCTTCGTGCGCGGCTACCTGCTGCGCCTCGGCTTTCTCGACGGCTGGCGCGGCCTGGTGTTCGCCCTCATCGAGGCCAACTACGTGCGCCGCAAGTACCTGGGGCTATTCATGCGCAGCCGGGGGCTGCCGGGCTGACCAGGCGGCGACCTGGGCGAGCCGCCGCTGCGGGTCGTCCATCTCGAGGAGTTCGAGGCGCTCGGCGGCCGCGAGCGGCAGCACTTCCGCCCAGCGATTCGCGACCCAGCCGGCATCGTCGTAGTAGGCGTCGACGTGCGCGTAGCCGCGACCGAGCTTGGGCAGGAGTTCGCGCAGCAGATCGCCCAGGTGCGCGTACTCGGGCGGCACGGTGCTCGCCTCCTCGGCGGGCAGGAACTGCACGTCCGCGAGGTTCAGTCCATCATCCTGTTGCCAGCGCCTGAGGATGCGGAAGCGTTGCTCGCCGAGGCAGGTGATGCCGAGCAGGCCATCGGGCAGGGGATCGAAATCCACGATGCGCCCGCTCGTGCCGATCGCGGCGACGGTGAGCGCGGTGCCCGCCTCGACTCCCTCGAGGATCAGCACGACCCCGAAGCGACCCTGCTCCTTCAGGCAGCGGCCGACCATGTCCAGGTAGCGCGGCTCGAACACGCGCAGCGCCAGGGGCCCCCCGGGGTAGAGCACGGTGTTCAACGGGAACAGCGGCAGCTGTGCGTCCATGCGCCTACTGCGTGCGCGCGAGCTCGCCGAGGAGCTTGCCGTGCAGACCGCCGAAGCCACCGTTGCTCATGATGAGTACATGATCGCCCGCGCGCACGCTCGAAGCCAGATCGCGTGCCAGCACGTCGACGTCGTCGCGGACCCTGGCGCGCGCGCCGAGAGCGCGCGTCACCTCGCCCACGTCCCAGCCCAGATCGGCGGGGGCGTACAGCCAGACCTCGTCGGCCGTGCCGAGGGCGGGGGCGAGCGTGTCGCGGTGCACGCCCATGCGCATGGTATGCGAGCGAGGCTCGAGAACCGCGACGATGCGCGCCGTGCCCACCTTGCGGCGCAGCGCGTCGATGGTGTTCGTGATCGCCGTCGGGTGATGCGCAAAGTCATCGTACACGCGCACACCGCGCACCTCGCCGCGCAGCTGCATGCGGCGCGCGATGCCCCTGAAGTCCCGCAGCGCGGCGCACGCATCCGCGACGCCGACGCCGGCGTGGCGCGCGGCGGCGATCGCCGCGAGCGCGTTCTCCATGTTGTGCGCCCCGAGCAGCGGCCACGCGACGCGGCCCCGGGCGACGCCGCCTTCGAGCACCTCGAATTGCGAGAAGTCATCGTTACCGCGTGCGCCCCACAGGACGCCCTCCCCCGGTGCGCGCGCAAAGGCCTCGAGCGGCGTCCAGCAGCCCATCGCGAGGGTCTCCCTGAGCAGCGGGTCGGCTCCGTTCCACACGATCCGGCCGCCGCCCGGCACGATGCGCACCAGGTGATGGAACTGGCGCTGGATGGCAGCCACGTCGGGATAGATATCGGCGTGGTCGTACTCGAGGTTGTTCAGGATGAGCGTGCGCGGACGGTAGTGGACGAACTTGGCGCGCTTGTCAAAGAAGGCGGTGTCGTACTCGTCGGCCTCGATGACGAAGAACGGCTTGTTGCCGAGGCGAGCGCTCACGCCGAAGTTGGCGGGCACCCCGCCGATCAGGAAGCCCGGCTCAAGACCTGCGTGCTCGAGGATCCAGGCGAGGAGCGAGGACGTCGTCGTCTTGCCGTGCGTGCCGGCTACCGCCAGCACCCAGCGGTCCTTGAGCACCTCGCGGCTGAGCCACTCGGGGCCGGAGGCGTACGGCAGGCCGCGCTCGAGCAGCTCCTCGATGACCGGCATGCCGCGCGTCATGACGTTACCGACCACGACCATGTCGGGGGCCGGGGTGAGCTGGCCGGCCTCGAACCCCTCGGTGAGCTCGATGCCGAGCGCCTGCAGCTGCGTGCTCATGGGCGGATAGACGTTGCGGTCCGAGCCGGTGACGCGAAAGCCGGCGGCGCGCGCGATGGCGGCGATGCCGCCCATGAACGTGCCGCAGATGCCGAGGATATGAATGTGCATGATCTGTTCTAAGGCCTCTCAGGGTTCAGCACGGCGAGCACCAGCAGGCCGCCGATGAGCAGCTGCAGGAGCGTGATGCCGACGCTGGCACCGGTGGTCCACTCGAGCGCCGCCTTGACGATGCGGCTGCTCGCGATGATCAGCCAGATGACGATCACGAACGCGGCCGTCACGATCGGCAGTGCGGTCGGTGAGTCCTGCGGAAAGCGCAGCAGGAGCACGTCGGCGCCGAGCTGCAGGGGCGACAGCACCAGCTGCACCGCGAACAGGCCCGTGAGCGTCTGCAGCGTGCGTTCCGGCCGGCCGACGAGCCGCAGCAGCACGGCATACCAGGCCACGGTGAACGCGGCGTACAGCACTCCCTGCGCCGGCAGCTGCTGGCGTGGCGCGATCGCGGAGGCGAGCAGGAACAGCACCAGGTAGGCGCCGATTGTCAGGACCAGGAGCAGCGGCGAGGCCGGCAGATCCTGCGGACCGCGGCGCAGGAGCGTGATATCCGTGAAGAGCCTGACGAGCTCCCTCATAATTGCCTTGCGGACCGGCGCGGCCCTCGCATAATGCGGCGCCGCAATTGTACAGGTCATCGGCGCAGCCCGTTTTGTCCATCGTCACGAAACCAGCGGACCTCGCGGAGCTCGCCGCACGGCTCGCCGCTCAGCCGCGCATCGGCCTCGACACCGAATTTCTCCGCGAGCGCACCTACCGCGCGCAGCTGTGCCTGCTGCAGGTGTCGGCGGGCGACGAGGCGGCCTGCATCGATCCGCTCGCGCTCGCGGAGCTGGCGCCGCTCGCGGCGACGCTCACGGCCGCAACGCCGGTGAAGGTGATGCACGCCTCGCGCCAGGACCTCGAGGTGCTGCTGCCGGTGACCGGCCTCACCCGACCCGTGTTCGACACGCAGATCGCCGCGGCGCTCACGGGTCTGCCGGCGCAGATCGGCTACGCGGAGCTCGTACGTCGCCTCCTCGGGCGCGAGCTCGCCAAGTCGCATACGCGCACCGACTGGGCACGCCGACCGCTCTCGCCCGCGCAACTGGACTACGCGCTCGATGACGTGCGCTTCCTGCTGCCGCTCGCCGAGCGCCTGGAGGAGGAACTCGCGCGCCTCGGGCGCCTCGAATGGCTGCGCGAGGAACTCGCCGAGCTCGAGGACCCACAGGGCCTCAGTGTCCATCCCGAGAACGCCTGGCAGCGCCTGAGGGGCCTGCGCGAGCTCGACCCGGCGCGCGCGCGCCTGGTGCGCTTACTGGCCGCCTGGCGCGAGCGCAGCGCGATCGCCCACGATCGCCCGCGCGGCTGGATCCTCGATGACCTCGTGCTGCGGGAGATCGTCATGCGCGTGCCGCGCACGAGCCAGGAGCTCGCCGCCATCCCGGAGATGCCACCCGGGCTGGTGAAGCGACGCGGGGATGAGCTGCTCGCGTGCGTCACCGCCGCCGGCATTGCCGAGCCGCCGCCCCCCCTGCCCGGCCGTACGCGTCCGGATCCGCTGAAGGGGGCGCTGGTGAAGAAACTCACCGCTCTCAGCCAGGCGGTCGCGACGCAGCTGAATCTCGCGCCCGAGGTGCTCGCCACGCGCCGCGAACTCGAGCAGCTGGTCGACGGGCGGCGCGACGGGGCGCTGCTTCGCGGCTGGCGCCGCGGGGCGATCGGCGAGCGGCTGCTCGCGGCGCTCTAGTCAGCGGCGCGCGCGGCGCGCGCGTGCGCTGGCGCGTGTCTTGCGTGCGGGGGACTTGGCCTTTGCCTTGCGGGCGGGCGCGGCGCGCGGTCGCTTCTTGGCCGCCGGCCGCCGGGCGGCTGCTTTGGCCTTGGGCGCGCGCGCCAGCGCGGGCACGCCGAGCACGTGCGCCAGGCGGCGGGTCACCGTGTCCACCTGACCCTCGGCGTCGATGACGCGCAGCATTCCGCGCGCGCGATAGAAGTCGATGAGCGGACGCGTCTTCTCGTCATAGACGCGCAGCCGCTCGGCGACCGTGGCCTCGTTGTCATCGGGCCGCTGCACGAGCCGGTGCGGCCGCCCGGTCTTCGGGCACAGCGCCTGCGCGCCGCGCGGCGGGGAAGTAAGCAGGTTGAACACGCGGCCGCAGTCGGCGCAGGTGCGCCGCCCGGAGATGCGCCGCACCAGTTCCGCGGAGTCCACTTCCAGCTGCACCACGGCATCGAGCGGCTGGCGCAGCGACTCCAGCAGGTGATCGAGCGCGTGCGCCTGCGCGAGGTTGCGCGGAAAGCCGTCGAGGATGAAGCCCTTGCGGGTGTCGCGCTCCGCGAGGCGCTCGCGGATCATGCCGAGCACGAGCGAGTCATCCACCAGCCGCCCGCCGTCCATCGCTTCCTTCGCCTGACGGCCAAGCTCGGTGCCCTTGGCGACCGCGGCGCGCAGCAGGTCGCCGGTGGAGATCTGCGGGATACCGACCCGTTCCACGAGACGCTGCGACTGGGTGCCCTTGCCCGAGCCGGGCGCCCCCAACAAAACGATGCGCATGTGCGTGCAGTCAAAGCCGCTGCCGATGGGCAGCACAAAGGTCCGCAACGTTACCGGCCGTTCCGGGGGGCGTCAAACACCCGCCTTCGGCGGCGCGCGCACGCCCCGGGCGCGTGCGCTATTCTTCCCGCCCCGTCAAGCCCGCCAGCGCCAACGCCATGAAAAAACCGGGTCCAAAGAACGCCTTCTACGCCCAGTCCGGCGGGGTCTCCGCCGTCATCAACGCCTCGGCCTGCGGTGTGATCGAGGCCGCCCGGCGCGCGAAGCCGATCGGCAAGGTCTATGCCGGCCGGGACGGCATCATCGGCGCGCTCACCGAGGACCTGATCGACGTGAGCCGCGAGACCCCCGCGACCATCCGGGGGCTCAAATACACCCCCGCCGGGGCCTTCGGCTCCGCGCGCTTCAAGCTCAAGGGGATCGACCAGAACCGGGCCGAGTACGAGCGGCTGATCGAGGTCTTCCGCGCGCACGATATCGGCTACTTCTTCTACAACGGCGGCAACGACTCGATGGATACGGCGCTCAAGGTCTCGCAGATCGGCGCCTCGCTCGGCTACCCGATCACCTGCCTCGGCGTGCCCAAGACCGTCGACAACGACCTGCCGCACACCGACTGCTGCCCGGGCTTCGGCTCGGTGGCCAAGTACGTCGCCGTGTCAACGCGCGAAGCGGCGCTCGACGTCGCCTCCATGGCGCGCACGTCCACGCGCGTCTTCGTGCTCGAGGTGATGGGGCGGCATGCGGGCTGGATCGCCGCAGCCGCCGGGCTCGCCGGCCGCGGCCCGGCCGAGCCCCCGCACGTCATTCTCTTCCCCGAGGTGCCCTTCGAGCGCGAGAAGTTCCTGGCGCGCGTGCGCGAGTGTGTGAGCGAGTACGGCTACTGCGTGATCGTGGTCTCCGAGGGCGCGGCCTATGCCGACGGCAAATTCCTCGCCGATGCCGGCACGCGCGACGCCTTCGGCCACACGCAGCTCGGTGGCGTAGCCCCGGTCGTAGCCAACATGGTGCGCGAGGCGCACGGCTACAAGTACCACTGGGCGGTCGCCGACTACCTGCAGCGCGCCGCGCGCCACATCGCCTCCAAGGTCGACGTCGAGCAGGCGTACGCGGTCGGCAAGGCCGCGGTCGAGCTCGCCGCCAAGGGCGTAAACGCCGTGATGCCCATCATCGTGCGCAAGTCCGCCAAGCCCTACCGCTGGACGATCGGCCACGTGCCGCTCGCCGAAGTTGCCAACAAGGAAAAGAAGGTCCCCGCCGATTACATCCGCGCCGACGGCTTCGGCATCACCGAGGCCGCGCGCCGCTACCTCGAGCCGCTCATCGCCGGGGAAGCCTACCCGCCCTACAAGAACGGCCTGCCGGATTACGTGAAGATCAAGGGTGTCAGGGTACGGCGGCGCCTCAAGAACGAATTCAAGCTGTCATGACGCGCTGCGGCGCTCGCTGAAGGCAAGCCCGGCGGCGTCGGCGACCCCGGGTCGTCATGTTATAGTGCGCGGCCTTTTTTTGCGGAGGTTCTCTCGATGGACGTCACCACGTGGCTGTGGGTCGCGATCGCGGCCGGCGTGCTCGCCGTGCTCTACGGTGTGTTTTCCATGAGCGCGATCCTGCGCCTGCCGGCGGGCAACCCGCGCATGCAGGAGATCGCCGCGGCCATACAGGCAGGCGCCAAGGCCTATCTCAACCGCCAGTACTCGACCATCCTGATCGTCGGCATCGTCCTGTTCCTCGTGATCGGCTTCTCCAAGCTCGGCTGGGCGACCGCCGGGGGCTTCGCGATCGGCGCGGTGCTCTCGGGCCTGACCGGTTACATCGGCATGAACATCTCGGTGCGCGCCAACGTGCGCACCGCGCAGGCGGCCACCCAGGGTCTGAACGCCGCCCTCAGCGTTGCCTTCCGCGGCGGTGCCATCACCGGCATGCTGGTCGTTGGCCTCGGCCTCATCGGCGTCGCCGGCTACTACGCGCTGCTGCGCCAGTACACCCACCTCGGTGACGACGGGGCACTGCACGCCCTCATCGGACTCGCCTTCGGCGGCTCGCTCATCTCCATCTTTGCGCGCCTCGGTGGCGGCATCTTCACCAAGGGTGCGGACGTCGGCGCGGACCTGGTGGGCAAGGTCGAGGCGGGCATCCCGGAGGATGACCCGCGCAACCCCGCCGTGATCGCCGACAACGTCGGCGACAACGTCGGCGACTGCGCCGGCATGGCGGCGGATCTGTTCGAGACCTACGCGGTGACGATCGTCGCCACCATGCTGCTCGGGGGCCTGCTGTACGCTGACAAGGGCGCGGCCGCCGCCACCGCGGCGGTGATCTACCCACTCGCGCTCGGCGCCGCCTCGATCGTCGCCTCCATTATCGGCACCTTCTTCGTGAGCGCCCGCGCCGGCGGCAAGATCATGAACGCCCTCTACAAGGGTGTGGTCGTCTCCGGGATCGTCTCGGCGGTGGCCTTTTACTTCATCACCCGCCAGATCATGCCGGGCGAGGTGTCCTCGCTGTATTACTGCGCCCTCATCGGGCTCGGGCTCACCGCGGCGATGATCATGATCACCGAGTACTACACCGCCACCGAGTACAGCCCGGTGCGCAAGGTGGCGAGTGCCTCGCAGACCGGGCACGCGACCAACATCATCGCGGGTCTCGGCGTGTCGATGAAGGCGACCGCCCTGCCGGTGATCGCGGTGTGCCTCGCCATCTGGGGCGCCTATACGCTCGACGGCCTCTACGGGATCGCGATCGCCGCCACCGCCATGCTGTCGATGACCGGCATGATCGTGGCCCTCGACGCCTACGGGCCGATCACCGACAACGCCGGCGGCATCGCCGAGATGGCGGGACTGCCGAAGCAGGTGCGCGACATCACCGACCCGCTGGATGCGGTCGGCAACACGACCAAGGCGGTGACCAAGGGCTACGCGATCGGCTCCGCGGGCCTTGCGGCGCTGGTGCTGTTCGCCGACTACACCCACAACCTCGAGGCCGCCGGCAAGCCCGCGATCTTCTCGCTCTCCGACCCCGCCGTGATCATCGGCCTGTTCATCGGCGGGCTCGTGCCGTACCTGTTCGCCGCGATGGCCATGGAGGCGGTCGGCCGCGCGGCCGGCTCGGTCGTGAACGAGGTGCGGCGCCAGTTCCGCGAGATCAAGGGCATCATGGCGGGTACCGAGAAGCCGGACTATTCGCGTGCCGTCGACCTGCTCACGCGCTCGGCCATCCGCGAGATGATCGTGCCTTCGCTCCTGCCGATCCTGGTGCCGATCGTGCTGGTGGTGGCGCTCAACTCGCTCATGGGAGCCGGCGCCGGCATCCGCGCGCTCGGCGGCCTGCTGATCGGTACGATCGTCACCGGGCTGTTCGTCGCGATCTCGATGACCACCGGCGGCGGCGCCTGGGACAACGCCAAGAAGTACATCGAGGAAGGCAACTACGGCGGCAAGGGGTCGGACGCGCACAAGGCCGCGGTCACCGGCGACACGGTCGGCGATCCCTACAAGGACACCGCGGGACCTGCGATCAACCCGCTGATCAAGATCATCAACATCGTGGCGCTGCTGATGGTGCCGCTGCTGTGAAGCGGCCGGCCCGGCTGGCGCGCGAGAGGCCGGACTGCGCCGCGCGGGCGCTGAAGCAACGCTCGCCGGCGCCTTCGCCCCGGCTGGAAATCTAGGCCGCCAGCTGCAGCGGCTGCGGCCGGCCGATCGCGTAGCCCTGCAGGTAGTCCACGCCCATCCTGCGCGCAGTCTCCACCGCGGCGCTGTCCTCCACCTGCTCGGCGATCACCTTGAAGTTCAGCGTCCGGGCGAGCTTGATCATCGCCGTCACCATGGCCTGGTTGACGGTGTCGCGGCTCAGGTTGCGCATGAACGACCCGTCGATCTTCAGGTAGTCGAGCGGCAGATTCTTGAGGTTGGAGAAGGAACCGACGCCGGAGCCGAAGTCGTCGAGCGCGAACTGGCAGCCCATGCCGTGCAGCACCCCGACGAAGCGTCGGGCGTGGTCGAGGTTGGCGATCACGGCGCTCTCGGTGATCTCGAAGCACACCTGCGTCGGGGCCGCCCCGGTCGAGTCGAAGCACTCCACGACGAACTCGAGGAACTGCAGGTCGCCGAGCGTCTGACCTGAGATGTTGATGGCGACGCTGCGGCCGCTCGGCAAGGAGAGTGCACCGCGCCCGAGCGCCGCGAGCGTCGTCTGCACGACCCAGCGATCGACCAGTCCCATGAGCCGGTAGCGCTCCGCGGCGCGCATGAAATCCGCCGGCACCAGCTCCCGTCCGCCCTCATCCTGCAGGCGCACCAGCACCTCCATGGCCGGCCCGGTCTCCTCGCCGTGCGCGGGCACGATCACCTGTTGATAGAGGTGGAAGCGGTTCTCCTTGAGCGCGCTCTGCAGGCGCTGCAGCCACTGGATCTCGCCCGTGTGGCGCGCGTGCGCCTCATCGCGCGCCGAATACACGGCGACCCGGCCCGAGCCCTGCTTCTTGGCGACGTAACAGGCCGTGTCGGCGGCCGCGAGCAGCTCCTCGAGCGTGCCGCTCTCGCGCGAGATCTCTACCAGTCCCACCGACACGCCGATGTTGAAAATCTTGTCCTTCCAGACGAAGCGGTAGTCGCCGACGGAGCGCGTCAGGTCATCGGCAATCTGGCGCGCCTTGTCGAGCGGGCAGCCTATGAGGAGCAGGCCGAACTCATCGCCCCCCAGGCGACCCACGGTATCGCTGTCGCGCACCGCATCGCGCAGCAGCTTCGCGACCTCGCGCAGCATGCTGTCGCCAGCCAGGTGCCCGCTGGTGTCGTTGACCAGCTTGAAGTGGTCGAGGTCGAGATAACACAGCACGTGCTGACCGTCGCCGCGCTGGCCGCTCTCGATCGCCTCCTCCAGGCGCCGTTCGAATTCGCGCCGGTTGACCAGCCCGGTGAGCGCATCGTGGGTCGCCTGATAGGACATCTGCCGCGTGAGGCCGCGCTGCTCGGTGACGTCGTGCAGCATCACCACCGCGCCCACGAGCTCCTGGAGATCGTTGCGGATCGGCGAGGCGGACAGCTCGATCGAGCGCTCGCTGCCGCTGCCGCGCGACATGAGCAGCGCCCGGCGGCTCAGGCTCACGGTGGCGCTGCCGGCGAGGGCCTGACGCACGGGGTCGGCGAGGTGGCGCCGGTCGCTCTCCTCGACCAGGGTGATGATCTCCTCCAGGGAGCGGCCGATGCCCGCGACTGCCGAAGCGCCGGTCAGCTGCTCGGCGGCCGGATTCATGAAGGTGACGTGACCTTCCTTGTCGGTGGCGATGATCGCCTCGGCGAGCGAGCGCAGCGCGAGCTGTTGCGCCTCGGCGCTGCCGTCGCCGGTTGGCAGGCGCAGCGCCGGAGTGGTCTGCGTGGGAATGATTTCAACACCGGTGATGAGCAGCGCGTTGCCCTGGTCGTACTCAACCAGCGTCGAGGCGACTTCCAGGCGGCTCACCTGCCCCTGCAGGCCGACCATGTCGATCTCGTAACGCTCGGCGGCCGCATCGCCGGCGAGGCGCCGCCGGATGTTCTCACTCACGAGCTCCGCATATTCCGGCGGCACGAGGTCGGCGAGCCGCCGGCCGATGAGCTCGACACGATCCACGCCGACGAAGCTGGCGAATTGCCGGTTGGCGTACAGGATGACGTCGCGATGCACGAGCACCGCCTCATGGATGCGCTCGCCGAGGTCGGCGAAGAGCTTCGGCGCTTCGAGCGCCTCACGCTCGCTGCCGGGGCCGGCACGCGTAAGCAGATGATTGACCGCCGTGACCAGAGCCGCGATCTCGGGCTTGTCGTTGGCAACCTCGACACGGCCTCCCAGGCGCCCGCCAATGGCGATACGCTGCAGCTGCTGGGAGAGTTCCCCGACGCTCTGCATGTCGCGGCGCTGCAACGCATAGAGCACGAGAACCAGGGCGGCAATGAGGGCGAACAGGAGGCATAACAGCCCAATGATCGACATCTACGTTCTTCTTAGGCCTTGCGCATAGATCCCCGGCGCGTCCGCAGGCACTCTCATTGGACTTGTCGTGCCGGCGGAAATACTGACAGCGGAAGCATAACGCAGGCAGGGCCTCGCCCCGTCGGTATTTCACCATATCTCGTCGCAGGAGCGCTTGGCACGGCGGCGAAAAAACCGTAACTTCTCCCGCCTTTTCGGGACTCGGTAATAAGTCCAATCGGAGCGCTAAGGGATGCTGACACAGGACCCCCGGGTACAGATGATCGAGCAGCAGGTGCGCGCCTGGGACGTACTGGACGGGCGCGTCCTGGACGTCATGTCACGGGTGCCGCGTGAGGCGTTCGTGCCGCCCGAGCAGCGCTTCCTCGCCTACGCCGACGTCGAGGTGCCCCTGTCACACGGCCAGCACATGCTGCGACCGAGCGTGACCGGCCGGTTGCTGCAGGCCGTGCTGCCGATGCCCCAGGAATCGGTGCTGGAGGTTGGCACCGGTACGGGCTTCGTGAGCGCCTGCCTGCGTGCGCTCGGCGGAGCGGTGACCTCCCTCGAGCTCTACCCGGAGCTTGCCGAAGCCGCGCGCGAGAACCTCGCGGCCCTCGGTGTGCGCGGCGTGGAGGTGATCGACGCGGATGCGCTGCGCATCGATGGCTCGCGCCGCTACGACGTCATCGCGTTGACGGCCTCGCTCCCCGCCTACGACGCGCGCTTCGAGCGAGCGCTCAACGTCGGCGGACGGCTGTTCGTCGTCGTCGGGGAGTCGCCGGTCATGGAGGCACGCCTGGTGCGACGCACGGCAGAGGACGCCTGGAGCTCCCAGAGCCTGTTCGAGACCGTTATCGACGCGCTCGTGAACGCGCAGCGGCCGACGGAATTTACGTTTTGAGTGCCGGTGGTGTCTAATCGCTATTTGAAGGGACTTTCATGATTCGAGCCACCACGCTGGCCCTGGGGTTACTCGTATTCAGCGGGAGCCTCGCCGCCAAGGATCTGGTCGGGGTCTTTCAGGACGCGTTGCAGAACGACCCGACGATCAGGCAGGCGAACGCCAATCGCCTGGCGACGCGCGAGGCGAGCCCGCAGGCCTGGGCGCAGGTGCTGCCGCAGATCAACGGCACCGCCGGGGCCACCTGGGATCACAACAGCGGCTTCCAGGACCAGCCCGTCCTGAGTCCGGGCAGCCCCCCTCAGGTGGTGCCGCTCAACGAGACGATCGACCAGAGCACCAAGACCTGGGCGCTGAACCTGCGGCAGAACGTGTTCTCCTGGACCAACTGGATGAACATCAAGGCCGCTCACAAGGAAGTGGCACAGGCGGAGGCGACCTACCAGGCCGCCGAGCAGGACCTGATCCTGCGCGTCGCCACCGCCTACTTCGTCGTGCTCGCGGCCGATGACACGCTGCTCGCCAACCAGGCCGCGCTCGAGGCCATCCAGCGCCAGCTCGATCAGGCCGACAAGCGCTTCGAGGTAGGCCTCATCGCCATCACCGACGTGCAGGAGGCGAAGTCCGGACGCGACACGGCCGCCGCAGCCGTGATCGCCGCCAAGCGCGCCCTCGCGACCGCCATCTACCGCCTGGAGGAGATCACCGGCCAGAAGTACGACCAGCTCTCCAAGCCCGACCCGCAGATGCCGCTCGCGGGTCCCGATCCGCAGGACGAGGCTCGCTGGGTCGACATCTCGCTGGACCAGAATCCGACGCTGCTCGCGAGCCGGCTCGGAGCGGACGTCGCCCGTGAGAACGTCCGCGCCGCCTTCGGCGGGCATCTGCCGACCCTCGACCTGGTCGCCGGGCGCTCCTATGACCATATCCAGTCGGATCAGGTCCTGGAGGGCTCGCCCTTCGGCGGGGTGAACAGCAAGATCAACGACCGGCAGATCGGCCTGCAGTTCACGCTGCCGATCTTCAGCGGCGGGTTCACGCAGTCGAAGGTACGCGAGAGCGAGTACCGCTGGCAGGCCGCCAAGGAGGCCGTGGTCGCGAGCTCGCGCGCCACCGAGCGCGCCGCGCGCGACGGCTACCTCGGCGTGATCGCGGGCATCGCCCGCGTGCAGGCGCTGCGGCAGGCGCAGGCCTCGGCGGAGACGGCGCTCAAGGCGACCGAGGCCGGCTACGAGGTCGGCACGCGCACGGCGGTCGACGTGCTCAACGCGCGACGCACGCTGGTGCAGTCGCAGAGCGACTACGCCGCGAGCCGCTACGACTACATCGTGAGCGTGCTGCAGCTGCGCGACGCGGCCGGTAACCTCGACCGCGCCCAGCTGGTCGAGATCAACAAGTGGCTCACCGTGCAGTCGCGCAAGGCGCCCGAGGCGATCACGCCGGAGACGGTCGCGCCGACGATGCCGAAGAACCTGCCGACCCCGCCGCCGGGGACGCCGCCGGGGAGCCCGTTTGATCCCTCCGGGACGCCGAACGTGCCCCCGGGCACTCCCCCGGCGACGCCGCCCCAGGCGGCGCCCCAGGGCGCACCGCCCCAGACAACGCCCCCGGGCACGAAGCCGGGAAACGGCCGGCGCTAGGAGCCGGGGGCCGCGAGCAGCGGTTCGATCAGCGCGAGCAGCTTGCCGAGCGCGCCGCGGTTGCCGTCGACGCACTCGCGCCCACGCGCGCCGATGCGCGCGCGCTGCTGCGGATCACCGAGCAGGCTCGTGAGCCGCGCGGCGAGCTCCTCGCCGTTTTGTACCACCTCGGCTGCGCCCTGCGCGAGCAGCAGCCGCGCGATCTCCGCGCCGTTGAAGTTGTGCGGACCGGTGAGGATCGGCACCCCGAGGGCCGCGGGCTCGAGCAGGTTGTGCCCGCCCACCGGGACGAGACTGCCGCCGACGAAGGCGACGTCGGCCGCGGCGTAGAAGTCGAGGAGCTCGCCGAGCGAGTCGAGCAGCAGCACGGGGGTCTGCGACGTCACGCTCTCACTCTGCGAGCGGCGCGCGAACGCGACTCCTGAGCGCGCGAGCTCCTCGGCGGCTTCCGCGAAGCGCTGCGGGTGGCGCGGCGCCATGACGAGCAGCGCGCCCGGATGCACGACGCGCACCGCGGCATGCGCGGCGATCACCGCCGCTTCCTCGCCGCCGCCATGGGTGCTGCCGGCGACCCACAGCGGCCGCCCCGGCGCGTAGTGCGCGCGCAGCCGCTCGCCGCGCTCGGTGATGTCGGGCGGCAGCTCAAAGTCGAACTTGAGGTTGCCGGTCACGTGGGTCGCACCGGGATCGGCGCCGAGGCTGCGGAAGCGCTCGGCGTCCTGCTCGCCCTGCGCGGCGACGACCGTGGCTTCGGCGAGCGTTTCGCTGAAGAGTCGGCCGAGGCGCCGGTAGCGGCTCACCGAGCGGGCCGAGATGCGCGCGCTCGCGAGCACCAGCGGCACGCGCCGCCGGCCGCATTCGCGATAGAGGTTCGGCCACAGCTCGGTCTCAAAGATGACCGCGAGAGAGGGGGAGACGCGCGCGAAGAAGCGCCGCACCGCACCGGGGAGGTCGTAGGGCGCGTAGCGCACGTGGGCGAGGTTGCCGAACAGCGCCCGCGCCCGCGCCGCGCCCGTCGGCGTGACGGTCGTGACGGTAAGCGGAAGGGCGGGATGGCGGCGGTAGAGCGCACTCACGAGCGGTGCGCACGCCTGCACCTCGCCGACCGAGACCGCGTGCAGCCACACGCCGTGGGGCGTCTGCCGGGGCCCGAAGCCGAAGCGCTCGCCGAAGTTGTGCCAGTAGCTGCGGTCGAAGAGCCCGCGCCAGAGAAAGACCAGGGAAATGAGCGGCGCTGCGAGGTAGGCGGCGAGAAGATACAGGAGTCGCAAGCGCCGCCCTTCTACGCCGGCAGCTCGGTCTTGCCCGAGGACTGGCGGTAGCCGTCGAGCAGGCCGTGCCAGTCGGACTCGCCGAAACGCTCGGCCGGCAGCCCCCAGGTGATCTTCTCCAGCGAGCGACGCAGGCGCACGAGGTTCCCGTCGCGCCACATGCCGGGCTTGCGCAGCTGACAGCGGTCGAAGTCGATCAGGTAGACGTTGTCCTCACTCAGGAGCACGTTGTGCGCGTTGAGGTCCGCGTGACAGACACCGAGGTCGTGAAAGCGGCGGATGCAGCGGCCGATGGAGATCCAGGTGACGATCGAGAGCGCCCCGGTGCGCAGACACTCCGCGAGCGAGCCGACGGTGGCAAGCCGCTCGGTGATGATGTCCCCCTGGTAGGTCGAGCCCGCGTGCCGGTAGCGCGCGCCGATCGGCGCCGGCACCGGCAACCCGGCGCGGTGCAGGCGGTAGGTGAGCTGCCACTCGGCGAACGGGCGCGTGCTCTCCTCGTCGCGCCAGGCGTAGCGGTCCGCGGAGACCCTCGCCATGAGGCCGCCGCGGTGATAGTGGCGCAGCACGTAGCCCTTGCCCGCGCTGCGCACGAAGTGCGCCGTGCCGCGGCCCTGTGCGGCACCGTCGAGTTCGCCGCGCGTCTGCCAGTAGCGCGGCTCGAACCACTCGTTGCTCAAATTGCCGGCCCGCGAGGTGTCATATAGCATGGCGCCGCCGGCGATCGCGACGCGCTTCACCTCCGGACCGAGCGCGAAACGCCCGCTCACAACACCAACTCCATAATGCTGTCCTTCGCCGAACCACCGCGCAGCCTGTGCATCCTCAGGCTCTCGGCGATCGGCGACACCTGCCACGTCGTGCCGCTCGTGCGCACCCTGCAGCGGGCGTGGCCGGCCACGCAGTTGACCTGGATCATCGGCAAGACGGAAGCGCGCCTCATGAGTCTCATCGAGGGCGTGGAGTTTATCACCGTGGACAAGCGCGCACGGCTGGCGGCGGCACGCGCACAGCTGCGCGGCCGGCGCTTTGACGTGCTCCTGCACATGCAGGTCGCGCTGCGCGCGAGTCTGGTGGCGCGCCTGGTGAGCGCACCCGTGAAGGTCGGCTTCGATCGCGCCCGGGCCCGGGAGCTGCAGTGGCTGTTCACCAACGCGCGCATCGCGGCGCGCTCGCGCGAGCACGTGCTCGACAGCTTCTTCGGCTTCACCGAGGCGCTCGGGATCGGCGAGCGCGTGCTGCGCTGGCAGCTGCCGCTGCCCGAGAGTGCCGAGGCCTACGCGGCCCGCCTGATCCCGGACGAGCAGCCGACGCTGCTCGTGAGTCCCTGCTCGAGCCACCCGCTGCGCAACTGGCAGCCGCTGCGCTACGCCGCGCTCGCCGCGCACGCCGTGCGCCGCCACGGCATGCGTGTCATTCTCGCCGGCGGCCCGAGCGAGCTCGAGCGCCGCACCGGCCAGGAGATCGAGCAGCACGCCGGCGTCCCGCTCCTCAATCAGATCGGCAAGGACACCCTCCCGGAGCTGCTGGCCCTGATAGCGCGCGCCCGGGTACTCGTCACGCCGGACTCGGGGCCCGCCCACATGGCAACCATGGTGGGTACCCCGGTGCTGGGTCTTTACGCGGCCACCAACCCGGCGCGCAGCGGGCCGTACCTGTCGCGGCGCTGGTGCGTCGACGCCTATCCGCAGGCCGCGCGGGTCTTCCGCGGCGTCGAGGCGCAGCAGCTCCCCTGGGGGCACAAGATCGAGGAGGACGGGGTCATGGACCTGATCAGCGTCGAAGAGGTAACCGCGAGACTCGACGAGTTGCTAGGATCGCCGCCATGAAGGACCTGCTGGTGCCGGTGTCCCCGGGCGAGCTGCTGGACAAGATCACCATCCTGCGCATCAAGGTGGCGCGCATCCAGGAAGCCGCGAAGCTCGCGAACGTCAAGCTGGAACTTGCCCTGCTGCAAGACACCTGGCGCGCGAGCGGTGCCGAGAGCGACGTGAGCCAGGACGAGCACGCGCTGCAGGCCGTCAACGAGCGGCTCTGGGACATCGAGGACCGGCTGCGCGAGAAGGAAGCGCGTCAGACCTTCGATCGCGACTTCATCGAGCTCGCGCGCGCGGTGTACGTCGCCAACGACGAGCGCGCCGCGATCAAGAAGCGCATCAACCTGCAACTCGGCTCGCGGCTCGTCGAGGAAAAGTCCTACAAGCAGTACCGCTGAGGCAGCGGTCAGCGCCGCAGCGTGTACTCGGCGCTGCAGTACGGGCACTTGGCCCAGCCACTCTCCTCGATCGGCAGGTACACGCGCGGGTGCGAGTTCCACAGGTACATCTGCGCCATCGGGCAGGAGAGCGGCAGGTCCTCGGTCCCGATCTCGTACTGGTTCTGAGCGTTGGGCTCTATGAGCGGCTTAGCCGTCGCGACCATCTGGAGTGCTCTGCGTGCGCCTAGGTGGCGCGCATTATACCCGCGCGCCCTCAGCTCTCATCTGCCATCGCCGCACCCCAGAGCGCCGTGACCGCCGCGCGCGGCACGGCAAACTCCGCCGCCTCGACGAGCGGCTCCGCGCCGGCGAGCCAGAGGTGGTGGGTGCGCTCGCGGTACAGGCGGTACGCTCCGGTGAGCACGTCGACGCTCGCCTGGGGAACGAGGTCCGCCGAGGCCACCGACTCGAGCTGGCGGATGGTATCGGAGAAGAGCGCGACCGGCGGGTAGTCGTGCGCCCACTTCAGCGCCCAGTATTGGGCGAGGAACTCGATGTCGGCGATGCCGCCGGGATCCTGCTTGATGTCGAAGTGCCCGGCGTCGCCGCGGGAGAGCTCGCGGCGCATGCGCTCGCGCATGGCGCGCACCTCGCTGCGCAGCGTCGCGCGGCGCACGTGGTTGGCGAGCACGTCGAGGCGCACCGCCTCAAAGCGCTCGCGCAGCGCAGGCGAGCCGGCCACGGCGCGCGCGTGCAGCAGCGCCTGGTGCTCCCACGTCCAGGCCTCCTCGCGCTGGTACTGCGCGAAGGACTCGATGTTCGTCACCAGGAAGCCACCCTTGCCGCTCGGGCGCAGCCGCACGTCCACCTCGTAGAGCCGGCCGGCCGCCGAGTGCACCGTCAAGAGGTGCACGATGCGCTGCGCCAGGCGCACGAAGAACAGCTGGTTGGGGATAGGCTTCGAGCCGCTCGTCTCCTGGTGCTCCCCGTGCGAGTCGTGCAGGAATACCAGATCCAGGTCCGAGGAGTAGCCGAGCTCCATGCCGCCGAGCTTGCCGTAGCCGACCGCACAGATCGCCACGGAGCGAGGCCCGCCCTCCCCGCTGCAGGTCGGGACCCCGAACTGCGCGGTGATCTGCCGCCAGGCGAAGTGCATGGCGCGCTCGATGATGAGCTCGGCGATGTCGGTGAGCCGGTCGGACACCCGCATGAGCGGCAGCGCCCCGGTGAGATCCGCGACCGCGACCCGGAACAGTGCCGCGCGCTGGAACTGCCGCAGCGCCTCGACCTGCTGCTCCGGGTCGTCCTCGGAGAGCTGCGCGAGGCGGGTCTCGAGGTCGCGCGCGAGCGCGGCCCGCTCGGGCAGCTCCGAGAGCAGCCGCTCGTCGATCAGCTCATCGAGCAGCAGCGGGTGCGCGGCGATCTGCGCGCTCAGGAAGTCCCCGTGCCGGCACAGCTCGACGAGGCGCCGTCGTGCGGCGACGTTCTCGCGCAGCAGCGCGAAATAGGCGGAACGCTGCCCGATGGCCTCGATGATCGCGAGCACGCGCCGCAGCACCGGCAGCTGCGCGCTGCTCGCGGCGACGTCGGCCAGCAGCGGCGGCAGCAGCGCCTGCAGACGCCGCCGCCCCGGCTCATCGAGGCGCCGCACGAGGGAGGAGCCGCGCAGCTCGAGCAGCAGGCGCGCCACCTCCTGGCTGTCCGTAAAGCCGGCACGCGCGAGCGAGTCGGCGAGCGCGGCGGTCTCGGCCTGCGTGTCCCAGAAGCGCCCGAGGTCGATGCGCACCGAGGCCTGGTCGGCGTCACTCGCGCCGAAGATGACGGCGCGGAAGTGACCGCTCACCCGGGCACGGTGCGCGTCGAGCTCCTGAAGCAGCGTCGCGAAGTCGCACGCGCCCATGGCGAGTGCGACGCGCTCTCGGGTGAGCGCGTCCGCCGGCAGCTGGTGCGTCTGCGCGTCGCCGAGCATCTGCAGGCGGTTCTCGAGACGGCGCAGGTACGCGTAGGCGGCGCCGAGCTCGCGCACGGCGGCCTCCGGCAGCAGCCGGGCCGCCCCAAGCTGCGCGAGCGCGTCGCGGAGCGACGCGGTGCGCAGGCGGGTGTCGCGTCCGCCGCGGGTCAGCTGCAGCGCCTGCACGATGAACTCGATCTCGCGGATGCCTCCCGGGCCGAGCTTGACGTGATCGGCGAGCTCGCGCCGCTCGACCTCGCGCTGGATGAGGGCCTTCATCTCCCGCAGGCTCTCGAAGACGCCGTAATCGAGGTAGCGACGGTAGACGAAGGGCCGCACCGCCGCGGCGTCGATCTCCGCGTAGCGCGCAACCGCGGTCACCGGGCGCGCTTTGACGTACGCGTAGCGCTCCCAGTCGCGGCCGTGGCGCAGCAGGTAGTCCTCGAAGGAGGCAAAGC
The DNA here is from genome assembly GCA_036270915.1 of Steroidobacteraceae bacterium. GTDB lineage: Bacteria > Pseudomonadota > Gammaproteobacteria > Steroidobacterales > Steroidobacteraceae > 13-2-20CM-66-19. The sequence goes on from DATBBQ010000077.1 coordinate 92,125, forward strand.
TCGCCACCAGCGGCCCTGAGTCCCCGAAGGGCCGCAGGCGCAGATCGACGCGTAGCACGAATCCCTCGACCGTGGGGGTACCGAGCAGACGCACGAGGGCCTGGCCGAGGCGCGTGAAGAACTCTTCGTTGGCGATGGCGCGCGCGCCGTCGGTCTCGCCGTGCTCCGGGAAGAGCAGCACCAGGTCGACGTCGGAGGAGAAGTTGAGCTCCCCGCCGCCGAGCTTGCCCATGCCGATGACGAGCAGCGGCTGCGCCTCCCCGGACGGAGAGCGCGGCTCCCCGTAACGCGCGACGAGGCCCGCGCGCGCGTGCGCGAGCGCGGCCGCGATGGCCGCATCCGCGAAGGCGGTGAGCTCGGCGAGCGTCTCGCCGAGGTCCGCAAGGCCTGCGAGGTCGCGCCAGGCGATGCGCACGTACTCGCGCCGCCGCCAGTTGCGCAGCCACGCCTGCACGAGTGCCTCGCTGCCGGCGGCCTCGGCAGGCAGCGCCGCCGCGCGCCGCGCGAACTCCCCGGCGGGCAGCGGGCGCTCGAGATCGCCGCTGTGAAGGAGCGTGGCCAGCAGGTGCGGGTCGCGGCTGAGGGACTGGGCGAGGAAGTCGCTCGAGGCGATGAGGCGCGGCAGCAGGTCGCGCACGCCCGCCGGGGCGGCGCAGAGCGCCGCGCGCACCGCGTCCTGCGCCCCGAGCGCTTCGAGGGCGCGCGCGATGAGATCCGTGAGCTCCTGGCTGATCCCGCGCGGCGGGCTCAGTTCCAGATGTTGCCTCCGAGGTCGTGGAACGAGGCGCTGTCGAGCTGGCGGTTCATGCCGGTGAAGTGCGAGCCGGCGGCATAAACCTGGGCGCCGTCGGAGGCGTCGATCGAAGCCGTGTTGCCCTCGATCGAGCTGTTGTCGATGTGCACGTTCGCCGCCCGCGCCTGCACGCCGATGCCGGTGGCGGTGATGTGACTGTTGGTGATGTGGATCTCGCAGCCGTCCTCGGCGCTCACCGCGTCGCCGTCGAACTGCAGGTTGCGGTTGTCGATCTGTAGCAAGCGCGAGCCCTGGCAGACAATCGGCTCGTGGCGCCGCTCGAGCGCGGCGCTCGTCACGCTGGGATCGCGCGTGCGCTGCGCGGCGGCCGGCGCGCCGGCGACGGACTGCATGCTGTAACCGGGGCCGCTCTCGGAGAGCTTGCCGCTCCCGAGCCTGCTCGCACCGGCGCCGCCCGCGGCCGCCTTGATGCTGTAGCCGGGACCGGCGCTGAGCACGCGCCCGCCGGGCTGCTCCAGCTGCGGCGCACCGCCGGACCCTTCCGTGGCGACGACGCGCGAGGAGTCAGGCGTCGCTGCGTCGCCGTCGGCACTCGCCCGCTCCCCGGGCGTCGCGCTCGCCGTCACGGGCGCAGGCTCGGTCGCCGCGCTCGCTGGTGCGGCTGCCGCGCTCGCGAGCGTGGCGGCCGGGGCAGAGGCGACTCCCGCGGGCACCGCGACGAGTTCATCGACGCGCACCTTGATGAGTTCCTTGGAGTCCTTCACCCGCACGGTGAAGGTGCGGCTCTCCTGGTCGGCCGTCACGATCTCCACGTCTTTGTTGCGCTCGAGCGCCGCACGGGCCCAACTCATCTGATCCTGACCGTCGCGCCCACACGCGGCGAGTGTCAGCAGCGCCAGTAATGCAGCGCCTGTCATGCCGCCGCGCAGAGTAGCCATGGTGAGCCTCCTTAATGAGGAGACGATAAACCTGCGCGTGGGCAACCGGAAGTAGGCAGGAGATGACGCGAGCACCGCGCTGTTAAATGGCGGTGAAAAAAAACAGGCCCCGGTGAGGGGGCCTGCGAGGAATGCGCGGAATAGGGGGTCTTGTTCCGCGACTTTCGGGGTGGTGGCCGGCTGTGAGCCGGCCCCGCACCCTTAACTGTTATGTAAAGACTAGCCGTTGTTCTTGAGCGAATCGATACCTCTTTAGAGAGGGTCTTACATGTCCATCCCGCCCATCCCGCCCATGCCGCCCGGAGCACCATGCGTGTGCTCCTCGTCCTTCGGGGCCTCCGCCACCATGACCTCGGTCGTGAGCAGTAGGCCCGCCACGGATGCGGCGTTCAGCAGCGCGAGCCGGGTCACCTTGGTCGGATCCAGGATGCCCGCTTCCAGCATGTCCCCGAACTCGCCCGTGGCGGCGTCGTATCCAAAGGAACCTTTACCTTCCTTAACCCGGTTCAGGATCACCGCGGCGTCTTCGCCGGCGTTTTCCACGATCTGGCGCAGCGGCTCCTCGATCGAGCGCGACAGGATCTTGATGCCGACCGTCTGGTCTTCGTTAGCGCCTTCGAGCTTATCGAGCGAGCGCTGGACGCGGATCAGAGCGACTCCACCACCGGGAACGACGCCCTCTTCGACCGCCGCACGGGTCGCGTGCAGCGCGTCCTCGACGCGGGCCTTCTTCTCCTTCATCTCGATCTCGGTCGCGGCCCCGACTTTGATGAGCGCGACACCGCCGGAGAGCTTGGCGACGCGTTCCTGCAGTTTCTCCTTGTCGTAGTCGGAGGTGGCCTCTTCGGCCTGCTGACGGATCGACTCGATGCGCCCCTTGATGTCACTCGCCTTGCCGGCACCGTCGATGAGGGTGGTGTTCTCTTTCTCCACGACCACCTTCTTGGCCTCGCCGAGGTCGTTGATGCTCGCCTTCTCGAGCGACAGGCCCACCTCGTCGGAGATCACCGTGCCGCCCGTGAGGGTGGCGATGTCCTGCAGCATGGCCTTGCGGCGGTCGCCGAAGCCGGGCGCCTTCACGGCGACCACCTTGAGAATGCCGCGGATGTTGTTGACGACGAGCGTCGCCAGCGCCTCACCCTCGACGTCCTCGGCGATGACGAGCAGCGGACGGCCGGACTTGGCCACGCCCTCGAGCAGCGGCAGCAACTCACGGATATTGGAGATCTTCTTGTCGACCAGCAGGATCACCGGCTTTTCGAGCTCGGCGGTCTGGTTCGCCTGGTTATTGATGAAATAGGCCGAGAGGTAGCCGCGGTCGAACTGCATGCCTTCGACGACTTCCAATTCGTTCTGCAGGCCCTGGCCTTCCTCGACCGTGATCACGCCTTCCTTGCCGACCTTGTCCATCGCCTCGGCGATGGTCTTGCCGATCGACTCGTCGGCGTTCGCCGAGATCGTGCCGACCTGGGCGATGGCCTTGGAGTCCTTGCAGGGCTTGGAGAGCTTCTTCAGCTCCTCGACGGCGAGGATGACGCCCTTGTCGATGCCGCGCTTGATGTCCATCGGGTTGCGGCCCGAGGCGACGGCCTTGAGGCCCTCGCGCATGATCGCCTGGGCGAGCACGGTCGCGGTCGTGGTGCCGTCGCCGGCCTCGTCGGAGGTGTTGGATGCGACTTCCTTCACCATCTGCGCGCCCATGTTCTCGAACTTGTCCTTCAGCTCGATCTCTTTCGCGACCGAGACGCCGTCCTTGGTGATGGTGGGGGCGCCGAAGCTCTTGTCGAGCACGGCGTTGCGGCCCTTGGGGCCTAAGGTTGCCTTGACGGCGTTGGCGAGGACGTTCACGCCCCTGAACATGCGGGCGCGTGCGTCGTCGCTGAATCTGACTTCTTTGGCTGCCATTGTCGTGATCCTCGCTTACTTGCCTTCAATCACGGCCATGACGTCTTCCTCGCGCATGACCACAAGATCATCACCGTCGACCTTGACCTCGGTTCCGCTGTACTTGCCGAACAGGATCTTGTCGCCGACCTTCACATCCAGAGGACGGACCTGGCCGTCTTCGAGAATCTTGCCCTTGCCGACCGCTACGATCTTTCCCTGCACCGGCTTCTCGGCCGCGGTGTCCGGGATCACAATGCCACCCGGGGAGGTACGCTCCTCTTCCAGGCGCTTGACGATGACGCGGTCATGAAGAGGACGAATCTTCATGGTGAACGCTCCTTAAAATAGACTTGAGTTAGGGTTTTCTTGGCCGGGGGAGGCTGTTAGCACTCGTCCCGTGCGACTGCTAATGATAGGGAGGCAGTTCCCGAATTCAAGTGACCGGAGGACTTTTTCTACCCGGGGACCGCCCGATCGGGCTCGGAACGGCCGCAGCTTGCGAAGGTGAACGCCAGTTCCTGCCGCTTATCCAAGGGGTGGGCTATAAAAGGCACCCATTCCCAGGGCGCGACGCATACTAAGGTCAGTTCGTGACAGCCATGCGACATATTGCCGGTGTCCTGCTCCTTAGCTTCGGCCTGAGCGTTGCCGTGCTCGCCGACCCGGCCAGCCCCACCTCGTCTTCCGGGAAGCCCTCCGGCATCGACGCCGTCCTGGGCCAGAAGTCCCAGGGGGAGGAGTTCCTGCCGCCCGATCAGGCCTTCCGCTTCGACGCCCTGGCCGACGGAAGCGACCGCGTGCGGCTCAACTGGGAGATCGCCGACGGCTACTACCTCTACCGCGCCCGCATCAAGGTCACGACGAGCGACGGACACGTCGAGCTCGGCGCCGTGCAGTTTCCCGCCGGCCAGGTGAAGAACGACGAGTACTTCGGCCGCCAGGAGGTCTACCACCACGAGCTCGCGGCGAGCATCCCGGTCGCGCGCAGGAGCGGCGGCGCCCTGCAGCTTCCCCTGTCGGTCACCTACCAGGGCTGCGCGGAGGCGGGCCTGTGCTATCCGCCGATCACCAAGACCGTCACCGTGAAGCTCGCTGCGGGCGGCTCCGCAGCGCCCACCACGGGCGGCGGCGCGCCGGCCGACGGCGGCAACGACCAGTCCTGGTTCGCGGGGCTCATCCGCGGCGGCAATCTGCTCTTCATGATCGGCACCTTCTACCTCGCCGGGCTCGGCCTCGCCTTCACACCCTGTGTGCTGCCGATGGTGCCGATCCTCTCGGGCATCATCGCGGGCAGCGGCAAAGAGGTCTCCGCGAGGCGCGGGTTCCTCCTGTCCTTGAGCTACGTGCTCGGCATGGCGCTCACCTACACGGCCGCCGGCGTCGCCGGGGCCGCGATGGGCAAGCAGGTCCAGGCGGCCTTCCAGCAGTGGTGGGTGCTCGCGCTGTTCGCGGGGCTGTTCGTGGCGCTCGCGCTGTCCATGTTCGGCCTCTTCACGCTGCAGATGCCGGCCGCCATCCAGACGCGCGTCGCCAACGTGAGTAACCGCCAGTCCGCCGGCAGCTTCGGCGGGGTAGCCGTGATGGGCGCGCTCTCGGCGCTCATCGTCACCACCTGCGTGGGTCCCGCACTGGTCGGGGCGCTGCTCGTCATCAGCCAGACGGGCCAGCTCGCCCGCGGCGGAGCGGCGCTCTTCGCCATGAGCATCGGGATGGGGACGCCGCTCCTGATCGTCGGCGCCTCCGCCGGCAAGCTCCTGCCGAAGGCCGGTCCGTGGATGGACCTCGTCAAGAAGCTCTTCGGCGTGATGATGCTCGCGGTCGCCGCGTGGATGCTCTCGCGCATCGTTCCGGAGCGCGTCACGCTCTTCCTGTGGGCGGTGCCCGCTCTGGCGCTTGCCTTCCTGCTCTGGGCGGACACGCGCACCCGCTCGGGAGCGGCGTTCGCGCTGCGAGCCGTCGGCGTGCTCGCCGGACTCTACGGCGTCACCCTCGCCGCCGGGGCGGTACTCGGCGGCACCGATCCGCTCGCCCCGATCCCCGCCTTCGCCGCCAAGCACCCGACCCTGACCTTCCAGCCCATCCACTCGGTCGCGGATCTGGACCGTGAGGTCGCGCGTGCGAGGGAGCAGGGGGAGGGCGTGCTCGTGGACTTCTCGGCCGAGTGGTGCACGTCCTGCAAGGAGATGGAGCGCTACACCTTCACCGATCCCTCGGTGCAGCAGGCACTGAAGCGCACCGTCCTGCTGCGCGCCGACGTGACCGCGAATACCGCGGACGATCAGGCACTGCTCAAGCGCTTCGGGATCTTCGGGCCGCCGACGATCGCCTTT
>DATBBQ010000078.1:0-12987 GCA_036270915.1 Steroidobacteraceae bacterium
CGTGGTGTCACGGCGTGCGGTTGTGGAGCAGGAGTTCTCCGCAGAGCGCAGCGCACTGATGGACAACCTGCAGGAAGGCGCTGTTGTGCGCGGCTCCGTCAAGAACCTCACCGACTACGGTGCGTTCGTTGATCTGGGCGGCATCGACGGCCTGCTGCACATCACCGACATGGCCTGGAAGCGCGTCAAGCATCCGTCCGAGGTGGTGAAGGTTGGCGACGAGATCGATGTCCGCATTCTGAAGTTCGATCGCGAGCGTTCGCGTGTCAGCCTCGGCCTCAAGCAGCTGGGCGCGGATCCGTGGGAGAACATTTCACGCCGTTATCCGCCGCACACCCGCGTGTTCGGCAAGGTCACCAACATCGCCGACTACGGCGCGTTCGTGGAGATCGAGGACGGCGTCGAAGGTTTGGTGCACGTCTCGGAAATGGACTGGACCAACAAGAACGTCAACCCCGCCAAGGTGGTGCACACCGGCCAGGAAGTCGAGGTCATGGTGCTCGACGTCGACGAGGAGCGTCGCCGCATCTCGCTCGGCCTCAAGCAGTGCCAGGCGAACCCGTGGAAGGAGTTCGCCGAGAACTACAACCGCGGCGACAAGGTCGGCGGCCTGATCAAGTCGATCACCGACTTCGGCATCTTCATCGGGCTGCCGGGCAACATCGACGGCCTGGTGCACCTCTCCGACATCTCCTGGGACCAGCCGGGCGAGGAGGCGGTGCGCAACTACCAGAAGGGCCAGCAGCTCGAGGCCATGGTGCTGTCGATCGACCCGGAGCGCGAGCGCATCTCTCTCGGCATCAAGCAGCTCGCCAAGGATCCCTTCTCCGCCTACATCGCCGACAACCCCAAGGGCACGATCGTCAAGGGCGTGGTCAAGGAAGTCGACGCACGCGGTGCGATCATCGATCTCGGCAACGGCATCGAGGGACAGCTGCGGGCCTCCGAGCTCGGGCGCGACCGCGTCGAAGATGCGCGCGCGGTGCTCAAGGTGGGCGAGGAGATCGAGGCGAAGTTCACGGGCGTGGACCGCAAGTCGCGCACCATCTCGCTCTCGATCAAGGCCAAGGAGATGCACGAGGAGGCCGAGGCGGTACAGAGCTACCGCTCCGAGAGCGCGACCTCGGGCACGAGCCTGGGCGAGCTGCTCAAGGAGCACATCGGTTCCGGGGAGAACCGCTAGCCCAAAACCCATGACGAAGTCGGAACTCATCGAGATCATCACCGCCAAGCAGAAGCACCTGCCGGCGAAGGACGTGGAGCTCGCCCTGAAGCAGATCCTCGAGATCATGAGCGACGCCCTCTCCCAGGGTGAGCGCATCGAGATCCGCGGCTTCGGCAGCTTCTCGCTGCACTTCCGCCCGCCGCGCCAGGGGAGAAATCCCAAGACCGGCGAGGCGGTGGCGCTCTCGGGCAAGCACGTTCCGCACTTCAAGCCCGGCAAGGACCTGCGCGAGCGGGTGAACGACGGCGCCGACAGTCCGATCCGCGACTAGCCTCAAGTACGGCGAGCGCGCGGCGGCTGCCGCCGCGCGCTTAGCTCCCGCGCCGCGGACCTGCTAGGCTGCCCAGCTGCCATGTTCGAAGTACCACCGGGGTTTCTGGCGCTCGCCTTCATCCTCGTGGGGCTGGCCACCTATTTTCTCGGGCGCCGCAACGGCGCCGCGCGCATCGTGCGCCTGCCGCGCGACTACTACGAGGGACTCGATCACCTGATCAACGACCGCATCGACCACGCGGCGGAGATCTTCGTGCGCATGGCGGAGGCCGACGGGGATGCCACCGAGATCCAGTTCGCCCTGGGGAGCCTGTTCCGGCGCCGCGGCGAGGTCGACCGGGCGATCGCCATACACTCGCGGCTGCGCGAGCACGGCGGCGCCAGCGTCAAGGACAAGGCGGCGTTCGCCCTCGCCCAGGACTACCAGAGCGCGGGGCTAATGGACCGTGCCGAGCGCGTGCTCGAGGAGCTCGCCGCCTCGGGCGAGTACCGCCATCTCGCGCTCGATCACCTGGTCGGCATCTACGAGGCCCAGGGGGACTGGGCGAAGGCCCTCAAGGTGTTCCATGAGCTGCCGCCCGCGGTGCAGGCCGAGCGCGCACGGGTCGCCGCGCACTACCTGTGCGAGCTCGCCGAGCACGCCCTCGTGCAGGGGGACGCCGAGCGCGCCGGCACGCTCCTGCGCCAGGCGCGCACCCACCAGGCACAGCTGCCGCGCGCGGACATCCTCACCGCGCGCATCAGCGACGGGGCGGGTGATGCCCCGGGGGCGCTGCTGCTTTACTTCCAGGCGCTCGAGATGGAGCCCGGCCTCGCCCTGGAGGTCATCCCGCGGGTGTTCGAGATCGCACGCCGCTCCGGGAGCGAGGACTTCCTGCCCGAACTCGGCCGCCGCCTGCGACAGAGCGGCCGCGTGACGCCGCGGCAGCTCGCGTGGCTGCTCGCCACCGCGATGCCGACCGAGGAGCTGACGCGCCTGCCGGCGATCGCCGGCGACCTCGGCGCCGAAGTGCAGTCCGCCGCCGAGGCGAGATCCCTCAGCACGCTCCTCACCCGCATCGGCGATGCCGGCGGGCGCTACCAGTGCGATGACTGTGGCCTGCACAGCGTCGGCTGGTACTGGCGCTGCCCGAAGTGTCATTCCTGGGACAGCATGCGCCCGGCGGTCTTCAAGTGGGCCGAGCGCACCGACTCGGCCGTACGCGCCGCCTGAGGACTCACGGGCCCTGCTCGGCGTGCCGCACTGCGGCTAAACTGCCTGCGTCCAGCCACACCGCTCCGGAGGCTTTTCATGAGGACCACTTCGCGAGGCGCGATCCGTACCGCGGTCTTCCCCGTGGCCGGGCGCGGCACGCGCTTCCTGCCGGCGACCAAGGCGAGTCCCAAGGAAATGCTGCCGGTGGTGGACAAGCCGCTCATCCAGTACGCGGTCGAGGAGGCGCTGGCCGCCGGCGCGCGTCGCCTGGTGTTCATCACCGGCGCCTCCAAGCGGGCCATCGAGGATCATTTCGACTCCGACCAGGAGCTCGAGAGCATGCTCGAGCGGCAGGGCAAGAGTGACCTGCTCAACCAGCTGCGCAGCGTCCTGCCCTCCTACGCCTCGTGCATCTACATCCGCCAGCCCGCGCCGCTCGGCCTCGGGCACGCGGTGCTGTGCGCGCAGCCGGCGGTCGGCGCCGAGCCCTTTTTCGTGCACCTCGCCGATGACCTCATCAAGAGCGAGGTCGCGTGCCTTGCGCAGATGGCGGACGTCTACGACGCCAAGCGCGCGAGCGTGCTGGGCGTGGAGGTCGTGCCGCGCCAGGACACCGAGAAGTACGGCATCGTCGAGGTGGAGGCCGATCGCTCGCACACGAGCCGCGTGAAGAGCATCGTCGAGAAGCCCAAGCCCTCGGCCGCGCCGTCCAACCTCGCCGTCGTCGGTCGCTACGTGCTATCGCCCGCGATCTTCGAGCACCTGGAGCGCATCGGCCGCGGTGCCGGGGGGGAGATCCAGCTGACCGACGGCATCGCCGCCCTCATGCACGAGGAGGCGGTGTACGCCTACCGCTTCAAGGGCAAGCGCTACGACTGCGGCAGCAAGCTCGGCTACCTGCAGGCGACGGTGGAATACGCTCTCGGACACCCGGCGCTCGGCAAAGACTTCAGGAAGTACCTGAAGCAGGTCGCAACGACGACCGGGGCCACGAAGGCTGCACGCGGCACACGCCCCTAGGCCGGCAGCCACACCGTGACGAGCGCGCCACCGTCGGCACGGTTGGCGAGGCTGAGGCGCCCGCCGTGGGCCTCGACGATCTCGCGGCACAGGGTGAGGCCCAGGCCCGTGCCCGCGGCCTTCGTGGAGTAGAAGGGCAGGAGCGCATCGCGCAGCGCCGACTCGGTCAGTCCCGCGCCGCGGTCGCCGACCTCGATGCGAAAGGCCGCGCCCTCGTCGGCGATCGCGACCGTGATCTGCTCGTGCCGCGAGCCGGACTCCGCGGCGTTCTTCAGCAGGTTGATCATCACCTGCTCGATCTGGCTCGCGTCGAAGCTGCCGTCGCGCGCGGGCAGGGCGCCGGCGGTGCGAAACGCCACCGTGCCCTCCAGACGCGCCAGAAGCTGCGCCCACCGCACCTGCGCCGGGCGCGGCCGCGGCAGCTTGGCGAAGCGTGCGTAGCCGTCGATGAAGCTCGCGAGGTGCGCGGCGCGCTCACCGATGGTGGCGAACACGCGCGCGAGCGGCTCCCCGGCGCTCTCCTGGGTCAGCAGCCCGCCGGAGTGGGCGAGCGATGAGATCGGGGCGAGGGAGTTGTTGAGCTCGTGGGCGATGACGCGGATCACCTTCTTCCACACCGCCACTTCCTGCGCGGCGAGCTCGCGCGTCAGCTGCTTCAGGAGCACGAGGCGGTGCGGACGCGCATTGAGCAGGAAGCGTCGCTGCGAGAGATGGAACACCTGCGCCTCGGTGGCCACGTCCATGGTGAAGAGCGTGTCCTCGCCGCTGCCGAGTGCCTCGCGCAGCGCCGCCGGTGAATCCGCGAGCACACGCGCGAACTCCATGCCCTCGAGCTTGCGACCGTTGTGCAGCAGCTGCCGCGCGGCGACGTTGCTGTAGACGACGCGCTCGCTCGCGTCGGTGAGCAGCATCGCGAGCGGCGAGCTCTGGATCACGGTGTCGAGCAGCAGCTCGCGCTGATAGAGATCGAGCCGCTCGCGGCGCAACAGGTCCCCGAGGGAGTTGTAGGCCTCGGTGAGCGCGGCGAGCTCCGGATCGCGGGTGCTCGCGATCGAGACGCTGAAGTCGTGGTCGCGCAGGCTGAGGATGCCGTCGCCCAGGGCGCGCAGGGTGCGTATCCAGGGGCCGGTGAGCCGCTCGGCGGCCAGGAACAGCAACGGGGCGAGGGCGAGGAATGCGAGGAGCGCCGCGATCGGCGCGGGCAGCCAATGCGCGGCGAGCGCCGTGAGCGCCGCCGCGGCGAGCGCGGTGACGCCGAGCGCCGCGGCGATGCGCTCGGCGAGCGACCAGCGCGCGGTCACTGCGGCGGGGCCGGACGGGGCGTCTCGCCCTTGAGTCCCAGTCTCTCCATGCGCCGATAGAGTGCCTGACGCGACAGTCCCAGGTCACGCGCCGCGTGCGCGACGACGCCGTGCGCCCGCTCGAGTGCCTGCTCGATGCTCGCCCGGTCCGGCTCCGGCTCGGCGGGCGAGTCGGCGCGCGTCTCGGGCAGGCTGAGCGTGGCTGCCGCGATGGCGCGCGCGGGGGAGAGAAGGCACGCGCGACGGATGACGTTCTGCAGCTCGCGCACGTTGCCCGGCCAGGGATAGCGCGCGAGCGCCTGCTCGGCGTCCGCGCCGAGGGCGAAGCCGCCCTGGAGGAAGTGCCGCGCGAGGGGCAGGATGTCCTCGCGCCGTGCGGCGAGCGGCGGCATCTCGAGCTCGATGACGTTCAGGCGATAGAAGAGGTCCTCGCGGAACGCGCCGGCGCGCATCGCCTGGCGCAGCGGGGTGTTGGTGGCGGCGATGATGCGCACGCGTGCGCGGCGTGTCTGGTTGGAGCCCAGCCGCTCGAACTCCCCCGTCTGCAGCACCCGCAGGAGCTTCGCCTGGCCGCCGCCGCCGAGCGTACCGAGCTCATCCAGAAAGAGGGTGCCGCCGTCGGCGGCCTCGAAGCGTCCGGCGCGCGAGCGCGCCCCGGTGAAGGCGCCGGCCTCGGTGCCGAAGAGCTCCGCCTCCATGAGCTCCTGCGGCAGAGCGCCGAGGTTCACCTTGAAGTAGGGCGCGTCCGCCTGCGCCGAGTTCGCCTGCACGATGTCGGCGAGCACCTCCTTGCCGGCACCGTTGGGACCGGTGATGAGCACCGGCACGTCCGCGTGTGCGACCTGGGTCGCCATGGCGACGAGCGTGTGCATCGCCTCGCTCTCGTAGACGATGCCGCGCAGGTCGAAGCGCTCGGCGAGGGCGGCGCGCGCCGCGCGCCGCCCGGCACGCAGCGCCTCGGCCTCGGCGCGCGCGCTGCGCAGGTCGAGGAGGTTGCGCACGCTCGTGATGAGGCGCGCGTCGTCCCAGGGCTTGGCGACGTAGTCGGCGGCGCCGGCGCGCACCAGCCGCACCGCTGCCTCGAGGTGCGTCCAGGCGGTGAGCAGGATGATGGGCACCTCGGGGGAGCCGGCGCGGATCTGCTGAAAGAGCGCCATGCCTTCCTCGCCGCTGGTCGCCTCGCGGCGGAAGTTCATGTCCTGGATCACGAGATGCACCCCGCCGCGCGCGAGCAGCGCCAGGCCTTCCTGCGGGGAGGCGGCGCTCAGCACGCGCGCGCCGTGCAACGCGAGCAGCACCTCGAAGGCGGTACGCACCGCCTCGCTGTCGTCGATGACGAGGATGCTGTGGCCGGCGAGGCTCACGCGCTGCCTGCCTTGTGGGTCGCGCTCCATGGCCGCGATCCTAACACCGGCCGTGCGGCCCCACGCCCCCGGGCTACCTGCGGCACGCTACACGGTGCGGGTCGCCACGGAGGGGGAGACGGCCGCGGCGCGGCGCGCCGGCTGCCAGGCCGCGAGCTGCCCGATGGCCCACAGCACGAGCACCCCGCCGACCAGGAAATACAGGTTCAGCCGCGGCAGCGCGTACTGCACGGAGAGCCAGTAACCGGTGCCGAGCGCGAGCGCGCAGCCCAGGAGGATCCCGGCGCTGGTGATCATGCCGTTCTCGACCAGGAAGTACTGCACGATGTCCGCGCGGCGTGCACCGACCGCGCGGCGCGTGCCGATCTGCTTGGTGCGCGTCGCGACGTTGAAGGTGGCGAGCGCGAAGATGCCGAGCGAGGTGACGGCGATCAGGAGCCCCGTGACCGTGAGCAGGTAGATCCCCATGGAGCGGTCGCCGAGGTAGGAGAGGTCCTTGAAGTAGCTGAGCGGGCGCACGAAGTGCACGACGCGCTCGGGGTTGGACTTGCTGAGGTGCGTCTCGGCGAGCCGCATGACGGCGTCGCGCTGCCCGGGTCGGGTGCGCACCATGTAGCGCACGCCGCCGTAGAGCGCCGAGGTGAGGCGCGGCATGTAGAACACCCACTCGGCGTGCTCGTTCCCCGGCCAGGAGTTCATCGCCGGGTCGACGACGCCGATGACGGTCGCGTGCTGGCCGATGTTGTCGTACACCTGCTTGCCGAGCGGGTTCTCCTTGCCGAAGAGTTCCTCGGCCAGGGCGCGCGAGACGATGATGCTGGCGACGAAGCGCGAGGAGTCGTTGCTGGTGATCGGCGGCTCGATCTCGCCGTGCCGGAAGTTGCGCCCGGCGATGAGGTGCACGCCGAGGGCGTCGAGCCCCTGCTCGTCGACCTCGAACAGGCCGTAGGAATGCGGGTTGTGCTTGCCGGGAACCGTGGACAGGGTCGTCGAGCTGCCCCCGCCGCTCAGGGGGATGGCGTTGATCGGCGTCGCGGCGATCACCCCGGGCAGCCCGCGCAGGTAGGTCAGGTCCTCCTGCACGGAGGACTTCAGGTCGTAGTGCTGCGTGAAGCCCTGACTCTGGATCACGAAGATGTTGGCGACGTCCATGCCGGTGGGACGGCCCATCTTCTCCATGCGCGTGATCACGATGAAGAGCGCGTTCACCAGGACGGCGAGCGCGATCGCGACCTGCAGGGCGACGAGCACCGCGCCGGTGCGGTTACGCAGCAGCGCCGAGACGATCGGACGGATGTGAAGGTTCATGGCGCTCCTCCCTACTGGCTCTTCAGATACACGGCCGGCGGCAGCCGTCCGACGCGCCAGGCCGGATACAGCCCGGCGGCGAGCGTCGCGGCGACGGCGAGCACGATCGCCCAGACGACGCCCGCATGGTCAAAGTGCATGAGCTCCTGGTAGCCGCCGCGGTGACCCATGTGCGCGGCCGCGTACATGTGGTGCACGGCGGCGAGCCCCAGCATCGCGAGGCCGAAGCCGAGCACGGCGCCGACCGCCGAGAGGATCGCGACCTCCACCAGGTGCTGGATGAACACCTGCCGCTGGCTGGCCCCGAGCGCACGCCGTACGCCGGTGACCGGGGCGGCGTTCAGGAATTTCGCCAGCAGCAGCCCCACCGTGTTGATGAGGCAGACCGCGAGGAAGGCGAAGGCGAGCCCGACCAGCACGCGGTTGTCGTTGTCGACCACCTTGTTGTCCTTCAGCCACTGGCCGACGTCGGTGAGGCGGTTGTTGCGCGCGCGGGGGAAGCGGCCGGCGCGATGCTGCTCGGCCCAGTAGTTGTCCATGAAGCTCTGCATGCGCGCGCGGCTCGCCGCGTCCGGCAACTCCACCCACATGCCGATCCACACGCACTCCGAGGCGAGGAAGTCGGCCTCGTTGTTGATGGTCTCGGGCTTCCAGCAGTCGGTATCGCCGCCGGACTGCAGCTCGAGCTGCGGCCCCCAGGCGAAGGGGATGTAGGCGTCTTCGGGCGCCTGGAAGGCGCCGCCGGTCAGGTCATAGAAGTGCGGGCGCGGGAACCAGTCATCGAGCACCCCGACGACGCGGAACTCGTGGTCGTTCCAGCGCAGCGTCCGGCCGACGCTGTTGGCGCCGCCGAAGAGCTTCTCGTTGGTCTCGCGTGACAGCACGATGCTCGGTTGCGGCGGGTCCTCGGCCGCGGCCGCCCAGCCGCCGCCGTAGAGGAACGGCACGTCGAACATGGCGAAGAAGTCACCGGTCGTCAGTCGCGTGATGACCCGGCTCGGCGACGGGCCCGCGCCGCTGATGGTGGCATCCGCGACGTAGGTGATCACCTTGCGCTCGGGGATGTCGGAGCGGTACAGGTACTTCGCGTCCTTGTAGGTCATGATCGGGGGCGGCAGGTCCGCGGCGTGCTTGTCGAAGGGCTGCACCGGGTCCCAGTTGTCCATGGTCACGGCATACAGGCGCTCGTTCTTCCACCAGATGGGGTTGCCCGACATGGCGTGATAGACCGTGAGCGTCATGATGCACACCGCGATGCCGAGGGCGATCGCGAGCACCATGAGGGCGGTGACCCCGGGGTTGCGACGAAAGCTCTTGAACGCGAGCCGCGTGTAATAGCCCAGCATGACGACTCCCTTTCAGTGCCTGGCGCGGTTGGGAAGAGGGCCTCAGGCGCGCACGCCGCCCGCGGCCTCGGCGCCGCGCGCACGCGGCTCGTAGGCGCGGAAATCCGCGATCTGCCCGTCAATCAGGTGCACGTTGCGCTGCGCCCTTCGCGCCAGCTCCGGATCGTGGGTCACGAGCAGGATGGTCGTGCCCATCTCGTTGATCTGCTCGAGCAGGTCCATCACCTGGCGCGCCATGAGCGAGTCGAGATTGCCGGTCGGCTCGTCGGCGAGCAGGAAGGCGGGATCCCCGGCTATGGCGCGCGCGATGGCGACGCGCTGCTGCTGCCCGCCCGAGAGCTGCGCCGGCATGTGCTTCATGCGCGAGGCGAGCCCGACCAGCTCGAGCGCACTCGCGATGCGCTCGTGACGATCCTTGTGGCTCAGACCGCGGTAGCGCAGCGGCACGTCCACGTTGTCGTAGATGTTGAGGTCGGGGATCAGGTTGAAGCTCTGGAAGATGAAGCCGATGCGCTCGTTGCGCAGCCGCGAGCGGGCGTCATCGGAGAGCTTGCGCGCGTCCTTGCCCTCCAGCTCGTAGCTGCCCGAGTCGAAATCCTCCAGCAGCCCGGCGACGTTCAGGAAGGTGGTCTTGCCCGAGCCCGAAGGTCCGGTGACGGCCACGAATTCCCCGCCGCTCACCTCGAGGGAGAACTTGCGCAGCGCGTAGGTCTCGATGAGGTCGGTCCGGTAGATCTTGCTGACGTCCTGCATCTTGAGCATCTTGCGTTCCTCGTGCATGCGCGCCCCCGGGCGCGCGGTCGCGGTCATTTAGTTAGAGATGGCGAAGTCGGGCGCCTGGTTTAAATCGCGCGTGTCGGAAATGACGACCGTGTCCCCGGCGTTCAGGCCCCCGAGCACTTCGATCTCGCTCACCGAGGCGGCGCCGAGCCTTACCGGAGCGCGCGTCGCGCGCCCGCCGTGTACGACGTAGACGCTGCTCGCGCCCTCGTCGATGAACGAGCCACGCTCGAACTTGAGCACGTTGTCGCGCTGATCGAGCACGATGCGCACGGCGGTGCGCTCATTCTGGCGCAGCCGCGGCGGCTGGCCGTTCGCGAACTTGACGCGGCCGGTGACCTGGTTCTGGCGTACCTCGGGGGAGATCGCCGTGACCGTGCCCGCGACCGTGTGCCCTTCCAGGGTGATATCGGCGCTCATGCCCGGCTTGATCTCCCCGGCGTAGGTTTCGGCGACCTGGTACTCGATCTCGAAGGCGGACAGGTCGACGACCGTGAGGAGCGGGGCGTCGATGGCCACGCGCGCCTTCTGCACCTGGGCGAGGTTCGCCACCATGCCGTCCACGGGCGCGCGCACCGTGAGCTGGTCGATGCGCTGCTGCAGATTGGCGACCACCAGCGCCTGGCGGTCGCGCTCGAGGCGCTTGGTGCGCAGGTCGAGCGCCAGGCTCTCGCGCTCCAGGCCGGCGGTGTCGCGCGCGTGCTCGAAATTGAGCTTCGCGGTGGCGACGTCGTCGATCGAGCGCTGGTAGTCGCGCTCGCTGATCGCCTTCTGATCCCACGCCCACTGCGAGCGCTTCAGTTCCCGCTGCGCCGCGTTGATGGTCACCTGGGCGAGATCGGCCTGCTGCTGGCTCGCCATGATTTGGCGGCGGATCTCGATCTGCTGCCGCGTTAGGGCGGCGTCCAGGCTGTCGAGGGTGGCGCGCTCGCGCTGGTACTCGCTGCTGAGGTTCGGGCTGTCGAGGGTGGCGAGCGCCTGACCCTTCTTGACCGCATCCCCGGCGCGCACCGAGTACGTGACCGTGCCGGGTGCGACCGCGAACAGCGTCGGGCTCACGGCGGCGACCACGGTGCCGTCGGCGGCGACGTCGCGCACGAAGTGCCCGCGCGTCACTTCCGCAAAGCGCAGCCGCTCGCGCGACATCACCGCCCCGGTATGCAGCCAGCCGCGGATCAGCAGCCCGAACAGCAGCACCACGAGCGCGGCGCCGGCGAGCGCGTAGCGCATGCGATAGCGCTGCCAGTGCGGCACTTCACCGTCGAGCGCTCGGTCCTGCGCCTCCGTGCCACGCATGCTTCCGTCCACGCTCTGCGCGGCATCGGGAAGCTTTCTCAGCTGGGCCAGTTTCATGTGCTAAGCCGGTGCACGCGCCGTGCCAGCGGGCGCTGCGGGCGCCTGCTCGGGCGCAAGCGCCTGAGCAGGCAGGAAATCACGTATTCGCCGTCGCGCGTCGCCCCGACCGCGGGTGTCCGCGGCGCGGACGGCGGACACGGGCGGACACCGCGCCGATCCTTGCCCCGGCGCCGCGCGCGTGCTTGCGCGCGAGGGCCGCGGGCGGCACAGTCATGTCCCGCACACGGAGGAGAGTCCATGACCCCACGTCGTCCCACTGATATCACGCGACCGTCCGATCCCTCGCCCGCGCCCACCGCCCGAGCGCCGCGCAAGCCGCGCGCCGTGATGCCGCCGGTGCTGGGCCCTGCGCCGGTGACGCCCGAGGAGCGCCACGCCCTGATCGCGCAAAACGCCTACCTGCGCGCCGAACGGCGCGGCTTTGCAGCCGGGGGCGAGACCGAGGACTGGCTAGCCGCGGAGATCGAGGTGGACGCGTTGCTCAGGATCAGCCACGGGGGCTCGCCGCAGTAGAGTCGGCGGGCGTCGACGGGCGCGGCGCCGGCGGCCGCAGGCCGTTGGAGTAGACGACCTTACCGTCCGGGGTCACAAAGACCGCGTCGTACTCGGGCATGCGGTTGATGATCTCGAGCGCCTTCTGCGCGCCGAGCACGAAGGCGGTCTTGGACATGCCGTCGGTCTGCGTCGCGGTCGGCGCGATGATGGTCGCGCTGCGCACCTGACTCGCGGAGTGACCGGTGTGCGGATCGATGATGTGGTGGTAGCGCACGCCATTCTCATCGAAGTAGCGCTCGTAATCCCCCGAGGTCGAGACCGCCGAGTCGCTGAGCGGGATGCGCGTGACCACCAGCTGCGGATTGTCCGGGTTGCGGATGGCGGCGAGCCAGGGACGGCCCATGTGATCGCCGAGGAAGCGGCTGTCACCGCCGGCGGTCACCAGGGCGTGCTGGAAGCCGCGGGCCTTGAGGATCTCGATGCAGCGGTCGACCGCGTAGCCCTTGCCGATGCCGCCGAGGTCGATCTTCATGCCCGGGTGCTCGAAGCGCACCGTGTGGTGGGCCTCATCGAGCAGGAGGTTCCGCCAGTTCACCGAGGGCAGGGCGCTCTGGATCTGGGACTCGTTCGGGTGGATGTGGTTGGGGTAGTCGTACATGTAGCCGACGCTGGCGTAGGTGATGTCGAACGCCCCTTCGGTAATCTGCGAGTAATGCGTCGAGAGCTTGATGAGGTCAAACAGCTCCTTGTCGACCTGCACGGCCTCGGTGTTGCCGCGCTGGTTGATCTGCGACAGCTGGCTCTGGGGCTTGTAGTGACTCATGAGGTCGTCGATGCGATGCATCTCGGCCATGACGGCGTCCATCGCCTCGTTGCCGTTGGCTGGATCCTCCGACCACACCTGCACGTAGATACGCGTGCCCATGATCGCCTCGGTGCGGTCCTGCCAGGCGGCGAGCGCCGCGGGCGGCAGCAGTGCGGCGAGCAGACACGCCATGCTCAGCCACTTCATCGGTAACCCCATCGCTTGCAACCTCGATCCGCAGGGAAAGGCGAGCGGCAAGCCTACTTAACTCGCCGGGCGGCGGCCAGCGCGTGTCGTCTCGGGTCCGATACCCCGGCCTGGGGTATTGCGCTATTCTGAACCGAGTCAGGACAAGCGGACGTTCGCGGGAGCACTGCAAATGAACGTAAAGAACATCAGGGGTCTCACGCTCGGTGTCTTGTTGGCGGGCACGCTGTTCGCAGCGCCGGCTATCTGCGCGGCCCAGGACACGAGTGCCACCGTCACCTGCAACGACGGCAGCACGTCCAAAGGCGGACG
>DATBBQ010000079.1:0-27180 GCA_036270915.1 Steroidobacteraceae bacterium
CCTGCGACGCGAGTTGAGCAACCCCGCAGAGTGGACCGGGGTGGCCCTGCAGCGCATCGCGATGCTCACCGCTCTTCGTTAGGCGAGGCGGGCGCGTCGCCGCCGCCCGCTGACGAGAGGAGCCGACCATGGAGCGAGGGATGCGACGCGCGCATCACATGCCCTTCGGCGCGGAACTCACCCGCGCCGGCCACGTGCGCTTTCGTCTCTGGGCGCCCGTCGCGCGCGGCGTGGAGCTCGTGCTGTGCGAGCCGCAGGGAGCGGGCGTCCTGCCGATGACCGCCGTCGGCGGCGGCTTCTTCGAGTTGCACACCGCGCAGGCCCGTCCCGGGAGCCTCTACCGCTTTCGCATCGATGGGAGCCTGGAGGTCGCCGATCCAGCCTCGCGTTGCAACCCGCAAGGCGTGCACGGGCCGAGCGCGGTGGTCGACCCGGGGCAGTTCCTGTGGCAGGACGGTGACTGGCGCGCCGCGCCCTGGCCCACCACGGTGCTCTACGAGCTGCACGTCGGCACCTTCACGCCCGAGGGTACCTTCACGGCGGCCCGCGAGCGGCTCGCGCACCTGGTCGAACTCGGCGTCACGGCGATCGAGCTGATGCCCGTGGGCGCCTTTCCGGGTGTGCGCGACTGGGGATACGACGGCGTACTGCCGTACGCGCCGCAGGCCTCGTACGGCACGCCCGGGGAGCTCAAGTCCCTCATCGATCACGCGCACCGCCTGGGGCTCGCGGTGGTGCTCGACGTGGTCTACAACCACTTCGGGCCCGAAGGCAACTACCTGCATCACTACGCGCCGCAGTTCTTCACCGACCGCTACGGCACGCCCTGGGGTGCCGCCCTCAATTTCGACGGACCCGAGAGCGGTACGGTACGCGACT
This sequence comes from Steroidobacteraceae bacterium, assembly GCA_036270915.1. GTDB lineage: Bacteria > Pseudomonadota > Gammaproteobacteria > Steroidobacterales > Steroidobacteraceae > 13-2-20CM-66-19. Next base: position 880 of record DATBBQ010000079.1, read on the forward strand.
TCTTCATCCACAACGCGCTCTACTGGCTCGAGGAGTATCACTTCGACGGCCTGCGCCTCGACGCCGTGCATGCGATCCACGACGCGAGCAAACCGCACATCCTGCGCGACATCGCCCACGCCGTGCGCGCCGGACCCGGCGCCGACCGGCCGGTCTACCTGCTGCTCGAGAATCTCGACAATGCCGCGCAGCTGCTCGGCGGCGCGCACGACGCGCAGGCCTACGACGCACAGTGGAACGACGACGCGCATCACTGCCTGCACGTGCTGCTCACCGGGGAGAGCGACGGCTACTACGCGGACTTCGCCGCCGCGCCGCTCGCGCTCCTGTGCCGCAGCCTCGCCGAGGGCTTCGCCTACCAGGGGGAGCCGTCCCGGCATGCCGCGCGAGCGCGCGGCGAGCGCAGCGCTCACCTGCCGCCGAGCGCGTTCATAAATTTCCTGCAGAACCATGATCAGATCGGCAACCGCACCCACGGCGAGCGGCTCACCTCGCTCGCCGAGCCTGCCTCGCTGAGCGCGGCGGCGGCGGTGCTGCTGCTCGCACCCGAGCCGCCGCTGCTTTTCATGGGCGAGGAATGGGGTGCCACCGAGCCCTTCGCCTGGTTCTGTGACTTCGAGCCGCAGCTCGCCGCACAGATAGGCGCCGCACGCCGCCGTGAGCGCCCCGGCTGCCCGGACCCGGGGGATGCGACGACCTTCGCGCGGGCGCGGCTCGATTGGCGGGCGCCCGGTCGCGCCCGCCATGCGCAAACACTGCGCAGCTATCGCCAGCTGCTCGCGCTGCGCCACCTGGAGATCGATCCGCTCATCGCGCTGGTACGCGGCGGGCGCTGCGTGCGAGGCACGCAGCCGCTCGTGGTCGAATGGCCGGCCGGCGAGCACACGCTGCGCCTCATCGCCAACCTCTCCGCCGTCCCCGCCGCGCTCGAGCGCGAGCGCTCCGCCGGCCGCGTGCTGTTCGCCACCCATCCGGCGCACGACTCGGTCAGCGCGGCCGCCGAGCTGCCCGCGTGGAGCGTGCTGTGGTTGCTGGAGGAGAGGTGAAGCGCGGTCGCGCGCGACGGCAGAGGCTCGCGGCGGAGGAGTTCGCCGCCGATGAGGGCATTCCGCGGGCGACCTATCGCCTGCAGCTCAACGCTGGCTTCACCTTTGCCGACGCGACCGCACTCGTGCCGTATCTCGCCGCGCTCGGCGTGAGTCACGTCTACTGTTCGCCCTACTTCCGCGCGCGCGCCGGGAGCACTCACGGCTACGACGTAGTCGATCACAACTCATTCAATCCGGAGATCGGCGAGCGCCGCGACTTCGACGAGTTCGTGCGCGTGCTGCGCGCCCACGACATGGGTCACATCGTCGACATCGTCCCCAACCACGTCGGCGTCGGCGCCGACAATCCCTGGTGGCTCGACGTGCTCGAGAACGGCGAGGCCTCCGAGTACGCCGAGTTCTTCGACATCGACTGGGCGCCGATCAATCCCGAGCGGGCGCACAAGGTGCTGGTGCCGGTGCTCGCCGATCACTACGGGGTGGTGCTCGAGCGCGGCGAGCTTCGACTGCAATTCGAGCCCGAGACGGGCTCCTTCTCGGTGTACTACCACGCCTACCGCCTGCCGCTCGACCCGCGAGGCTACCCGCGCATCCTCGACCGCGTCTCCGCCCTGGTGGCCAGCGGCGAGCTGGAGAACATCCGGCGCGCCTTCGCGGGGCTTCCGGGGCGGCTCGCGGCCTCCGCCGAGGAACGTCTCGAGCGACGCCGCGAGAGCGGGCGGCACAAGCAGCGGCTCGCCGCGCTCGCGGCGGGCGACCCGGCGGTCGCCGCGGCCATCGAGGCGGCGGTGCGCAGCTTCGCCGGCACGCCCGGGGAGCCGGCGAGCTACGACACGCTGCACGAGATCCTCGAGCTGCAGGCCTATCACCTCGCCTACTGGCGCGTCGCCAACGAGGACATCAACTCCCGCCGCTTCTTCGACGTCAACGACCTAGCCGCGCTGCGCGTCGACAACCCCGCGGTCTTCGAGGTCACGCACCGCCTGCTGCTCGAGCTGATCGCCTCGGGCCAGGTCGACGGCCTGCGCCTCGACCACGTCGACGGCCTGTACGACCCGGCGGGCTACCTCGCGCGGCTGCAGGAGCGGCTCGGCGCGCTCACCGCGACGCGCGGCCGCAGCCTCTACCTCGTGGTGGAGAAGATCACCGCCTCCTACGAGCACCTGCCCGACTGGCCGGTGCACGGAGAGACCGGCTACCACTTCGCCAACGTCGTCAATCGTCTGCTGGTGGATCCGGCCACGCGCACGCGCATGGACCGCGCCTACCGGGCGGCGGTGCCGGAGGCGCGCGACTGGCCGACCGTGGCCTACGAGAGCCAGCAGCTGGTGCTGCGCCGCTCGCTCGCCTCGGAGCTGAACGTCGCCACCAACCAGCTGGCGCGTATCTCGCGCGCCGACCGGCACACGCGCGACCTGAACTTCAGCAGTCTGCGCAATGCGCTCGCCGAGGTCATCGCCTGCTTTCCCGTGTACCGCACCTACATCGCGACCGAGGTCTCCGCAAGCGACCGGCGCTACATCGAATGGGCGATCGCCACGGCGCGCCGGCGCCGCGCGGTTACCGAGGCACCGGTGTTTGACTTCGTACGCGCGGCGCTGCTGCTGATGCTGCCGGCGACGAGCGAGGAGCAGCGGCGTCGGGTGCGCGCCTTCGTGATGAAGTTCCAGCAGATCACTGCCCCGATCACGGCCAAGGGTATCGAGGACACCGCCATGTACCGCTACAACCGCCTCATCTCGCTCAACGAGGTGGGCGGCGAGCCGGGCAGCTACGGGGCCAGCATGGCGGCCTTCCACGCCGACGCCGCCTACCGCGTACGACACTGGCCGCACGAGATGCTCGCCACCTCCACCCACGACACCAAGCGCTCCGAGGACGTGCGCGCGCGTCTTAACGTGCTCTCGGAGATGAGCACGCCCTGGCGTGAGGCGGTGCGGCGCTGGAGCCGCATGAATCGCACGCGCAAGCGCGAACTCTCGGGCGAGCCGGCTCCCTCGCGCGAGGACGAGTACCACCTCTACCAGACCCTCGTCGGCAGCTGGCCGCTCGAGTCCGGGGCCGAGGTCGCGGACGCGTACCGCGAGCGCGTGAGCGCCTACATGATCAAGGCGGCGCGCGAGGCCAAGCTGCGCACCAGCTGGACCGAGATCGACGCCGCTTACGAGGAGGCGCTCGTGGCGTTCGTGCGCGGCGTGCTCGAGCCGCGCGACAACAACCTGTTCCTGCATGACTTCCAGCAGTTCCTGTCGGGCGTGACGCGCTTCGGGCTGCTGAACTCGCTGACGCAGCTCGCCTGCAAGCTGACCGCGCCCGGGGTGCCGGACATCTATCAGGGCAACGAGCTGTGGGATTTCTCCCTCGTCGATCCGGACAACCGCCGGCCGGTCGACTACGAACGGCGTCGCCGGGCGCTCGAGGAGCTTCAGCAGTCCGAACCCTCCCCCGGTGAGCTCGCCGCGCAGCTCGAGGACGGACGCTGCAAGCTGCTGCTCACCTGGAAACTGCTCGCGCTGCGGCGAAGCAACCCGCAGCTGTTCCGCGCCGGGGACTACCGCCCGCTGCACGCCCGCGGCAGCCGCGCACGCCACCTGTGCGTGTTCCTGCGCCGTTTCCGGCAGCAGGCGCTGCTCGTCATCGCGCCGCGCCTCTATCGGCGTCTGCTCGGCGACGCCCTCGCCCTGCCCGTCGGCGTGGCTGCCTGGAGTGACACGCACCTGGAGTTACCGCACGATGACGCGGGTGACGCGCTGCACAACGTGATCACGGGCCGGACACTGCAGCCGACACGCCGCGGGGAGCGCCAGGTGGTGTTGGCGTGCGAGGCGCTCGATGAGTTTCCGATCGCAGTGCTCGCGCGCGGCTGTCAGGTCCGGAACGGCGCGCGCACCGCTCACGACATAGGTCCAAAGGACACCTAGCCGCGCGCGCGCCGGCGGGTGCAAGATGCCGCCGCAGATTTACTCGGAGACTGACATGCGGCACTTCCCGGCGGGCCTGGCGGCTGGCCTCCTCAGCCTCGCGTTTCTCGCGGCCTGCCAGAGCGAGTCAAGCAAGGGCGACGCGGGCGGCATGCCCCTCAAGGAAGACCAGTCCTCGGCGCTCGCGCGCTACACCAAGTACGCCGGCGAGCCGGTCAAGCAGTTCAACTGGCTGGGTAAGTTCGACAGCTGGGAGTCGCTCTCGGACGATCAGCTCGTGGTGTACACGACCCCGACGTCTGTCTACCTGCTCAAGGTGTGGGGACCGTGCCGCAATCTGCCGTTCGCTACCAGCATTCGACTCACCTCCACCGGCAAGACCGTGTACTCGGGCCTGGACTCGGTGATCGTGCAGGGTCAGCGCTGCCCGATCTCGGAGATCCGCCCGGTCAACTTCGAGCAGATGCGCGCCGACATGCAGGCGCAGAAGGCCGCGGGCAAGGCGGCCCAGTAGCCCTCAGCGGTAACCGCGCGCCTGCAGCGTGAACAGGTGTGCGTAGCGGCCGTTGAGCTGCATGAGCTCTTCGTGGCTGCCGCGCTCGACGATGTGGCCGCTGTTGAGCACGACGATCTGGTCGGCCATGCGTACCGTGGAGAAGCGGTGCGAAATGAGGATCGTGATGCGCTCACGTGCGAGCTGCCGGAAGTGTTCGAACACCTCCGCCTCGGCCTGCGCATCCATGGCGGCGGTGGGCTCATCGAGCACGAGAATGTCGGCGCGGCTGCGCATGAAGGCGCGCGACAGCGCGATCTTCTGCCACTGCCCGCCGGAGAGCTCGCGGCCATCGCGGAACCACTTGCCGAGCTGGGTGCGGTAGCCCGAGGGCAGGGTGTCGATGAACTCGGCCGCGCGCCCCTTGGCCGCCGCGGTGCGCCAGCGCTCCTCGTCGTCGAAGTAGCGCTCATCCCCCGCCCCCACGTTCTCCCCGACCAGCATCTGGTAGCGGGCGAAGTCCTGGAAGATGACGCCGATGCGCTCACGCAGCACCTCCTCGTCCCACTCGGCGAGGTCGCGGCCGTCGAGCAGGATGCGGCCCGAGGTCGGTGCGTACAGGCGCGTCAGGAGCTTGATGAGCGTGGTCTTGCCCGAGCCGTTCTCGCCGACCAGGGCGAGACTCGTGCCCGGGACCAGGTGCAGCGTGATGTGCTCGAGCGCCGGGGCGTCGGAACCGGGATAGCTAAAGCTGACATCCTCGAAGCGCACGCCGTCCTCGGGATGCGGGCCGAGCACGGCCTTGCCCGGCGGCAGCCCGACCTCGGTCTCGAGGTACTCGTACAGGGTCGAGAGGTACAGGTTGTCCTCGTACATCCCGCCGACCGCGACCAGTACGGCCGAGACCGCCGCCTGGCCCTGGCGAAAGAGCGCGATGTACATGGTCATCTGCCCGAGCGTGATCAGGTGATTCACCGTGGTGATCGCGATCCACGCGTACGCGCCGTAGAGCGAGGCGCTGCCGATCAGGCCGAGCCCGAAGCCCCAGGCATCGCGCCGCAGGGTCAGCGCGCGGTCCTCCCCGTACAGGCGCCGGAAGATGTCGCGGTAGCGCTCGAGCAGGCGTGGACCCAGGCCGAAGAGCTTGACCTCCTTGGCGTGATCCTCGCGCGCCAGTACCGTCTCCAGGTAGATCTGCATGCGCGTCTCGGGCGAGCGCCAGCGAAAGAGCCGGAACGCGTCCCCGGAGAACTTCGCCTCGACGATGAAGGCCGGCAGCCCCGCGATCAGCAGCACGGCGACCGCCCAGGGCGAGAAATGCGCGAGCAGCGCCCCGTAACTGGTGAGCGAGATGGCATTCTGGGCCAGGCCGAAGGTGCGCATCACCAGGCTCAGCGGCCGGGTCGAGGCCTCGCGGCGCGCGCGCGTGAGCTTGTCGTAGAACTCGGAGTCCTCGAAATGCTGCAGCTCGAGCGTGAGGGCCTTCTCGAGGATCATGACGTTGACGCGCTGGCCGAGCTGCGCGCGCAGCAGCGACTGGCAGGTGCTGATGCCGCGCTGCGCGCCCGCGATCGCCGCGACCAGCACGCCCTCGAGCAGCACCAGCGCCAGCGCGTGCCGCGCGTCCCCGTGGCTGGCGCGCATGGCGACCACGACGGCATCGACGATCAGCGAGCCCACGTACGCCACGGCCGCCGGCAGGATGCCGGCCACGAGCGTGAGTCCGCCGAGCGCGAGCGTCAGCCCCCCGCTCGTACTCCACACCAGCTCGAGCGCGCGGCGGCTGTAGCGGAACACGCCGAAGAAGCCGCGCAGGCTGGTCGGCTCCTGCGCCGCGGCCGGCGGGGTGTGCCGCCGCGGCGGATGCGCCGCGGTGGCCATCAGGACGGTCTCGTCGGCGCGAGCGCCGCGCGCGCCTCGCGTGGCGCGGAGCGCGTGATGAGGCGCGAGCCGCGGCGGAAGAACACGTAGCTGTAGATCCAGGAGGAGAGCACCGCCAGGCGGTTGCGAAAGCCGATGAGCACCGTGATGTGCAGCGCCATCCACGCAAGCCAGGCGAGCAGGCCGCCGAAGTGCAGGCGACCGATCTCGACCACGGCGCGCGTCTTGCCGACGGTGGCCATCGCGCCATAGTCACGGTAGCGGAAGGCGCGCGCCCGTGCGCCGTCGCGGCCGCGGATCTCGGCGTCGATGATGCGCGCCACGTAGCGACCCATCTGCAGCGCCCCCTGCGATACCCCCGGCACCGCGCGGCCCGCGGCGTCCACCAGGTAGGCCGCGTCCCCGATCACGAATACCTCCGGGTGACCCGGGAGTGAGCAATCCGGCGCCACCCTGACACGCCCGGCCGGCCCCGTCGGCACCCCGAGCGTCGCGGCGAGCGGCGCCGCGCGCACGCCAGCGGTCCAGATGACGTTGTAGCTGCGCAGGAATTCCCCGCCGAGCACCACGCCGTCGGCCATCACCTGCGTCACCGGCTCGCCGAGGCGCACCTCGACGCCCAGGTCACGCAGTTGCTCGAGCGCGCGGCGCGAGGAGTCCGGGTGCAGCGCCGGCAGCAGCCGCGCGCCGGCCTCGATCAGGATCACGCGCGCGCGGCGCGTGTCGGCGACGCGAAAATCGCGCGGAATGACGTCGACGGCGAGCTCCTTGATGGCCCCGGCGAGCTCGACGCCGGTCGGGCCGCCGCCGACGATGACGAAGGTGAGGTGCGCGGCGCGCTCGGCGGCGTCGCTCTCGATCTCCGCGCTCTCGAAGGAGCGCAGCAGCCGCGAGCGGATGAGCGTCGCCTCCTCAACCTCCTTCATCCCCGGCGCGTACTGCCGCCAGGCCTCGTGCCCGAAGTAGTTATCGACGGCCCCGGGGGCGATGAGCAGATAGTCATACGGCACCGGCACGCCCGCGGCGTCGACGGTGCGCGCGTCGAGGTCGACGCTCCGCACCTCCGCGAGCATGACGCGGGCGTTGCGCTGCGTGCGCAGGATGGTACGGATTGGCTGCGCGATGTCCGCCGGCGCGAGCGCCGCGGAGGCCACCTGATAGAGCAGCGGCTGAAAGAGGTGGTAGTTGTTGCGGTCGATGATCAACAGCTCGGCGGGCGTGCGCGCGAGGGCCTTGGCGGCGAACAGCCCGCCGAAGCCGCAGCCTACGATGACGATGCGTGGCGGGTCGTGCACCCGTACCTCCGCGTATTCGGGGGAACCCCTGCCGATGTGGGGACGATTACCAGCTATTCCAGTGCCTATCTATCGGTACGACGGCAGAGGTGTTCGATCCAGTCCTCGCACAGGCGCACGCCTTCCTCGGGGCGGAACGTCGCCGGCTCCAGACACCACTCCAGCCACAGCCCGTCGAGCAGTGCCGTGAGGCCGATCGCGGCGAGGCGCACGTCGACGCTGCCCTCATGTCGACGCTCCGGCTTGAGCAGGTCGGCGAGCATGCCGTGCAGCAGCTGCACGTAGCCGTGGTAGTTCTCGCTGTGCACGCGCTGGATCAGGCGCGAATGCCGGTACATGCCCCAGAACACGACCCAGACCGCGAGCACGTCCTGGTCGAGGTTGGGCTCGGAGAAGGAGGCCTCGAGAAAGGCGCGCAGCCGCGCCCGCGGGGTGCGCTCGGCACGCTCCACGGCGGTCTGCAGGCCCGCGACCAGCTCGGCGTTGAACTGGCGGTAGGCGGCCGCGACCAGCTCGTCCTTGTTGGGGAAGTGATGGTTGATGAGGCCGACCGAGACACCCGCCTGGGCACTGATGGTGCGGATCGACAGGCCCTCATGTCCGTAGCGCTTCAGGCACTCGATGGTCGCGGCGATCAGGGCGCCGCGGCGCTGTTCGGGGAGCTGGCGCTCGAAACGCGGCTTGCCCACGCGCGCCTTCGGCGCCGCGCTCACCGGCACAGACGCCGCGCCCGTACCGCGGACGGCATCATGCCACCCGTCGCAGGCGGCCGTGGCGGAAGTCGCTGATGACCTCGCGCGCCGCGTTGTGCCCCGGGGCACCGGTCACGCCGCCGCCCGGATGAGTGCCGGCGCCGCACATGTACAGGCCCTGCAGCGGACCGCGGTAGTTGCCGTAGCCGAGCATCGGGCGCGCGGAGAACAGCTGATCGAGGCTGAGGGCTCCGTGGAAGATGTCCCCGCCGATGAGACCGAAGGTGCGCTCGAGGTCGAGCGGACTCATGACCTGACGGCCGAGCACGGCGGCCTTGAAGTTCGGGGCGTAGGCGTTGACGGTGTCGATCATCAGGTCCGCGACCCTTTCGCGGTGCAGGTCCCAGGACTCCCCGTGCGGCAGCTGCGGAGCCACGTGCTGACAGAAGAGACTCGCCACGTGCTGCCCCGCCGGCGCCAGGGTGTCATCGAGAGTGGAGGGTATCACCATCTCGATGATCGGTTGGCGCGACCAGCCAAAAGTGCGGGCGTCGAAGTAAGCGCGCTCCATGTAAGGGAGTGTGGGCGCGATGATGATGCCGGCCGTATGGTGGTCGGCGGCCTGCCGTCCGGGCAGGCAGGTGAAGTCCGGCAGCTCTGCGAGCGCGACGTTCATGCGAAACGTGCCCGAGGCGCAGCGCCAGTGACTCATGTGCTCGCGGAACTCCGGCGGCAGGGCCGCCGGCGGGAACATGTTGAGGTACAGCAGGCGCGGGTTGAGGTTGGAGATGACCGCCGCGGCACGCAGCGTCTCCCCGGACTCGGTCACGACTCCCACCGCGCGGTCGCCCTCGACCAGCACCTCGCGCACCGGGCTGCTGACGCGGATCACCACGCCGCGCGCCGCGGCGGCCCGCGCCATGGCCTGGGTGATCGCGCCCATGCCGCCGATCGCGTGGCCCCACGCGCCGCGCTTGCCGTTCACCTCGCCGAACACGTGATGCACCAGCCCGTAGGCCGAGCCGGCAGCGTAGGGACTCGCGTAGCTGCCGACGATGCCGTCAAAGCCGTACACCGCCTTGATTGGCTCGCTCTCGAACCAGTTGTCCAGGTAGTCGCCCGCTGACATGGCAAACAGCGCCAGCAGCTCGCGCCGCTGCGTCATGTCCAGCCGCCGCAGCCGTCCGGCGACGCGCGCGGCGCGTACCAGCTCCGGCAGCGCCGTGCGCCAGCTGCCCTCGAGCGCGTTGGGTGGCGTCGTCAGGACCAGGTCACGCAGCAGATCGGCGATGCCTTCGAGGCGCTCGCTGTAGTCGGGCAGGCGCGCCGCATCGCGCGCCGAGAAGCGCGCCACTTCCTCGTACGTGCGCGCGCCGCCGGTGATCAGGTAGCGGCCGTCGGCCGTGGGCAGGAAGTTCGCGAGGCGCCGCTCGACCACCCGCAGCCCGTGCCCGGGCAGGTCCAGATCACGGATGACCTTGGGGTTCAGGAGCGAGACCGTGTAGGAGGCGACGGAGTTGCGGAAGCCCGGATGAAACTCCTCGGTCACCGCCGCGCCGCCGACCACGGCGCGCCGCTCGAGTACGGTGACCTTCAGTCCCGCCGCGGCGAGGTACGCCGCGCACACGAGGCCGTTGTGGCCCCCGCCGATGATCAGCGCATCGGAGCGGCCGTCACCGCCGCCAGCCATGGCTCCAGCCTCGTGGCGGCGAGTGCGCCAGGGTGCACTCGGGGATGAGCTGACGCATGCGCCGCGCGAAGCTGCGCAGGCACACCTCGCCCTCGCTCAGGGGCCCGCAGGAGTAACTGCTCGAGGCCATCCCGGCCTGGACGCGCTCGATGAGCGCCTTGTCCTCGAGGCCCACGCGCCGGTTGATGCGCCAGTTGAGGTAGCGCGCGGCACGCATCTCGCGGCGCGTGTCCGGGTGCGCGTAGGCGATCTCGCGGATGAGCGTCTCGGTGGGGGACAGCGGCAGGAACTGCATGAAGTCGATCTGGTCCGGGTAGACGTCGAAGGCGAAGTTGGGCCAGAGCTTGAAATAAGTCCACAGGCGCTGCCGCTCGGGCGGCAGATGCGCGACCGGCGGCAACAGCTGCTGGTAGTGCCGCTCCGACCAGTTTCTCGAGGGCGTGTCGCGCAGCGTCCCCGACATCTTGTCGATCCAGGGGTGGGCCTCGATCCCGTAGCCGCGGCCGAAGAGTCGGGTGAGCCCGGGATGGGCGACGTTGATGTGCAGTCCGTCGGAGTAGTTGTCGGCGACGTTCTTCCAGTTGACGGCCCGGGGGCGCAGCTGTACCCGGCCGAGCGGCACGAGCTCCTCGAGGCGGTACGGCTCGAGCTCGCGCGCATAGGGTGCGGCCATCTCCTTGACGCTCGGCAGTCCCGGCGCGAAGCGCACGAACACGAACCCCATGAACACCTCGTGTTCGAGCGGGGCGAGCCCGTGGCTCGCCGTGTCGAGCCCCTTGAAACCCTCGCGATTTGGGACGCCGACCAGGCGGCCGTCGAGCGCGTAGCTCCAGGCGTGATACGGGCAGGTGATGCGGCCGGCGCAGTGGCCCTGCGGGCCGTCGAGCAGGCGCGCGGCCCGATGGCGGCACACGTTGTGAAAGGCGCGTACGGCGCCGTCCTCGGCGCGGATGACGACCGCCGACTCACCGAGGAATTCGAGCGTGTGGAAGTCGCCGCGGCGCGGAATGTCGCTCAGGTGGCACACGGGCTGCCAGCTGTTGCGCAGCACCGCCTCCTTCTCGCGCTCGAAGAACTCGGCGTCGTGGTAGATCCACGCCGGGAGGCTCTGTGCCTCCAGGGCGGCGGGATCGGTCGCATCAACACGTCGCAGCTGGGCGGCTTTCATGGCACTTCCGGCTCGGCTTCCTTGTTGAACGATCGTACAACAAGAGGGCGCCGGCGGCAATATCCAGCAAGCGGGCGGGCGCGGGTCGTGCGGCTCCGCGGCACCGCTGCGCTGCACGAACGAGTCTGAGTGAGCCAGCGTCGCGGCCGGCGCCGCGCGCCGCCGTGGTCGCACGGGATGCGCACCTCGCGGTGCCCTTGCGCTTCGGTCGGGGCGCTGCGTCTTTTGTGATACAAGGGCGCTTCCGCGCAGCGCCGGATCCTTCATGCCGTGAACGAGCTGACCGACATCGCGCACCTCATCCAGTCCGCCGTGGCGCCGGTGTTCCTGTTGTCGGGGGTCGCGGCGATGCTCGGCGTGCTGACCAACCGTCTGGCGCGCATCGTCGACCGGGCGCGCTCCATTGAGGGGCAGCTGAGCGCGCACCCGGGGGCGAGCGAGCAGCTGCACGCCGACCTGCGCGTCCTGGCGCGCCGTGCCGGCTACGTGAACGTCGCGATCTCGCTGTGCGCGATCGCGGCGCTGCTCGTCGCGCTGGTCGTGGTGACGCTCTTTGCCAACGCCTTCCTGCGCGCCGGACTCGCCTGGCTGATCGCGCTGCTGTTCGTCGCCTCCATGGTGTGCCTGGCGGCGGCCTTCATCGCCTTCTTTATCGAGGTGCGCTACGCGACCGCGGCGCTGCGCATCGGCGCCGGGCACATCTAGGCGGGTTCCCGGGCCTTACGAGGCACGCGCCGGGCGAATCTGCTACCCTGCGCACCCTTTTTTCAGGATCCGGGGCGCCGCCCCCCTCAGCGCGCAGGAAGCGCCCGCAACCCCCGCCGCCCGAGCCGTCATGCATCGTCCGATCCGCAACATCGCCATCATCGCGCACGTCGACCACGGCAAGACCACCCTGGTCGACTGTCTGCTGAAGCAGTCCGGGACCTTCGCCGCACACGAGCGTCTCGGCGAGCGCATCATGGATTCCAACGACATCGAGCGCGAGCGGGGCATCACCATCCTCGCCAAGAACTGCGCGATCGAGTACGGCGGCACGCGCATCAACATCGTCGACACGCCGGGCCACGCCGACTTCGGCGGCGAGGTCGAGCGGGTGCTGTCCATGGTCGACGGGGTGCTGCTGCTCGTCGACGCCGTCGAGGGACCCATGCCGCAGACGCGCTTCGTGACGCGTAAGGCGCTCGCGCTCGGACTCAAGGCCATCGTCGTGGTGAACAAGATCGACCGCCCCGGGTCCCGACCCGCCTGGGTCATCGATCAGACCTTCGACCTGTTCGACAAGCTCGGCGCGAGCGACGCGCAGCTCGACTTCCCCGTGATCTACGCCTCGGCGCTCCAGGGCTGGGCGAGCACCGACTACACCGAGCGCCGCCCGGACATGTCGGCGCTCTTCGAGGCGATCCTGACCCACGTGCCGCCGCCGGCCGCGCAGGCAGGCCTGCCGCTGCAGCTGCAGATCTCGACCCTCGCCTACAACTCCTACGTCGGCCGCATCGGCATCGGCCGCATCCGTCGCGGCGTGGTGCGCCCCGGCCAGAGCGTCGCGCTTCGCTACGGCACGGAAGACCGGGGCGTCGCCCGCATCGGCCAGGTGCTCGCCTTCCAGGGCCTCGAGCGCAGCCCGGTCGAGGAGGCGAGCGCCGGCGACATCGTCGCGATCACGGGAATCGAGGAAGTCAACATCGGGCTCACCGTCTGTGACCCGCAGGAGCCGCTGGGCCTGCCGCCGATCAGCATCGACGAGCCGACGCTGGCGATGAACTTCCAGGTCAACACCTCCCCGCTCGCCGGGCGCGAGGGCCGCTTCGTGACCAGCCGGCAGCTGCGCGAGCGGCTGTACCGCGAGCTGCAGAGCAACGTGGCGCTGCGCGTCGAGGACACCGACGAGGCGGACGTCCTGCGGGTCTCGGGGCGCGGCGAGCTGCACCTGACGATCCTCATCGAGAACATGCGGCGCGAGGGCTACGAACTCGCCGTCTCGCGCCCCCAGGTGCTGACGAAGGTGGTGAACGGGGAGGTGCACGAGCCCTACGAGGCGCTCACCGTGGACATCGAGGAGGGGCACCAGGGAGCGGTGATGGAGGCCCTCGGCAGCCGGCGCGCCGAGCTCCTCGACATGAGCCTCGACGCCCAGGGCCGGGCGCGGCTCGAGTACCGGGTACCCGCGCGCGGCCTGATCGGCTTCCAGGGCGAGTTCCTCACCCTCACCCGGGGTACCGGTCTCATGAGCCACATCTTCGACGGCTTCGCCCCCGTGAAGGGCGAGATTCCCGACCGCCACAACGGCGTGCTGGTGAGCAACGAGAACGGCGAGGCGGTCGCGTACGCGCTCTTCAACCTGCAGGAGCGCGGGCGGCTGTTCGTGGGTCCCGGCGAGAAGCTCTACGAGGGCATGATCATCGGCATCCACAGCCGCGACAACGACCTGGTCGTGAATCCCATCAAGACCAAGAAGCTCACCAACATCCGCGCCGCCGGCAAGGACGACGCGATCCTGCTCACGCCGCCGATCCAGCTGACGCTCGAGTATGCGGTCGAGTTCATCGCCGATGACGAGCTGGTCGAGGTCACGCCCGCCTCGATACGCATCCGCAAGCGCTACCTCAAGGAGCACGAGCGCAAGCGCGCCGCGCGCACCGAGGCGGAACTCACCGCCTAGGGCAAGCGCCCCGCGGGGATCAGACCTCGCGGGCTCCGGTGATGTCGATGAAGCGCAGGAATTCGGCGCGCGTGCGCGCGTCGTTGCGAAACACCCCGGTCATGCGGCTCGTCACCATGGAGACGGTGCGCTTGTGCACGCCGCGCGTGGTCATGCACTCGTGCACCGCCGCGACCACCACCCCGACACCACGCGGCTTGAGCACCTCGGTGATGCAGTTGGCGATCTGCGCGGTGAGCTTCTCCTGCACCTGCAGGCGCCGTGCGTAGCCGTCCACGACGCGCGCGAGCTTGCTGATGCCGACCACCTTGCTGTCCGGGAGGTAGCCGACGTGCACCCGGCCGATGATCGGCGCCATGTGGTGCTCGCAGTGTGACTCGAAGGTGATGTCGCGCAGCACAATGAGCTCGTCGTAGCCGCCGACCTGCTCGAAGGTACGGCGCAGGTACGCCGCAGGGTCGATCTGGTAGCCCGAGTACCAGTCGCGGTAGGCGTCCACCACGCGCTGCGGGGTGTCGAGGAGACCCTCGCGACGCGGATCGTCTCCGGCCCAGCGCAGCAGTGTGCGCACGGCGGCCTCCGCGGCGCGGCGGCTGACCCTGGAACGAGCGCTCGCCATGCGTCCCTCCCCAAGCCGCGCGAGCGGGGCGCGCGGGTGTGGTCAGTGTAGCCTGCGGCCGCAGCGCGCGCGCGGGCCTAGGTGCCGAGCCAGCGCAGCAGGCCGAGGTTGGCGAGCAGGCTGCAGCCGCCGACGAGCGTCGCGACGGCGAGACCGGCGGCGAGCGGGCGCCAGCCGATGCGCCACATGTCGGTGAACGATACCGACAGTCCCACCGCGGTCATGCCACAGGTGAGGAACAGGTCCGAGCCGTGATAGCCGCCGTCCACGAGGGCCGGCCACCAGGGGGCCCCGCCTAGCAGTGCGTCGCCGGCCGTGCGCACGAGGATGAAGGCGAGAAAGGCGAGTACGAACAACGGCACGAGAGGCGGACGACGCCCCGGCACGTCCGGGGCGGCCTCCTCGTCCGTGTCCGGCTCGGCACGGCGTGCGAGCCACGCGCCCGCCGGGATCAGCACGGCGATCGACAGATTGCGCAGGAGCTTCGCGACGCTCGCCGCCGCGAGCGCCGCCGGCGCGGCGGCCTGCTGCGAGTAGATGAGGGCGGCGCCGATCACCTGCGAGGTGTCGTGGATAGCGGTGCCCAGGAACACGCCGGCGCGCACCGGGGAGGCGGCGAAGAAGTGCCCGGCCAGCCAGGGATAGGTGAGCATGGCGATGCAGCCAAAGAGCACCACGCAGGTCACGGCGAAGGCGGTCTCCGCGTGGCGCGCGCGGATCACCGGCGACATGGCGACGACCGCCGTGCAGCCGCACACCGCGGTGCCGATCGCGAGCAGCCAGCCGAGGCGTCGCGGCACCGCGAGCGCGCGCGCGATGGCCGTGCCGGCAAGGAGCGCGACGCTCAGGCAGGCGATCGCCACCGGCAGTGCGCTGGCGGCGATCACGCTGGCTCCCGAGAGCGTCAGGCGCAGGCCGACGAGCGCGATACCGACGCGCAGCAGCCGATGCATGGTCCAGTTGAGTCCGCTCGCCGCCCAGACCGGCACGCCGAAGGTGTTTCGCCACAGCATGCCGAGCAGCACGGCGCACATGACGGGACTCAAGGGGAACTTGGGCAGACCCGCGGCCCCGTCCGCCAGCTGCTGGGCCAGGGCGCGGGCGAGCGCGGCGAGGACGACGGCGACGAGTACGCCCGGTACGGCCCGGCGCACCCAGGTCCAGCCCGGGCCGAGCGCCCGCATGAGGGCCCGCACGGTTAGAGCGGGAGCCGGTGTTCGCTGCGGACGGGCGGGTTGCCGCGCACGCGCCCGGAGATCATGCGCTCGTTGAGCTCGCTGATCGCACGGCTCCCCGTGCGCACGAAGAGGAAGGGCAGCACGCCGTGCACCAGACACGCGAGCCCGGCCAACATCATACGGGTGCCGAAACACGCCGCGCGGCCCATGTGCTCGCCGTAAGACTCACCCACGGATGCCGGATGTTCGGTAAAGGCGCGGATGGGGCTCATAACCAACGATGCTATCCATATAACCGCGCTACCGGGTTGCGAAGATCTGGCAAAGTGCCCCTAGTTACGCAACAATATTGCTAGAACACCTCTGCACGGGGTACAAAGTTGCATGGATAAGCTCGATGCGAAAATCCTGGACCTGCTGCAGGGGAACGCCGCCCTGACGGCCGCCGAGATCGCCGACCGAATCGGGCTCTCCAAGGCCCCCTGCTGGCGGCGGATCCAGAAGCTGCAGCAGGACGGGGTCATCCGACAAACCGTGGCGCTCCTGGATGCGCGCGCCCTCAACGTCGGCACGACGGTGTTCGTGACCATCAAGACCGGCAACCACAGCGAAGCGTGGTTCGAGAAGTTCGTGCGCGCGATCCGCGACATCCCCGAGGTCACCGAGATCCACCGTATGAGCGGCGACGTCGACTACCTGATCCGCATCGTCGTGCCAGACATCGACGCCTACGACGTCGTCTACAAGCGCCTCATCTGCGCGGTCGACTTGCAGGACGTGAGTGCCAGCTTCGCACTCGAGACCATCAAGTACACGACCGCCCTGCCGCTTACTTACCTGAAGGTCGACTGACCGCAGTCGCCGCCTCGGCCGCGACGCCCTCGCGCGTGTTGTCGCGGATGATCTGCTCGATGCGCGCCCGGATCTCGCCGCGGTCGATGTCGTACGCGTTCGTCGTGAGCACCGGCTTCGCGGGCGGGCTCTGCGCGAGCTGTGACCCAGAGTCGTCGACGATCGAGACGCTGACGCGGGTCGAGAGCCCGATGCGCAGCGGATGCGCCTTGAGTTCCTCGGGGTCGAGTCCGATGCGCACGGGCACGCGCTGCACCACCTTGATCCAGTTGCCGGTCGCGTTCTGCGCCGGCAGCAGCGCAAAGGCTGCGCCGGTGCCGAGGCCGAGTCCGGTGACCCTGCCGTGGTAGGTGACGTGGCCCCCGTAGAGGTCCGCTGTCACCGTGGCCGGCTGGCCGATGCGCATGTGCTTGAGCTGCACTTCCTTGAAGTTCGCGTCGACCCGCAGCCGCTCGAGCGGCACGATCGCCATCAGCGGCTCGCCGGGGGAGATGTGCTGACCGAGCTGCACCGCGCGCCGGGCGACGTAGCCGTTCATGGGCGCACGGATGCTCGTGCGCTGCAGCGCGAGCCAGGCGCGCTCGACCTGCGTGGCCGCAGCCTGCACGTCCGGGTTGTCCGCGACCCCGGTGCGGCCGACGAGGGCACTGCTGGCGGCGAGATTCTTTTCCGCCGCGAGCAACCCGTCGCGCGCAGCATTCAGGGCGTCCTGGGCGTGGCCCAGCTCCTCGCCCGACACGGCGCCGGTCTTGGCGAGGTCCTTGCGGCGGTTGAAATCCGACTGCGCCCGGGCGAGATCCGCGCGGCGCTGGCTGACGATGGCGGTCAGCTGATCACGGTTGGCGAACACCGTGCGCGTCTGGCGCACGGTGCGTGCGAGCTGCTGCTCGGCCTCATCGAGCGCGATGCGCGCGTCGGTCGGATCGAGTCTGATCAGCTGCTGCCCGGCGCGCACCAGATCGGTCTCGTCGGCGTCGATGCTGACCACCGTGCCCGACACCTGGGGCGTGACGTTCACCAGGTCGCCCGCGACGTAGGCATCGTCCGTGTTCTCGTAGTGACTCGCGTACAGGAACCACCAGGCGGCACCGAGCAGCGCGACCACGGCGAGCGCGATCGTGACAATGATCAGCCAGCGTCGCCGTCGTGCGCGCAGGTCCTGCGCTGTCGAGGGTGCGGTTTCGACGGTTGCGTCCATGGCGCTACTTCTTCTTCACGGGTTGAGTCGGCGCGCGTCAGCCACCCGGCGCGACGTAGCCACCGCCGAGTGCCTGCACCAGATCGACGCTGAAGGTCATCCGCTGCGCCTCGAGCTCGGCGCGCAGGCCCTGCGCGAGCAGCACCTGGTTCTGGCTCGAGAGCACGGAGAGATAGTTGTCGAGCCCCGCGCGGTAGCGGTCGGTCGTGAGGCCGTAGGAGCGCTGCGCGGCGTCCAGTGCCGTCTGCTGCTCCAGGGTCTCGCGCTCGAGCGCCCGCCAGTTGGTGACGACGTCGGCCACCTGGCGTACCGCGTCGAGGAGCGTCTGGTTGTACTGCCCGACGGAAGCGTCGAACTGAGCCTGCTGACCGTAGAGCGCTCCCTTCAGGGCGCCGCGGTTGAATACCGGCAGCGTGAACGCGGCCTCCGCGCCGGCGATGCGGTCGGACGCCGAGAACAGCTGCGACAGACCGATGCTCTGGAAGCCCGCGAACGCCATGAGGTTCACGTTCGGGTAGAACTGCGCCTCGGCGGCGCTGATGCCGTGGCGTGCGGCCTCGACCTGGGCACGCGCGGCGGCGATGTCCGGGCGGCGGCCGAGCAGTTCGGCGGGCAGCGAGGCGGGCAGCGCGATGTCGGCCGGTGCCTTGAGCTGCGGCCGCGTGAGTGCGCGCCCGCGGTCCGGGCCGGCGGCTACGAGATCGGCGATCTGGTTGCGCGCGAGATCGATGTTGGCCTCGACGAAGGCGACGCCGGCGCGGGTGAGCGCGAGGGAACCCTCGGACTGCTTGACGCGCGCCATGTTCTCCAGCCCCGAGGCGACGCGCTGCTGCGTGAGATCGAGGATGGTCTGCTGCTGCTTCAGCTGGTCGTTGGTCACGTCCAGCAGCGCGTACTGCAGCTCGAGCTGGATGTACGCGCGTACCACGGCAACCGAGAGTGCCAGCCGCGCGGCCTGACGATCGGCCTCGGCCGCGGCGAGGCCGGAACGGGCCTGAGCGAGCAGTGCGCGGTTCTTGCCCCAGAAGTCGATGTCCCAGCTGAGGTCAAAGGCGGCACGCGCGTCGGTCGACCACGAGCCGCCGAGTGGCGGCGGGTACAGGTCGTGCTCGGGGTAGCGCTGTCGTGTGAGATTCGCGTCGGCATTGATCGTCGGCCGACGCGCCGCGCCGGCGCTCACCACCTGACCCTCGGCCGCGCGCAGACGCGCCTGTGCGATCTCGAGCGAGGGGCTGCCGGCGAGCGCCTCATCGACCAGCTGGTCGAGCTGGTCGTCGCCGTAGGCGCGCCACCACCCGTCCGCCGGCCAGGCCGTCGCGTCCTGCTTGGCCCCCGCCAGGGTCTGAGCGCTGCTCAGCTGCTGCGGGGACAGCTCAGGCGCGGCTTTCCAGCCGCCGCGGTCGACGCAGCCGGCGAGCAGCGCGAGGGTTGCGATAGCGAGCGCGATACGGATTGTCATGACGATTTGCCACCTGTGCCGGTGTAACGATTTTCCCCCTGCGTTTGTCCGTTATCGATCATCCGTCCGAGATAGTTCCTGAGGGTCTGGATCTCGGCCGCGCTGAAGCCGGCGAGATGGGCCTCGAGCACGCGCACCGCGACCGCGGCCAGGCGCGGCAGCTGGGTGCGGCCGGCCGGGGTCAGTCGCAGGAACACCACGCGCCGGTCCTCGCGCCCGCGCTCGCGGCGCAGGAGCCCCTTCTCCTCCAGGCGATCGATGATGCGGGTCATGGAGCCGGCGTCGTACTGCATGAAGCGGCACAGGTCCGCAGCGGTGCGCGCCGAGCCCGCCGAGAGGTGCTTGAGCGCGCCGAACTGCATCCCGGTCACTCCGGAGGGGGCGAGCTGCTGATCGAGCGCTGACAGGAGCGAGGCGCGCGCGCGCCCCATGAGAAAGCCGACGCTCAGGCTCTCCTCGGGCGGCTGCCAGGAACTGGCAGGGACTGGCTTGACGGTCGCGAGGCGGCTCATGCCGATTGCTGCTGTGCTTATGACTGCCTGTCAAATAACTGCCGATGATAATACTGCCTCGGCAACTATTTGTCCAGCGACGGCGGCGTGGGCTTTTGTGTTAGTCGTGCTGCGGTGCACCGGCAGGCTGCCAGTCCGCCGCGTTCGCGGGCCGCGCCGCGCGACGCGTCAGTCGCGCGGAACCGCGCCGGCGCCGAAGACGTCCGCGCCGAAGGCCCGGAGTCCACTCTGGCCGGCGTAGCCGAGCCGAGGCAGGGCGAAGATCGCCTCGATGGTCCGCAGGAGCGAGTAGTGGTTGTAGGGGACGCTCGATACCGTGCCGGCCTTCACGAAGGGCGACAGCACCACGGCACCGACGGGCCCACCGCCCGGGCCGTTGAAGCCCGGCTGGTAGCGCGCGCCGGGGAGCCCGCGCTCATCGCAGCAGGCGCTTGAGCCCTGCGACCCCCTGGCGTCGGATTCGTCGAAGGTGATCACGAGCAGCCCCGAGTCGCGGAACGCGGGCGAGCGGGTGATGAGTGGCACCCACTGCCGGAGGAACGCGTCGATCTCGTGCAGGCCGCCGCGCCGACCGTCGGCGCACGGCTGATCGTGCCCGTCGTTGCACAGGTTCGGGACGATGAAGCTGAAGTTGGCCGTGCCGGCGGCGCTCCTGAGATCGCGCGGCAGCGCGACGAGGTTCACGACCGCGGCCGCGCAGCGCGCGCGCTCGTCGATGATCGAGTGGAAGTAGACGAATGGGTTGTGCTTGGTGGCGTACTGATCGCGCGCGCTCGCGCTCGCGGTGCGATCCGGGGCGCCGACGGCTACGTGCGCACAGGTCGCCGGCTCGCGCGCGGGATCGTTGCCCATATCTTCCAGATACGCCTTCCAGGTCAGACCCGACGCCTCGAGCTGGCCGGGCAGCGTCCCCACGGACGCCGGATAGACGCAACCCACTCCGGGCAGCTGCCCGTCGCCATTCGGCCGCGGCGCGGCCGGCTGGAATTCACCGAACACCGGGCAATCGAGTTGCGTCGCCTCGTTCGGCGCCTGCCCGCTGATCATCGCCACGTAGTTGGGAAGGCTCGCGTGGCCGATGGCGTAGTACTGCGTGAGCAGAACCCCCTGAGCGGGAAGCGAGTGCGCCAGGTAGGGCGCGACCGAGTTGCTGGCGAAGGTGCCGGCGAACGATTGGTTCTCCAGCACGATGATGAAGACGTGGCGTATGGGCGGCAGATGCTCGCCGGGCGCGGCCCCCTGTGCCACTGCGCTCAGCGCGAGCGTGCAGAGCGCGCCCCTCCAGCAAGCCGTCCCCACCTCAGGTCTCAACCGGCGCGCCCGCGGCGTGCGCCGGGGCGAGGCGCAGCGCGCGCACCAGCAGCGCCGCGCTGCCGAGCGTCAGCAGCGCCGCGGTGGCGAAGGCGGCCCCCGGGAAGTGCACCGGCGCCGCGCTGCTCGAGAAGTAGCCGAACACCTGTGTCATGAGCGGCGGTCCGACGATCGAGCTCAGACTGTAGGAGCTCGCGACCGCACCCTGCAGCTCGCCCTGGGCGTCGGCGGGTGTGCTGCGCGAGGCGAGCGAGTTCATCGACGGATAGGCGAGCGCGAAGATGAACGTCGCGAGCGAGACGACGTAGATCATCCAGCCCTGCGTCGCCAGCGCGTAGCCGACGTAGGCGCACACCGCGCCGGCCATGCCGGCGAGCGCGGCGCGCCGCTCCCCGCCCAGCCAGGGGATCAGCACGCGGGTCAGCGCCCCCTGCGCGGTCGCCATCACGAGCCCCACCCAGGCGAGCGACAGCCCGACCTGACGCGACGTCCAGCCGAACTTGGAGATGGTGTAGAACGCCCAGGTGGTGGGGAGCACCTGGTGACCGAGCTGCCAGAGAAACATCGCGCCGATCATCCACGCCACGACCGGGTAGCGCCTGAGGTGCCGGAAGGTGCCGAGCGGGTTGGCTCGGGCCCAGTGAAACGGCCTTCGCCGCGACAACGGCAGCGACTCCGGCAACGCGAAGTAGCCGAACAGTGCGTTCGCCAGCGCGATCGCCCCGGCGCTGAAGAAGGGCGCGCGCGGCCCGAGTGCCCCCAGGAACCCGCCGATCGCGGGGCCGATGATGAACCCCAGGCCGAAGGCCGCGCCCATCAGACCGAAGCTCTGCGCGCGCTTCTCCGGCACGGTGATGTCGGCCACGTAGGCATAGGCGGGCGTGAAGGACGCCCCGGCGGCGCCGGCGATGATGCGCCCGATGAAGAGCCACGCGATCACCGGCGCACTGCCCATGATCAGGTAGTCGCACCCGAGCGCGAAGAGCGCGAAGAGGATCACCGGACGCCGCCCGAAGCGATCGCTGAGGTTGCCGAGCACCGGCGCGCAGAAGAACTGCGTGAGGGCATACACGGCGGCGAGCCAACCGCCGTACGGTGCCGCCCTGTCGATGCTGACGCCGGTGAGCTGCATGATGAGCTGCGGCAGGACCGGCAGGATGATGCCGAACCCGATCGAGTCGATGAGCACGGTGATGAAGATGAAGAGCAGCGCGCCCCTGCGGCCCTCACCTCCCGGTGAACCCGGGGCAGCGGAGCCGCCGGCGCCCCCGCGCGGCGGCGCTGCGGCGCTTGCTGCCTCGGACGGACCCTGGCTCACGGACTGGCTCACGACACCGTACCGGCTGCGGTCCCGACCCGCCGCCAGACCCAGTAGACCGGAATGCCCACGAAGATGATGAGCAGCGTGACACCGGTGTTCACCGGATCCGTCACGAGCGCGTTCAGCACCATGAAGAGCGACGCGCCGAGGAAGACGGCCGGGACCAGCGGGTAGCCCCACACGCGGTAGGGCCGCGCGAGCTGCGGGTGGGTGCGGCGCAGGACGAAGACGGCGGCGACCGCGAGCACGTAGAACGGCCAGATCCCCAGGATGAACTTGTCGGCGAGCTGCGCGAAATCGTTCAGCAGGACGTAGGCGACGCCGAGCGCGGTCGCGAGCCAGATGGCCACGGCCGGGCTCTGAAAGCGCGGCGAGACGTAGGCGGCGACGCGGAAGAACAGGCCCCGGTCCGCCATGGCGAAGAAGACGCGCGAGCCGGCCATCATTGAGCCGTTGAGGCCGCTGAAGGTCGCGAGCAGCACGGCCGCGGCGATCGCCCCGGTGCCGAAGTCCCCGAGCAGCGGAATGCGCGCGGCGACACTGGTCGCCACTAGCTTGGACTGCGCCATCTCCTGCGGCGTGAGGGCGTAGAGAAAGCCGACGTTGACGATCAGGTACACGAAGATCACGCAGGCGGCGCCGCTTATGAGCGCCCTGGGGAGATTTCTCTGCGGGTCGCTGATCTCACCGGCCATGAACGCCGCGTCCGCCCAGCCGTCATAGCTCCACAGGACCGGGATGAGAGCGGTCGCGAGCAAGGTCGGCGCGAAGACCCCGGGCGCCGCCGGCGCGGTGAAGTGGCTGAAGCTGCCGCCACTCGCGCTGAAGGCGAGCAGGCCGAGCGCGAGCAGGGCCGCGTACTTGAGCGCCGTGGTGACGCTCTGCAGGGCCGCGGCCCGCTGCACCCCGAAGTAGTTGACCGTGCCGATCACGAGGATCGTGAGCGCGGCGACGTGGCGCACCTGCGCGTCACTGAGGCGCACGAAGTGGCCGACATATTCGGCGAAGATCGTCGCGATCGCCCCGAGCGCGGAAGCGCGGATGACGGTCAGCTCCGCCCACCCGAAGAGAAACGCCGGCAAAGGTCCGTACGCCTCGAGCAGATACGCGAAGATGCCGCCCGAGCGCGGCAGTGCCCCGGCCAGCTCCGCGACCGTGAGCGCGCCGCACAGGGCGATGACGCCGCCGATGATCCAGCACAGGAGAATGGCCCACGGCGTGTGCAGCTGCGCGGCGACCGTCGAGGGCACGCGGAAGATGCCGCTGCCGATCGTTATCCCCACCGAGATGGCGATGGTCTGCAGCAGACTCACCGAGCGCGGCATGCGCTCGCCCCACTGGTCAGCCATCCGGGAGTCTTTCCGCGATGAGCTCGATCCAGTGACGCACCGGCACGGACGTGCCGCCGCGGAGGTGATTGAGGCAACCGATGTTCGCGGTGGCGATGACGTCCGGCGAGCCGCTCTCGAGCGCCGCCACCTTGCTCTGCAGGAGGCGCTGCGACAGCTCGGGCTGCAGGATCGAGTAGGTCCCGGCGGAGCCGCAGCAGCGGTGCCCGTCGCTCACCGCGGTGAGCGTAAATCCCGCGCCGAGCAGCAGCGGCTCGACGACGCCGCCCGCCTTGAGGGCGTGCTGCAGGCTGCACGGCGCCTGAAAGGCCACGCGGGTCGCGGGCGCAACGCCACCCGGCTGAGAGCGCGCGGCGCGGCGCAGCGCGGCCGTGAGTGTCGCCGCCTCCGCCGCGACCACCTGGCTGATATCCCTGACGAGCGCGGCAATGCGCGCGGCGCGCGCCGCGTAATGCGGATCGTCCTGGAGCAGGCGGCCATAGTCGCTCAGCATGTAGGAACAGGCGCTCGCGGTCATGACCACCGCCTCGACGCCCGTCTCCACGTGCGGCCAGAGCGCATCAATGTTGCTCTTGAGCTGCGCGAGAGACTCCTCGTGCGCGCAGAGATGGTGCGCGAGCGCCCCGCAGCAGCCGGCCCCGGCCACGCGTACGGCCGAGATGCCCAGCCGGTCGAGGACGCGCGCGGCGGCCGGGTTGATGGCGCCGGCGAGTGCGGGCTGTACACAGCCCTCGAGGAGCAGCACGCGGCGCGTGTGACGCGCCGGCGGCCAGGCACTCTGCCGCCGCGCACGCCCCGGCAGCTGGCGGCTGAGCGACGGCGGCAGAAGCGGACGCGCGAGGCGAGCGATGCTCACCAGGGCACGCGCGCGGCCGGCGTAGGGCATGATCTTGCGCAGCAGGTAGCGCTTCAGCCCCGTCCCCGGGTCACGCGTCACCCGCTCCTCCGTCAGCGCCCGGCCGAAGTCGAGCAGCCGGCCGTACTGGACGCCCGAAGGGCAGGCGCTCTCGCAGGCGCGACAGCCGAGACAGCGATCCAGATGCAGCTGCGTGCGCGCAGTGACCGGCTCGCCCTCGAGCAGCTGCTTCATGAGATAGATGCGGCCGCGCGGGCTGTCGAGTTCGTCGCCGAGCAGCTGGTAGGTCGGGCAGCTCGGCAGACAGAAGCCGCAGTGCACGCAGCTGCGCAGGATGGCACCGGCCTCGCGGCCCGCGGGCGTGTCCTTCACGAAGTCGGCGAGCGCAGCTTTCACGGCCCGAAATCTACTCGGCCCAGGGTCAGGGCGGCGGTGGTGACCGGCGATTCTACGCGCAAAACGCCTCGGGGCGTGGCCCCGCGCCGCGCGCCTAGCCGGTGATGATCTTCAGGCGCTGGGTGCGCGATTCGTCCTTGGCATCGTGCACGCGGCGCAGGAGCTCACGCGCCGCATCGGGTTGCAGGGGACGGCTGAGCAGGAAGCCCTGCGCATCCTGACACTCCTGTTCCTGCAGGAAGGCGAGCTGCGGAAAGTTCTCCACTCCTTCGGCGGTCACGTTGATGCGCAGCGAGCGCGACATGGCGATGATCGCCGCGGCGATGGCGCGGTCATCGCTGCCCTCGCAGACACTGCTGACGAACGAGCGGTCGATCTTCAGGCGGTCGACCGAGAAGTGGCGCAGGCGCCCGAAGCTCGAGTAGCCGGTGCCGAAGTCATCGATGGCCAGCGAGACGCCGAGCTGCTTGAGCTCGTTGATCGCCTTCTGCGCCCACACCTCGTCCGCCATGACCACCGACTCGGTGATCTCGAGCTCGAGCGCCGAGGGCTCGAGCCCCGTCTCCTCGAGAATCGCGGCCACCTCCTGTGGGTACTCGGCGAGAGCGAACTGGCGCCCGGACACGTTGACGGCGATGCGCTGAAACGGCAGCCCCTCGTCCCGCCACGCGCGCGCCTGCTGGCAGGCGCTGCGCAGTACCCACTTGCCGATGGCGTGGATCAGCCCGGTCTCCTCGGCGACCGGGATGAACTCCTGCGGGCCGATCGCGCCCAGCTCGGCGTTGCTCCAGCGCAGCAGGGCTTCCATGCCGGAGACCGAGCCGGTGCGCACGTCAAACTGCGGCTGGTACTGGAGCGAGAATTCGTTGCGCTCCAGGGCGCCGCGCAGCTGCTTCTCGATCGTGAAGCGATGCAGCGCCACGGCGTTCATGGCGACGTCAAAGAACGCGTGGGTGCCCGGGCTGCGGCGCTTGGCAAAATACATGGCGAGGTCGGCATTGCGCAGCAGGGTCTCGGCGTCCGCGCCGTCGCGCGGATACAGGGCGACGCCGACGCTCGGCGTGACCACCAGGGAGTTCATGGCGAGCTGCACCGGCTCGCGCAGCGCCTGGATCAGCCGCTCGGCGACCGAGCCTGCGTCGGCGGCGCTGCGCAGGTTCGGCAGCAGCACGAGAAACTCATCGCCGCCCAGGCGCGCCAGGTCCCCGGGGCGCGCGCTCTCGGCCGCGCCGGGAGGCGAGGAGTCCCCGCCATAGCGCAGGGAGCTGCGCAGCCGCTCGGCGATCACGCACAGAAGCTCATCGCCCACCGCGTGGCCGAGGGTGTCGTTGACGCGTTTGAAGTTGTCCAGATCGAGATAGAGCACCGCGAGCGTGCGCTGGTTGTCCCTGGCCGCCTG
>DATBBQ010000080.1:0-19251 GCA_036270915.1 Steroidobacteraceae bacterium
CTCGAGCCCGAAGTTGCTCATCACCGTGCCGACCACCGGGCCGCGCAGCGTGCCCGCGTCCTTGAGCGCCCGCGCGATCACGTACAGCAGCTGATCGCCGTCGACGATGCGCCCGAGGTGATCGACCATCACCAGGCGGTCCCCGTCGCCATCCAGCGCGAGCCCGACGTTGGCGCGCACCCCCGGAACGGTGAGCTGCAGCAGGTCCGGCGCCATCGAGCCGCAGCCGTCGTTGATGTTGCGGCCGTTCGGCGAGCAGCCGATCGGTACGATCTCGGCGCCGAGATCGGCGAGGATGCGCGGGCCCACCTTGTAGGCGGCGCCGTTGGCGCAGTCGACCACGATCTTCAGGCCCGAGAGGTCTACCCCCGGAGCGAGCGTCGAGGCACAGAACTCCTGGTACAGGGTGCGCGAGCGGTCGGCGCGCGTGGCACGCCCGAGGTTGCGCGAGGTGCGCGTCTGCGGCGGCTGCTCGAGCTCGGCCTCGATGCGCTCCTCGAGCTCATCGGAGAGCTTGCCGCCGGAGGCGTCGAAGAACTTGATGCCGTTGTCGTCGTACAGGTTGTGCGAGGCGCTGATCACCACGCCGAAGTCGCAGTTGAAACGGCGCGTCATGTAGGCGATGCCCGGAGTCGGCAGCGGACCGATGAGCATGACGTTCACGCCCGAGGCGACGAAGCCGGCCTCGAGCGCCGCCTCGAACATGTAGCCGGAGAGGCGCGTGTCCTTGCCGATGAGCACCGTGCCGCCCTCGGGAGCGAGCACGCGTGCGGCCGCGCTCGCCAGGCGCAGCGCGAAGTCGACCGTCATGGGATGCTCGCCCACGCGGCCGCGCACCCCGTCGGTGCCGAAGTACTGCCGTCGCAATCCGCTACCCTCCCTCAGTGAGTGCCGCGACCACCTTCAGTGCATCCACGGTCGCCGCCACGTCGTGCGCGCGGATGATGCGCGCCCCGTTGAGAACGGCGATCACGGCGAGTGCGACGCTGCCATAAACGCGCGCGCCCGCGTCCCGACCGGTGAGTTTGCCGAGCATCGACTTGCGCGACAACCCGACCAACACCGGCGGACCGACCGTGCCGAGCTCGGCGAGCCCGCGCAGCAGTGTGAGATTGTGCGCCACCGTCTTGCCGAAGCCGAATCCGGGGTCGATGAGCAGCTCGTCGGCGGCAAAGCCGGCGGCGCGACAGGCGGCGACGCGCGCGGCGAGAAAGGCGCGCACCTCGGCGAGCACGTCCGTATAGCGCGGGTCCGCCTGCATGGTGCGCGGCTCGCCCTGCATGTGCATGAGGCACACCGCGCAGCCGGTGGCGCGCGCGGCCGCGAGCGCCCCCGGGGCGCTGAGCGCACGCACGTCGTTGATGAGCACGGCGCCGGCCTCGCTCGCCGCCGCCATGACCTCGGGCTTGCTGGTGTCGACGGACAGGAGCGCGGCCGTCCTGGCACGCAGCCCCGCGATCACCGGGATGACGCGCCGCAGCTCCTCGGCGGCCTCCACCGCGGGTGCGCCCGGGCGCGTCGACTCCCCGCCGATGTCGATGAGCGCCGCGCCCTCCTCCGCCAGGCGCAGCCCGGCGGCGACGGCCTCGGCCGCCCCGGCAAAGCGGGCGCCGTCTGAGAAGGAGTCGGGGGTGACGTTCAGTACGCCCATGACGAGCGGGCGGCTGAGGTCGAGGGTGTGGCCCTTGCAGCGCAGCGTCTGCGCGGGTGGCGGGGGGGACACGCGCCCTCAGGCGCCGCGCCGCGCTCGGGCGGCTTTCAGTGCTGACCCGCCGGGATCGGCGGACCGCCGGTCCCGGGGGCGGCCGCGGGCGCCGCCGGGGGTTTGTTGGAGAGCGTCTCGTCCCAGCCGGCGGGCGGCTTGGGCGTCTTGCCCGCCATGATGTCCTTCAGCTGCTCCTCGTCGATCGTCTCGTACTTCATGAGCGCGTCGGCCATGTTGTGCAGCTTGTCGAGCGCTGCGGTGAGGATGCTGCGCGCGCGCTGGAAGTTGCCCTCGATGACGCGCCGGATCTCCTCGTCGATCGCGTGCGCGGTCACGTCCGAGACCTGCTTGTGCTGCGTCACGCTGCGCCCAAGGAACACCTCGCCGGTCTCCTCGGAATACGTGAGCGGACCCAGCTTGTCCGACAGGCCCCACTTGGTGACCATGTTGCGCGCCAGTTCGGTCGCGCGCTCGATGTCGTTCGAGGCGCCGGTCGTGACCGACTCGGGCCCGAAGATCAGTTCCTCGGCGATGCGCCCGCCGAAGAGCGTCGCGATCGCGCTCTCGATGCGGCGCTTGGAGAAGCTGTAGCGGTCCTGCTCGGGCAGGAACTGGGTGACGCCGAGCGCGCGCCCGCGCGGGATGATGGTCACCTTGTAGACCGGATCGTGCTCCGGAACGGTCATGCCGACGATGGCGTGCCCGGCCTCGTGGTAGGCCGTCATGCGCTTCTCGGCCTCGCTCATGACCATGGAGCGCCGCTCGGTGCCCATCATGATCTTGTCCTTGGCGCGCTCGAACTCCTCCATGCCGACGATGCGCTTGTTGGCGCGCGCGGCGAACAGGGCCGCCTCGTTCACCAGGTTGGCGAGGTCGGCACCGGAGAAGCCGGGCGTGCCGCGGGCGATGAGTGCCGGCTTCACGTCGTCGGCGAGCGGTACGCGCCGCATGTGCACGCGCAGGATCTGCTCGCGGCCGCGCACGTCCGGCAGCGGCACGACCACCTGGCGGTCGAAGCGCCCGGGGCGCAGCAGCGCCGGGTCGAGCACGTCCGGGCGGTTGGTCGCGGCGATGACGATGATGCCCTCGTTGCCCTCGAAGCCGTCCATCTCGACCAGCAGCTGGTTGAGGGTCTGCTCGCGCTCGTCGTGACCGCCGCCGAGACCGGCGCCGCGGTGGCGGCCGACGGCGTCGATCTCGTCGATGAAGATGATGCACGGGGCGTGCTTCTTCGCCTGCTCGAACATGTCGCGCACGCGCGAGGCACCCACGCCGACGAACATCTCGACGAAGTCGGAGCCGGAGATCGTGAAGAACGGCACCTTGGCCTCCCCGGCGATGGCGCGCGCGAGCAGCGTCTTGCCGGTGCCGGGCGAGCCCACCATGAGCACGCCCTTGGGGATCTTGCCGCCGAGCTTCTGGAACTTGCCCGGGTCCTTGAGGAAGTCGACGATCTCGCCCACTTCCTGCTTGGCCTCATCGACGCCGGCGACGTCGGCGAAGGTGACGTTCACCTGGTCCTCGCCGAGCAGGCGTGCGCGCGACTTGCCGAAGGACATCGCCCCCCGGCCGCCCGAGGCGCCCTGCATCTGCCGCAACATATAGATAAAGACCAGGATCAGCACCAGGGCGGGCGCCATCTGCAGCAGCAGATTGGTGAAGAAGCTCGGTTGCTTGGGCTCGCGCGACTCGATGACGACGTGGCCGTCACGCAGCGTGCCGATGAGCGCGGTGTAGTCGGTCTCGGGGTTGCGCGCCTTGAAGGTCGACTTGTCCTTGTGGACGCCGTAGATCATCTCCCCCTGCATGACCACCGACTCGACGCGGCTCGCCTTCACGTCATCGAGGAACTGCGAATAGGGGATCTCCTGGGGCTGTCCGCCCGGGGGCAGATAGCGGGAGAACACGAGCAGCAGGACGAGCACGATCACGACCCAGAGCAGGATATTCTTTGTCAAGTCGTTCAAAGGCTTCCGTCCTTTCCCGGGTGGCGCCACCCCGAGGGTCATTCGAACCTACACCAAGCGAAACTGCATGGCCAGTAAATACATCTCCGGACTGCGCGCCCGCGAGGCCTCGGGCTTGATGAGTTTCACCTTTCCGAATTCGCGGCGCGCCGAGCGTACGAGCTCCTCAAAGCCGGCACCCTGGAAGACCTTGATCAGGGCGGTCCCGCCGCCCTTCAAGACGCCCTGCGCCATCTCGAGCGCGAGCTCCGCCAGGTGCGCCGCGCGCGGCTGGTCGATCGCGTCCACGCCGCTTAAGTTCGGCGCCATGTCCGAGAGCAGGACGTCGGCCTGCCGCTGCGGGAGCAACGCCGCCAGGCGCTCGAACACGTCGGACTCGCGGAAGTCACCCTGCACGAACTCCACCCCGCCGATGTCCGGCAGCGGCAGGATGTCGCTCGCGATGACGCGGCCCTTCGCGCCCACCCGGCCACGCGCGTACTGACTCCAGGCCCCGGGCGCTGCCCCGAGATCGAGCACCACCTGCCCGGGCTTCAGCAGCCGCTCGCGCCGGTCGATCTCCTCGAGCTTGAACACCGCGCGCGAGCGCCAGCCCTGCGCCTGCGCGCGCTGCACGTAGGGGTCGCTGAAGTGCTCCCTCAGCCAGCGGCCGCTGCTCTTGGAACGCCGGCTCATGGTGTTGGTGGACGGCGCGCAGGCATAAGTTCCCCTTACAATGAGTGCATGTCCGGCGAGCCTCAAGGATCGGGTACGCCTCCGCAGCTCTCGGAGCGCCAGAAGAAGCACCTGCGCGGTCTCGCGCACGCCCTGAAGCCCGTGATCCGCGCCGGACAGGCCGGACTGACCGACGCGCTCGCCAAAGAGACCGCGCGCGCGCTCGAGGATCACGAACTCATCAAGGTGAAGGCGCCACTCGCGGACCGCGCGGCGCGCGATCAGCTCCTCGCCGGGCTCGCCGCGCGCACCGGCAGCTGTCTCGTGCACCGCATCGGCAACGTCGGGCTCCTCTACCGGCCGCACCCGAAGCTCAGGAAGATCCTGATCCCCGACCGCTAGGGCCTCACTCGAGCCGCACGGCGAGGATCTCGTAGGAGCGCACGCCGCCGGGCGCGGCGACGTCGACCACGTCGCCCCGCGCCTTGCCGACGAGCGCTCGCGCGATCGGCGAGGTGACCGAGATGCGCCCGCCGCGGATGTCCGCCTCGTCCTCACCGACGATCTGATAGGTGACGCGGGTGCCGTCGTCCTGGTCCTCGAGCTCCACCAGTGCGCCGAACACCACCTTGCCGCTCATCGGCAGCTTGCCCGGCTCGATCACCTCCGCGTTCGCGAGCTTGTGCTGGATCTCGTTGATGCGGCCCTCGATGAAGCCCTGCTGCTCGCGCGCCGCGTGGTACTCGGCGTTCTCGGACAGGTCCCCGTGCCCGCGCGCCTCGGCGATCGCCTTGATGATCGCCGGGCGGGCCTCGGAGACCAGCCGCTTGAGCTCCGCGCGCAGCGCCTCGGCGCCGCGCAGCGTCATGGGCGTGCGCTTCATGCGAGCGCCTGGGCGTGCAGGTCCTGCAGGCGGTTCACCTCGACCTCGTCGATGTGATCGAGCGCCTCGCAGGTCGCAAGTCCGGCGGCGAGGGTCGTGTAGTAGGTGACGCGCCGGTGCACCGCCTCGCGGCGGATCGAGTTCGACTCGCGGATCGCCTGCTTGCCCTCGGTGGTGTTGACGATGAGGTCGATCTCGTCGTTCTTGATCATGTCGACGATGTGCGGCCGCCCCTCGCGCACCTTGTTCACCGGCCGGCAGGCGACGCCGGCCTCGGTGAGCGCGCGCGCGGTGCCCGAGGTCGCCACGAGCTCGAAGCCGCGCTCGATGAGCTTGCGGGCGAGCGTCACCGCCTGCGCCTTGTCGCGGTCGCGCACGCTGATGAAGGCGACGCCCTGGCGCGGGATCGTGACCCCGGAGGCCGCCTGGGCCTTGGCGTAGGCCTCCCCGAAGGTGCGCCCGGTACCCATGACCTCGCCGGTCGACTTCATCTCGGGGCCCAGGATCGGGTCGGCCTCCGGGAACTTGACGAACGGGAACACGGCCTCCTTGACCGAGAAGTAGGCGGGCACCCGCTCGACCGCGCCGACCAGCTGCTTGAGCTTGCGGCCGGTCATGACGCGCGCGGCGATCTTGGCGAGCGGCAGGCCGGTCGCCTTGGAGACGAACGGCACGGTGCGCGAGGCGCGCGGATTGACCTCGAGCACGTAGATGACGCCCGCCTGGATCGCGAACTGGATGTTCATGAGGCCGACGACGTTCAGGGCGCGCGCGAGCTTGCGCGTCTGCTCGCGCAGGTCCGCCTGCATCTCGCGCGTGAGCGAGTTCGGCGGCAGCGAGCAGGACGAGTCGCCCGAGTGCACCCCGGCCTGCTCGATGTGCTCCATGATGCCCCCGATCAGCACGTCCTCGCCGTCGCACACCGCGTCCACGTCCACCTCGATGGCGAGGTCGAGGAAGCGGTCGAGCAGCACCGGGGCCTCGTTCGAGACCTGCACGGCGTGGGTCATGTAGCTGCGCAGGTCGTCCTCGGTGAACACCACCTCCATGGCGCGGCCGCCGAGCACGTAGGAGGGGCGCACCACGAGCGGGAAGCCGACCTCGCGGGCGAGCTTGACCCCCTGCTCCTCGTTGCGCGCCGTGGCGTTCGCGGGCTGCTTGAGCCCGAGCTTCTTCACCAGCGCCTGGAAGCGCTCGCGGTCCTCGGCGACGTCGATCGAGTCGGGCGAGGTGCCGATGATCGGCGCGCCGGCGGCCTCGAGCGCGCGCGAGAGCTTCAGCGGGGTCTGGCCGCCGAACTGCACGATCACCCCCTCGGGCTTCTCCACCGCGAGGATCTCCAGCACGTCCTCCAGGGTGAGCGGCTCGAAGTACAGGCGGTCGGAGGTGTCGTAGTCGGTCGAGACGGTCTCCGGATTGCAGTTGACCATGATGGTCTCGAAGCCGTCCTCGCGCAGCTGCAGCGCCGCGTGCACGCAGCAGTAGTCGAACTCGATCCCCTGGCCGATGCGGTTGGGTCCGCCGCCGAGGATCATGATCTTGCGCTTGTCGGTGGGCAGCGCCTCGCACTCCTCCTCGTAGGTCGAGTACAGGTAGGCGGTGGAGGTGGCGAACTCCGCGGCGCAGGTGTCGACGCGCTTGTACACCGGCAGCACCTTCAGCTCGTGGCGCTTGTCGCGGATCGCCTTCTCGGGCATGTCGACGAGGCGGGCGAGCCGGCCGTCGGAGAAGCCCTTGCGCTTCAGGTAGCGCAGCCGCTCGGCGCCGAGTGCCCCCAGGCCGTCGGCGCGCACCTGCGCCTCCTCGCGCACCAGATCCTCCACCTGCGCGAGGAACCACGGATCGATGCGCGTGAGCTCGTGCACCTTCTCACGCGTCCAGCCGGCGCGGAACGCGTCGGCGACGTACAGCAGGCGGTTGGCGCCGGGGGCGCGCAGCTCGTAGGCGAGCTTGTCGGCGTCCTCGTCCGAGAGCGGCATGCTCATGAGCGGCACGAAGCCGTCGAGTCCGGTCTCAAGTCCCCGCAGCGCCTTCTGCAGCGACTCCTGGAAGGTGCGGCCGATCGCCATCACCTCGCCGACCGACTTCATCTGGGTCGTCAGCCGGTCGTTCGCCGCCGGGAACTTCTCGAAGGTGAAGCGCGGGATCTTGACCACGACGTAGTCGATCGAGGGCTCGAAGGACGCCGGCGTCGCCCCGCCGGTGATGTCGTTCTTCAGCTCATCGAGCGTGTAGCCGACGGCGAGCTTGGCGGCGATCTTGGCGATCGGGAAGCCGGTCGCCTTGGAGGCGAGCGCCGAGGAGCGCGAGACGCGCGGGTTCATCTCGATGACCAGCAGCCGTCCGTCCGTCGGGCTCACCGCGAACTGCACGTTCGAGCCGCCGGTGTCGACGCCGATCTTGCGCAGCACGGCGATCGAGGCGTCGCGCATGCGCTGGTATTCCTTGTCGGTGAGGGTGAGCGCCGGGGCGATGGTGATCGAGTCGCCGGTGTGCACGCCCATCGGGTCGAGGTTCTCGATCGAGCAGACGATGATGCAGTTGTCCTTGTGGTCGCGCACCACTTCCATCTCGAACTCTTTCCAGCCGATCACCGACTCCTCGAGCAGCACCTCGCCGGTCGGGGAGGCGTCGAGTCCGCGGGCGACGATCGCCTCGAGCTCCTCGCGGTTGTAGGCGATTCCGCCGCCGCTGCCGCCGAGGGTGAAGGAGGGGCGCACGACCACCGGGTAGCCGATCTCGCCTGCGATCGCCAGCGCCTCATCGAGCGAGCGCGCGATCTGCGACTGCGGCGTCTCCAGGCCGATCTCGCGCATGGCGTTGCGGAAGAGCTCGCGGTCCTCGGCCATGTCGATCGCGGCGCGCGAGGCGGCGATCAGCTCGACCTGGAAGCGCTCGAGCACGCCCTCACGCACCAGGTCGAGCGCGGTGTTGAGCGCGGTCTGCCCGCCCATGGTCGGCAGGAGCGCATCCGGGCGCTCCTTCTCGATGATGCGCGCGATGCTGCGCGCGTTCACCGGCTCGATGTAGACGGCGTCCGCCATCTCCGGGTCCGTCATGATGGTCGCGGGGTTGGAGTTGACGAGGATGACGCGGTAGCCCTCCTCGCGCAGCGCCTTACACGCCTGGGCGCCCGAGTAGTCGAACTCGCACGCCTGGCCGATGATGATCGGGCCGGCCCCGATGATCAGGATGCTGTGGATGTCGGTGCGCTTGGGCACGCGCTCACCGGCCGCCCGCGCGGGCGCGCAGGTTCTCCTCCGCGAGCTTCAGGTGCGCCTGCAGGCGGCGCAGCATGAGGTGATTGAAGCGCTCGAAGAGCGGCTTCAGGTCGTGCGGACCGGGGCTCGCCTCCGGGTGCCCCTGGAAGCCGAAGGCCGCCCGGTCGCTGAAGGCGAGGCCCTGCAGCGTCCCGTCGAAGAGCGAGCGGTGCGTGGCGCGCACGTTCTTCGGCAGCGTCGCCTCATCGACCGCGAAGCCGTGATTCTGGCTGGTGATGAACACCCGCCCGCTATCCAGGTCCTGCACCGGGTGGTTCGCGCCGTGGTGGCCGAACTTCATCTTCACGGTGCGCGCGCCCGCGGCGAGGCCGAGGATCTGATGGCCGAGGCAGATGCCGAACACCGGCAGGTCGGTGGCGAGGAATTTCTGCGTGGCGGTGATCGCGTAGTCGCAGGGCTCCGGGTCCCCGGGACCGTTGGACAGGAACACGCCGTCCGGCTCGAGTGCCAGCACCTGCTCGGCCGGGGTCTGCGCCGGCACGACGGTCAGGCGGCAGCCGCCCTCGGCGAGGAGCCTGAGGATGTTGCGCTTGATGCCGAAGTCATAGGCGACCACGTGCAGGCGCTGGTTGGTGCGGATCGGCACCTTGCCGCTCTCGGGCCAGATGACGCCCTCGTTCCACTGGTAGCTCTTCTTGACCGAGACCACCTTGGCGAGGTCCATGCCCTTCAGGCCCGGGAACTTCTTGGCGATCTTCACCGCCGCGTTCTGATCGACCTGCTCGCCGGTCATGATGCAGCCGGCCTGCGCGCCCTTCTCGCGCAGGATGCGCGTCAGGCGGCGCGTGTCGATGCCGGCGATCGCCACCACCTTGGCGCGCTCGAGGAACTCCGAGAGTGTCTCGTTGGCGCGCCAGCTGGAGGCGAGCAGCGGCAGGTCGCGGATGATGAGCCCGGCGCAGTAGATCTGCGCGGACTCCAGGTCCTCGGGCGTCGTACCGGTGTTGCCGATATGCGGACAGGTGAGCGTGACGATCTGGCGCGCGTAGGAGGGGTCGGTGAGAATTTCCTGGTAACCGGTGAGCGCGGTGTTGAAAACGACTTCGCCCGTGGTGTTGCCCTTGGCTCCGATCGACTGGCCGCGGAAGATCGTTCCGTCGGCCAGCGCGAGCACCGCAGGTAAGCTCACGTGATCAATTCCCCCTGACGCAGATACACAAAGCGGGAGGAGTTCTTGCGAACATCCTCCCGCCTTGCTTGGACTAACCCGTACACGGATTAGGCGGAAAGTTTACGGGCTAGCCGCCCGATGTGTCCACGGAAAAATCCCCGCCGAATCACGGGTTTCGGCAGCTCAGACCCATTCCACAAGAGCACGCTAAGTGCCTGTTTTACCGACGAGCAAATCGCGCATTCCGTAACGGCCCGGGGGCTGCGGCGCGAGCCAGAGCGCGGCCGCAAGCGCACCGCGTGCGAAGAGTGCCCGGTCCCGGGCCCGGTGGCTGAGCGAGAGGGTCTCCCCGGGCCCGGCGAAGTG
Source organism: Steroidobacteraceae bacterium (assembly GCA_036270915.1). Classification (GTDB taxonomy): domain Bacteria; phylum Pseudomonadota; class Gammaproteobacteria; order Steroidobacterales; family Steroidobacteraceae; genus 13-2-20CM-66-19. The sequence goes on from DATBBQ010000080.1 coordinate 9,968, forward strand.
CACTTCGTGCTCACCGACGACCTCTCCGGTGCGCTGCGACTCGATCGGAATGGCCTGCCCCGGCGGCGTCGCGGCCGCGCGGCCGGCGGCGGCGGCCTGGGCCAGGGCGCGCGCGGTGCCGGACGGCGCGTCGCGCTTGCCGGCGTGGTGACGCTCGAGGATGGAGATGGCGAAGTCCTGCGGCAGCAGCTCGGCCGCGCGCCGCGTGAGCTCGGCGAGCACCGCGACGGCGAGGCTGGTGTTGGGAGCGATGAGGAGCGGGATGTCACGCGCGGCCGCCGCGAGCGCCGCCTCCAGCGCCGCATCCCAGCCGGTCGTGCCGACGAGGAGCGCCCGGCCCAGCGCGCGGCAGGCCGCGAGCGTCGCCGGCAGTGCCTCGGCGCGGCTGAAGTCGATGGCGACGTCCGCGTGCGCGAGCGCGGCGGCGAGGTCGGCCGTGACGGGTACGTCCAGGGGCGCGCAGCCGGCCAGCGTGCCGGCGTCGCTCCCGAGTGCGGGGCTGCCCGAGGCGGCGATCGCCCCGGTGATGCGCAGGCGCGCAAACTCGGGCGCGGCGCGCACGAGCGCGCGCCCCATGCGCCCGCCCGCGCCGACGAGGACGGCGCGCACCGCGTGAGTCCCCGCGGCGCTCAAGGAGGGCGCCTAGTTGGAATCCGCGCCGCCGGCGAAGAAGCGGCGGACGCCTTCGAGGAAGCCCTTCTCGCGCGGCGCGTGCTTGCCCGCGTGCGCCTTGAGCGACTCCTCGAGCTGCTTGATGAGATCCTTCTGCTCGGCGGACAGGTGCACGGGCGTCTCGACGACGACGCGGCAAAACAGATCGCCACGGCCGCCGCCGCGCACCGGCTTCACGCCCTTGTCGCGCAGCCGGAAGATGCGCCCCGACTGCGTCTCGGATGGGATCTTGAGGGTCACGTCGCCCTCGAGCGTCGGCACGTCGACCGTGCCGCCGAGGGCGGCGGTCGCGAAGCTCACCGGCACCTCGCACGAGAGGTGCTCGCCGTCGCGTTCGAAGATCGGGTGCTCGCGCACCTGGATCTCGACGTACAGGTCCCCGGGCGGACCGCCGTTGCGACCGGCCTCTCCCTCCCCGCCGAGGCGCACGCGATCACCGGTGTCGACGCCGGGGGGCACTTTGACCGAGAGCTTGCGAGTGCGCCGCACGCGCCCCTGGCCGAGGCACGTGTCGCAGGGGTTGCGCACCATGGTGCCGGCTCCCCGGCAGCGCGGGCAGGTCTGCTGCAGCTGGAAGAATCCCTGGCTGACGCGCACCTGACCCACCCCGCCACAGGTCTCGCAGGCGACGGGGGTCGAGCCCTTGGCGGCGCCCGTGCCGTGGCAGGTCTCGCACTCGCAGAGGCGCGGCACCTCGACGTGCACCTGGTGGCCGAACACCGCCTGGGGGAGCTCCAGCTCGAGCTCGTAGCGCAGGTCCGCGCCGCGGAACACCTGCTGACGGCCGCCGCGGCGGCCGCCACCGAAGATGTCCCCGAAGACGTCGCCGAAGATGTCGGCGAAGGCGTCGGCGCTGAAGCCGCCGCGACCCCCGCCGCGCGCGACGGCCTCGAGGCCCGCGTGCCCGTGCTGGTCGTAGGTGGCGCGCTTGTGGGGGTCGGTGAGGACCTCGCACGCCTCCTTGGCTTCCTTGAAGGACTCCTCGGCTTCCCGGTCGTCGGGATTACGATCCGGGTGAAACTTCATCGCCAGGCGCCGGAAGGCCTTCTTGATCTCGGCCTCAGTCGCGCTCTTCGGTACGTCCAGTACCTTGTAGTAGTCGCGCTTCGACATCTCCGCTTAGGAAGCCTTGCGTCCCTTGTCCTTCACCTCTTCGAATTCAGCGTCCACGACGTTCTCCCCGCCGGGGCCGCCCTGGGCACCGGCCGAAGGACCGCCGGCGCCGGCCGCTTCCGGGCCGCCCGCCGCACCGCCCTGCTCGGGCGCGTAGGCACGCTGGGCGATGCTCGCCGAGGCCTGCGCCAGCGCCTCGGCCTTCTTGTCGATGATGCCGCGATCGTCGCCCTTGAGCGCCGTGCGCAGGTCGGAGACCGCGCTCTCCACCCGGGCGCGCTCGGCGGCCTCGACCTTGTCGCCGAGGCCCGCGAGGGATTTCTCGACGGCGTGGATGAGCCCGTCCGCCTTGTTGCGCGAGTCGACCAGCTCGCGGAAGCGCTTGTCCTCTTCCACGTGCGCCTCGGCGTCGCGCACCATGCGCTTGATCTCCTCCTCGTTGAGGCCGCTCGAGGCCTTGATCACGATCTTCTGCTCCTTGCCGGTCGCCTTGTCCTTGGCGGACACGTTGAGGATGCCGTTCGCGTCGATGTCGAAGGACACCTCGATCTGCGGCATGCCGCGCGGGGCCGGCGGGATGTCCGAGAGATCGAACTTGCCGAGCGACTTGTTGTCGGCCGCGCGCTCGCGCTCACCTTGCAGCACGTGGATGGTGACGGCGGTCTGGTTGTCGTCCGCGGTCGAGAAGGTGTTCGACGCCTTGGTCGGGATGGTCGTGTTCTTCTCGATCAGCTTGGTCATGATGCCGCCGAGGGTCTCGATGCCGAGCGACAGCGGAGTCACGTCGAGCAGCAGCACGTCCTTCACTTCACCGGCCAGCACGCCCGCCTGGATCGCCGCTCCCACGGCCACCGCCTCGTCGGGATTGACGTCCTTGCGCGGCTCCTTGCCGAAGAAGTCCTTGACGTACTTCTGCACGAGCGGCATGCGCGTCTGGCCGCCCACCAGGATGACCTCGGCGACGTCGGAGGCGGAAAGGCCGGCGTCCTTGAGCGCGGTCCGGCAGGGACCCACGGTCTTCTGGACCAGGTCCTCCACCAGCGACTCGAGCTTCGCGCGCGTCAGCTTGATGTTCAGGTGCTTCGGCCCCGTGGCGTCGGCGGTGATGTACGGCAGGTTGATGTCGGTCTGCTGCGTCGAGGACAGTTCGATCTTCGCCTTCTCCGCGGCCTCCTTCAGGCGCTGCATGGCGAGCGGGTCCTGGCGCACGTCGACGCCGGATTCCTTCTGGAACTGCTCGGCGAGGAAATTGATGATGCGCAGGTCGAAGTCCTCGCCGCCGAGGAAGGTATCCCCGTTGGTCGAGAGCACCTCGAACTGGCGCTCGCCGTCGACCTCGGCGATCTCGATGATCGAGACGTCGAAGGTGCCGCCGCCCAGGTCATAGACGGCGATCTTGCGGTCCCCGCCCGCCTTGTCGAGCCCGTAGGCAAGCGCCGCGGCGGTCGGCTCGTTGATGATGCGCTTGACGCTGAGGCCGGCAATGCGGCCGGCGTCCTTGGTCGCCTGGCGCTGCGAGTCGTTGAAGTACGCGGGCACGGTGATGACCGCCTCGGTGACCGTCTCACCGAGGTAGTCCTCGGCGGTCTTCTTCATCTTCTGCAGCACGCGCGCCGAGATCTCCTGCGGGGCCATCTTCTTGCCCTGCACCTCGACCCAGGCGTCGCCGTTATCGGCCTTGACGATCTTGTAGGGGACCATCTTGATGTCGCGCTGCACGACCTCGTCGTCGAACTTGCGGCCGATGAGGCGCTTGATCGCGAACAGCGTGTTCTGCGGGTTCGTGACCGCCTGGCGCTTGGCCGGCTGGCCGACCACGACCTCGCCGTCCTTGGTGAAGGCGACGATCGAGGGCGTAGTGCGGTCGCCCTCACTGTTCTCGATGACCCGGGGCTTGCCGCCCTCCATGATGGCGACACACGAATTGGTCGTGCCGAGGTCGATGCCGATTACCTTTGCCATGACTGCACTCCGGGGGCGGTTCTCGTTCTAAAGGGGGACATTCTAGGGTCACTTCCTAGGGGTGGCCCCAGGGGCTTTCAACCCCGCGAGGGGTCTTTCGCGACAATAACCCGCGCCGGCCTCAGGAGCCGCCCGTTGAGCTCGTACCCGGGCTGGACGACCTGAAGGACGGAATCGGGTTCCGCGGTCTTTGATTCCTGGGCCATCATGGCCTCGTGGCGCTCGGGGTCGAAGGGCTCCCCGGCGGGGTCGATGACCGTCACGCCGAGCTTCTTCAGCGCCTTGTCGAGCAGCTGCAGCGTCGCCTCCTGGCCCGCCTTGAGGCTCGCGACGTCCGCCCGCCCGGCGTTCTGCACCGCGAGCTCCAGGCTGTCCTTGACGGGCAGCAGCTCCGCGGCGAATTTCTCCAGCCCGTAGCGGTTCGCGGCCTCGATGTCGCGCGCGGCTCGCTTGCGGACATTGTCCAGGTCGGCGACCGCGCGCAGGTACTGCTCCCAGTGACTCTTCGCGCGCTCCTCGGATTCGGCGAGCGATTGCTGCAGGCGCTCGAGCTCGACCAGCTGCGCCGCCGTCTCCGGCAGCACGGCGGTGGGCTCGCCCGAGGTATCGCGGCGTTCGCTGTCGTTGGCGCTCATAGCTTTCGGTCTCCGCATCTGCCGTGATGAGCCGCGCCGCTTAAGACGTCGCTTGTCCATCGCGGCCGGCGCTCCCCGGGTGGGGTTCAGCGCCGCAAATTCAAGGCGGCGCCCAGCAGTTTAGCCGTCATGTCGACGATCGGTATGACCCTCTCGTAGGCCATGCGGGTGGGGCCGATGACCCCGAGCACTCCGACGACGCTCTGCCCGTCCGCGTACGGGGCGGTGACGACGCTGCAGTCATCGAGGATCTGGTAGCCGGACTCGTGGCCGATGAAGATCTGCACGCGCTCGGCCTTCATGCTGTGATCGAGGAGGTGCAGGAAGTCGCGCTTCTCGTTGAAGGCCTCGAACAGGCGCCGCAGCTTCTCGACGCTCGTCAGCTCCGCCATCCCCATGAGATTGGTCTCGCCCTTGATGACGTACTCGAGCCGCTCGTCGGCGTCGCGCTCGAAGGCCTGCTGCGCGACCGAGATCGCGTCCAGCATCACCTGGTTCAGGTGCGCGCGCGCCTCGGAGAGCTGGCGCAGGATCTCCTGGCGCGCCTCGCGCATCGAGCGGCCGCGGAACTGCTCGTTCAGATAGTTCGAGGCTCGCTTGAGCTCGTCCGGGGAGTAGCGCCGCTCGCCCTGCACGATGCGGTTCTGCACCTCGCGGTCGTTGAAGACGAGCACGGCGAGCACGCGGTTTTCGGAAAGCGAGACGAATTCGATCTGGCTGATCTGCGCGGCGCGCGTGCGCGGCAGGGTGACGACCCCCGCCAGCTGCGTCGCGGAGGACAGCAGCTGCGAGACGCTCGCGATGAGCTCGGTCGGGTTGTCCCGCCCCGCCTCCAGGCGGCGGCGCATCTCGGCACTCGCCGCCTCATCGGGCGGGCGAAGCTTCAGCAGCGTGTCGACGAAGAAACGGTAGCCCTTGTCGGTCGGCACGCGTCCGGAAGAGGTGTGCGGGGAGGCGACGAAGCCGAGCTGCTCCAGATCGGCCATCACGTTGCGCACCGTGGCCGAGGAGAGCTGCAGGCCCGACTCACGCGACAGCGCCCGCGAACCCACCGGCTGGCCGTCGCGGATGTAGTTCTCGATGAGGATGCGCAGCAGGTGCTGAGCCCGCTCGCCCAAGGGCTCGTCCCGAGCTTCTGGCGCCATAAACCCCTTGGCCGCACTCGCGGCTCGTGCCGGCACGGCCGGCGGCCAACGCTAGCCTCGCCCGCGACCCACCGTCAAGCAAGGAGCGGGGGCGGCGAAGATGTGACTTGGGGCATTGGCCCCCCATCGCGGGAGCGTGTTACAAAGACGCGCCTCGCGGGCTGGCGGGGTTAAGTCAAGGGCTCGCATGGGCTTCCCGGTAGGCAGCGTCGCGTTAGTGGGCCGATTCGCCGATCCGCGCATTGCGGAGGTGATCGCGATGCTGGTACCGCACCTCCTGCGCCGCGGCGTGCAGGTCCTCGTGGGCGAGGACGCCGAGGTGGGCGGCGGGGTCACGCGGCTGCCGGAGGGGGAGCTGGGCGCGCGCGCCGACCTCGTGATCGCCGTCGGCGGGGACGGCACGCTCCTCTACGGGGCGCGCCTGGTGGCGCGCCACCGCGCGCCGCTCCTCGGGGTGAACCGGGGGCGCCTCGGGTTCCTCACCGACGTCATGCCCGAGGGGATGCTCGCCGCGGTCGATGCCGCCCTCGAGGGGCGCCTCGAGGCCGACGAGCGCCCGCTGCTGCGGGCGCTCCTGCACGGCGCGGACGGCCAGCTCGCCGAGGCCTTCGCGCTGAATGACGTCGTCATGCAGAAGCACGACACCGGGCGCACGCTCGACTTCGAGACGCGCATCAACGGGCAGCTGGTCAACACGCACGGCGGGGACGGAGTGGTCATCGCCAGTCCCACCGGTTCCACCGCCTACGCCCTCTCCTGCGGCGGCCCGATCCTCGAGCCGCACCTGCCGGCGCTCGTCATCGCCCCGATCTGCGCGCACACGCTCTCGGACCGCCCGATCGTCGTCTCCTCCGGCTCGGTGATCGAGGTGGCGCTCATCGAGCGCGCCGACACCCAGGCGCACGTTACCTGCGACGGCGCCGTCCTGGGCGGCTTCGCCCCCGAGGACCGCCTCGAGGTGCGCCTGGCCGCCGAGCGCGTGACGCTGCTGCATCCGCAGGGGCACGACTACTACAAGGTGCTGCGCTCCAAGCTCCACTGGGGACGCGGCAGCTACGAGCGCTAGGAGCACCATGCTGACGCACCTGCAGATCCGCGACTTCGCCATCGTCGACTCGGTGGAGCTCGAGCTGCGCCCCGGGCTCACCGTGCTCACCGGCGAGACCGGCGCCGGCAAGTCGATCATCGTCGACGCGCTGCAGCTCATCGCCGGCGGGCGCGCGGGGGCTGAGGCGGTACGCCACGGCGCCGAGCGCGCCGAGGTGTCCGGGACCTTCGACCTGAGCCGCGCGCCCCGGGCGCTCAAGCAGTGGCTCGAGGAGCAGTCGGTCGCGAGCAGCGGCGAGCTCATCGTGCGGCGGGTGATCGGTGCCGACGGTCGCTCGCGCGCCTACCTCAACGGCCAGTCGGTGCCGGTGCAGCTGCTGCGCGAGGCCGGCAACATCCTCATCGAGATCCACGGCCAGCACGAATTCCAGTCCCTGACCCGCGCCGCCGCGCAGCGCGAGCTGCTCGACGGCTACGCCTCCCTCGAGGCGCTCGCGGGCCAGGTCGGGATCGCCCACCGCGTGTGGCTCGAACACCTCAACCGCACGCTCGACCTCGAGAGCAAGGCGCGCGATCGCGACGCGAAGCTCGAGCTGCTGCGCTACCAGGTGCGCGAGCTCGAGGCGCTGAGCATCAGGGCCGGTGAGCTCGAGTCACTCAGCGAGGAGCACGGGCGGCTCGCGAACCGCGGGCGCCTCGCGAGCGGCGCCCAGCTCGCGCTCGCCGAGCTCTACGAGGGTGAGGACACGAGCGCGCACGCGACACTCGCCCGCGCCCACGGCGCGCTCAAGGGGCTCGTGACGCTCGACCCCAAGCTCGCCCCGGTCCTGCCGCTGCTCGAGCAGGCGTCGATCCACGTGGGCGAGGCGGCCCGCGAGCTCGAGCGCTACCGCGAGACCCTCGACGTCGACGCCGCGCGTCAGGAGGAGGTCGAGCGGCGGCTCGCGGCGATCGAGGAACTCGCGCGCAAGCACCGGGTGCCCCCGGGCGAGCTCGCCGAGCGCGGCACGCAGCTCACGCGCGAGCTCGAGGCGCTCGAGCGCGCGGACCTCGACCTCGCGGTGCTCAAGAAGGAGCTCACCACCTCCCTGCAGGGCTACCGCGAGCAGGCGAAGGAGCTCTCCGGCAAGCGCATGGCCGCGGCGCGGGCCCTGGCGCGCGACATCTCCGCGCGCATGCAGACCCTCGGCATGACGGGCGGGCGCTTCGAGGCCGACGTCACCCAGGACGGCAACGCCGAGCCCTCGCAGCACGGTATCGACCAGATCGAGTTCCGCGTGAGCGCCAATCCCGGCTCCCCGCCCCGCGCCCTCGCCAAGGTGGCCTCGGGCGGGGAGCTGTCGCGCCTGTCGCTCGCGGTGCAGGTCTCGTGCCTGCAGGACGAATCGCGCTGCATGGTGTTCGACGAAGTCGACGCCGGCATCGGCGGCGCGGTGGCGGAGATCGTCGGCCGGGAGCTGCGCGCCCTCGGCAGCCGCGGCCAGGTGCTGTGCGTCACGCATCTGCCGCAGGTCGCCTCGCAGGCGCACCACCACCTGCGCGTCAACAAGCTCACCGACGGGCGCACCACGCGCACCGCGCTCGCCGAGCTCACCCCCGAGGAGCGCGTGGAGGAGCTCGCGCGCATGCTCGGCGGCGTCGAGGTCACCGGCAAGGCACGCGAGCATGCCCGCGACATGCTGGCCGCGATCGCCCCGACGCGCGAGAAGCCGACCGCCGGCGAGGACACCGCCCCGACCGTGCGGCAGAAGCGCCCGCCGGCGCTCAAGGGTCGCTAGGGCCGGCGCGGGTGCGCGCGGCGCGTGTGGCTCAGCTGCTCTTGCGGTTGCGGTGCGGGCAGTTCGGCAGGCGCTGGCAGTTCCCGTAGAGAATGAGCGAGTGGTCGCGGATCGTGAAGCCGAGCTTCTGCGCCACCGCGGTCTGGCGCTCCTCGATTCCGGCCTCCATGAACTCTTCCACCCGGCCGCAGTCCAGACACACGATATGGTCGTGGTGCGTGCCCTGGTTCAGCTCGAAGACCGCCATCCCGTCCTCGAAATGATGGCGCGTGACCAGGCCCGCCGCCTCGAACTGCGTGAGTACCCGGTAGACGGTGGCGAGCCCGATGTCCTCGTTCGACTCCAGGAGCGAGCGGTAGATGTCCTCGGCCGAGACGTGACGCGTCTTGCTGCCCTCCAGGATCTCCAGGATCTTCAGGCGCGGCAGCGTCACCTTCAAACCGGCCTTGCGCAGGTCCTTGCCTTCCACGGCACTCTCCGGCGGGCGCGACCGGGGATTTCTGCCGGTCACGGCGTTCCGCGATCAGGTATCATTTCGCGCTTCATTATCCCCCATCGCACACCATGCGCCTAATCGCAACCCGCCTCGCCGTCCTGTCTCTCGCCGCGCTCCTCGGCTGCGGCTGCGTCTACCGCCCGGACGTGCAGCAGGGCAACTACATCGAGGCAAAGACCGTCGACCAGGTGCAGCCCGGCATGACGCGCACGCAGGTGCGCTACCTCATGGGTACGCCGATGGTGCCGGACGTGTTCGACAAGGACCGCTGGGACTACCTCTACTACTTCCAGCGCGGGCGCTGGAAGAAGCCCGCGCAGCGCCACGTGGTCGTGTACTTCAAGGACGACAAGGTCGTGAGCATCGACCGCGGCAACCTGCCGGAGGCCGCGCCGCAGACGCCCGAGGAGGGCACGCCGGTGGCGAAGTTCCCGAA
>DATBBQ010000081.1:0-3323 GCA_036270915.1 Steroidobacteraceae bacterium
CCGCCTTCTCGCGCTAGGGACGCAGGAAACCCGCGGCTCTTGGCGAGGCACGCAGCGTGCACCCGTTGCCAGCGAGTCAGTTACCCCCCTACGCGCTGATCGCGCTGGCGGCTGCGGGATTCGCGCTGCTCGCGCTGTGGCGCTTCCTCGCCCGCCTGCGCCGCGACCGCCTGGTGGCCGACACTCCCGAAGTCCGCATCCGCTCCGCCGCGCAGGGCTACGTGAAGGTCAAAGGACGCACCCAGCCGGCAGGTCCCGCGCCGACCGCGGCGCCACTCAGTGGCGAGCCGTGCGTATGGTGGTCGTACGAGATCGCACACGAGGAGCGCGATTCCAAAGGCAACCGCCGCTGGCAGACGACCGACAAACGCAGCAGTGTGGAGCCCTTCGCCCTCGCCGATGACGACGAGGCGCGCTGCCTCATCGGCCCGGTGAAGGCCGAGATCACCCCGACGGTCCAGCGCGTCTGGTACGGGGCGACCTCCTGGCCGATGACCGGCCCGCCGACTGGAGCGACGGGAACGCTGCTGCGTCTCGGCAGCTGGCGTTATACGGAGCGGCTCCTCTCGGTGGGAGCGCGTATCTGCGTCATGGGCGAGTTCCGCTCGCACTCGGAGGTCGGCGACCTCAACGCGGCCCTTGCCGCGAAGCTGCACGAATGGAAGCAGGATCAGCACACCCTGCTCGCCCGGTTCGACCTCGACCACGACGGGAAACTGAGCGAGGCGGAATGGGAAGCCGCGCGCGCTGCCGCCGCGCGCGAATCGCAGACCGAGACACTGCAAGCCTCGATCTCACGCGATAGTGTTATTTCCGAACCGATGAATGGCGAGCCGTTCCTGATCGCACCTCTCACCGAAGCGGCGCTCGAGCGGCGCGAGAAGCTCTACGCCGGGCTCTATCTCGCGCTTGGCCTGCTCGGGGTGGCGGTCTGCGCCTGGGCGATTCGTCACAGCGGCTAGCGGCTCAGTGCGCGAGTTGCAATGGCGCAAGCGCCGTGTCGGCCTGTTGTTTCAGCATGGCGCCGTACACCGGCTGCAACTGATCGAGCAACTCCTGCGGGAAAGCTTTGAGGTCGGGCGGCGCCCGATATCCGGTCCAGCTCTTACCATCGCCGCCCCAGCCGCGGCCGACGAGCTGCGCCTGCGTGCCGCTCAGTCCGATCAGCAGCAGCTCCGTCATGTCGAGCAGCACGGGGGGCGCGTCCGCGCCGCCGGTGACGAAGCACCAGCCCCTCAGGTACTCCGGCAGCTCCTTGTGACGCGCGCCCCCGGCATGCGCCGAGTCGTTGCGCCCCGGGCCGAGCACCACGATGGCACTCACGTTCTGACTCGCTGCCAGCTGCGCGTAGAGCGGCCCGCACTCCTTCGGCAGACCCTTGGCGAGTGAGGCGTCGAGAAAGCAGCTCTCACGGGCGCGGCGCAGGGCGTCGCTCGCAACGACTGGCACGGATGTCATCCCGAGCTGGCCCAGACGCTCGCGGACCGCAGCGAGCAACATGGTGTCCACGGGCCAGGTCACCGTGTAGGTCTTGAGGAAACTGTTCTCGATCTGCCGTGACGTGTGAAAGTGTGTCACCTCGGGATCGAGCAGACTCACGACGCCGACGCGTGCCCCGGCTGGCAACGCCAGGCTCGCGGGCGGATGCGCCGCGTGCAGCATCGCAGGAATGACGCCAAGCAGCGCCGCACACAGCGCAGCCCGGCACGGCGTCGGTATCCTTCGGCTCATCGGCCCCCCACTGGCTCGCGAGTCTAGCGCCCGCGGCAGCACCGAGGGAAACGCTTTCGGGGAGTCAGGGGTCTCATAACGGACGCTTCTGAGTCCATGATCCGAAACATTCCGATGCCAGCGGGCACTCGCTACCATGAACACATCACTGCAACGCGAGGCGGCAAAGGCATGGCGATCATCGGCACGGAACGGGTTCTCGCAGTCGAGCACTGGACCGACTCCCAGTTCACCTTCCGCACGACGCGGGATCGCGGGCTGCGGTTCGAGAACGGGCAGTTCGTAATGGTCGGCTTGATGCTCGATCGCCCCCTGCTACGCGCCTACAGCATCGCGAGCGCGAACCACGACGACCACCTGGAATTTCTCAGCATCAAGGTGCCCGACGGCTCGCTGACCTCGCGCCTGCAGCACGTGCAGCCAGGCGATGAAGTCCTCGTGAGCCGCAAGCCCACCGGCACGCTGCTGCTCGCGGACCTGCGGCCCGGTCGTCGAGTCTATCTGCTCTGCACCGGCACCGGCGCTGCACCCTTCCTCAGCATCATTCAGGACCCCGAGCTCTACGCGCGCTTTGATGAGGTGATATTCATTCACGGCGTGCGCTGGGCGCGCGAGACCGAGGTGGTGCGGCGGCGCATCGCGGCCCTCGAGCAGCACGAGTTGCTCGGGGAGATGGTGCATCACTCCTTGCGTTATTACCCGACGGTGACCCGCGAGCCGCACGCGAACCGCGGGCGCCTCACCACACTGCTCGCATCCGGTCAGCTGCTCGAGGACCTGCGTCTGCCAGCGCTCGATCCCGCGGTCGATCGACTGATGGTGTGCGGCAGCGCTTCGCTTCTCGCCGATGTGAGCGCGTGGCTCGATTCACGCGGTTTCGCCATTTCCCCGCACACGGGCGAGCCGGGCGACTACCTGATCGAACGCGCCTTCGTCACGCGCACCCCCTCGTGAGCGCGCACCGGCGCCCCGAGGGGGCGCCGGTACGTTGTTCCCGGGCAAGGCACGCGCCCTGCCCTCCCATCACTCGACCGTGTGATCCTCCCCCTGGCGGCCCGGCGGCTGATCCTCCGGCCGGCCGTTCGGCGGCCGCGAGTGGGCCGACGTCGGAGCGTGCTCGTGCGGCGGCTGTTGTTCGTGCGGTGGTTGTTGCTCGTGCGGCGGTTGTTGCGGTCGCTGTTCTGAGTGCGGCGTTGAGGCCGGCGCACGCTCCGGAGGCGGTGGGGCGGCCGGGGGCGGCGGCCGCTCGACCTGCGCCCGCTCATTCGGACTGAGCTCCGGGGCGCCACGCGACTCCGGAGGTGGAGTGGCCCGCTCCGCGGGACCTGGGTGGGCATGTGTGGGTGGAGGTGCGGCCTCGCGCGGAGGCGCAGACTCGCGCGGAGGCGGCGCGGACTCGCCCGGCGCCTGTGCAAGTCGCCGCGGTGGCTCCGCCGCATTCGGCCGCGACGCCTCCGGTGTCGACTCCCGCGTCGATCCGGTATCACCCGCGGCAGGTCCGCCATTGTGTGCCGCATTCGCCGGAGCCCCGCGCACCGCGCCGGAACGCGCCGCTTCGGTGCGCGCCGGCACGACCCCGGCGCCCGAGAAGG
>DATBBQ010000082.1:0-20668 GCA_036270915.1 Steroidobacteraceae bacterium
AGTCTCAGGATGGAGCTCGCCCGCTCAGGGTTTCCCAGGCCGGGCGGATAGGGGCGGGAGCCGTGCGCGGATGAGCTGCTCGGCGCGCGCGCCGTCCGCCTCGCGGCCCTCGCCGGGATCGAGCTCTTCGAGCAGCCGCGCCTGGATCGCGCCGCGCTCGAGCGCCTGCGCGTAGGGAATCTCCGGGTGGAACATCACCATCGAGTAGCGCGGGATGAAGCGCTCGGGGAAGCGCCGCTCGAGCGCCATGGCGAGCTCCTTGCGGCGCAGGAACCCGGCATCGCGCACCGCGTCGCGCATCTCGCCGTAGTTCTCGAGCGCCATCTGCGCGATCGCCTCGGTGTCGGGGCGCCGTTGCGCCTCGTAGCGCGCGAACAGCTCGCCGAAGTCCTCGCACTCACCGAGCAGCGCGTCGAGCACCGTGCAGTCCTCGAAGGCGGCGTTCATCCCCTGGCCGTGAAACGGCACGATCGCGTGCGCCGCGTCCCCGACGAGCAGCACGCGGCCGAGCGCGTGCCAGGGGGCGGCGTGCACGGTCCCGAGCTGCCCCTGCGGGTGCGCGAAGAATTCCGTGACGAGGTGCGGCATGTGCGCCACGGCGTCGGGGAACTCGCGGGCGAAGAACTCCTCGACCGCCGCGGGGCGGGTGAGCGCGCCGAAGCCCGAGCGGGCGAGAAACAGCGTCGCCGTGAAGCTCGCGTCGGTATTCGGCAGCGCGATCAGCATGAAGCCCCCGCGCGGCCAGATGTGCAGCGCGTGCCGCTCGAGCGCCGGGACGGTGCCGTCGGGGGGCACGGTGAGCTCCTTGTAGTCGTGGTCGAGCCAGTCCTCGCGCACCTGCGTGAGCCGTTGCGCGGCGAGCGCGGCGCGCAGCGCCGAGCCCGCCCCGTCGGTGCCGACCGTGACCCCGAGCGCCACCTCGCGCACCGTACCGTGCTCGTCGCGCAGGCGCAGGCGCTCCTGCGCGAGGGAGGCGCCGACGCACTGCTGGTTGAAGTGCACGCGAACGTCCGCGTGCGCGAGCGCGGCTGCGATCAGCACGCGGTTGAGATCGGCGCGCCCGACGGACCAGATGACTTCGTCCGCGCGCTGCCCGTAGGGCTGCAGCGCGCTCGCGCCGGAGAGCTCGTGCACCATGCGACCGCGCATGGCGATGAGGAGCGGGCGTACCTCGGCCATGAGGCCGGCGTGCTCGAGCGCGCGGATGCCACGCGCGGCGAGCGCGAGGTTGATCGAGCGGCCGCGCTCGGGGCTCGCCTGGCGCGGGTCGCTGCGGCGCTCGTACAGGGTCACCCGCAGGCCGCGTCGCGCCAGCAGCAGGGCGAGCAGTGCCCCGGCAAGTCCCGCGCCGACGATGTTGACGTGAGCGCCGCGCAGCCCCTTCACGGGTGCAGCACGTCGCCGAGCAGCTGCGCGAAACGCCAGGCGTCCTCGAAGCGGTTGTAGAGCGGCACCGGGGCGACGCGGATGATGTCCGGGGAGCGCCAGTCGCAGATCGCGCCGCGCTCGTTGAGGGTCTCGAACACCCGCCGGGCGTGCGCCGGGTCGGTGCCGATGCGCAGCGACAGCTGGCAGCCGCGCTGCTCGGGATCGGCGGGCGTGATGACCTGCACGCGCGGGGCGAGCGGGGCGAGCGCGGCTTCCAGGAAGGCGGTGAGGGTGCGCGACTTCTCGCGCAGCGCGCCGATGGTCGCGTCGGTGAAGATATTCAGCGAGGCCAGCAGCGGCGCCGCCGCGAGGATCGGCGGATTGCTGAGCTGCCAGGCCGCGACCCCGGTGGCGGCACGGAACTGCGGCTCCATGCGAAAGCGCGTCGGCTCCTCGTGTCCCCACCAGCCGGCGAGCCTCGCCCCCGGGAGCGCACCGCGGTGGCGCGTGGGCGCGAGCGAGTGCGTGTGCCGCTCGTGCACGAAGCAGCCACCGATCGCCCCCGGGCCGGCGTTCAGGTACTTGTAGCTGCACCAGACGGCGAAGTCGGCGTCGGAGTCGTGCAGCGCGAGGGGCAGGTTGCCGATCCCGTGCGCGAGGTCCAGTCCCGCGACGCACCCGTGCCGGTGGGCGGCGTGCACCAGGCGCGCGGCGTCGAAGGCCTGGCCGGTGCGGTACTGCACCGACGGCCACAGTATCAGCGCGACGCGCTCACCGTGCTCCTCGAGGTATTGCTCGAGCGCCTCCGGGTCGAGGGTGTCCTCACCGGGGCGGGGCGCGAGCTCGACCAGCTCGGAGTCGCTCTCCAGGCCCCACCAGGCGAGCTGCGAGGTCACGGCGTGACGGTCGGACGGGAAGGCGCCGGCCTCGATCAGGATGCGCGTGCGCTCACCCTGCGGCCGGTAGAAGCTCGCGAGCATCAGGTGCAGGTTGACGGTGAGGGAGTTCATGGCGATGACCTCGCCCGCGCGCGCGCCGGTGAGCGCGGCGAGGCCCGCCGTGAGGTTCTCGTGATAGGGGATCCACGGGCGGCGCGCGCGCTCGTGCCCCTCGACGGCCAGGCGCGCCCAGTCGTCGAGCTCCTCGCCGACGAGCTCGCGGGCCGCGAGCGGCATGAGACCGAGCGAGTGCCCGCACAGGTAGGTGAGCGGCTCGCCCCGCGGACCGCTCGGCAGGGCGAAGCGGCTGCGAAACGGGCGCAGCGCGTCGCGCTCATCGCGCGCGCGCGCCTCGGCGAGCGAGGGCAGGGTGCTCACGCCGCCTCCAGCAGCGGGTAGAGGAGCGGGCGGCTCGGCACGGCGTCGCCCGAGAGCGGCGGGACCTGCAGCTCCAGCAGATAGGCCCCGTCGGGGAGCGCCTCGGGCACGTAGGCGAGCTCGGTGACGGTCGCCCCCGCGCGCTGCGCGGCCGCGAGCTCCGTGGCGCCCGGCCGCAGGCCGAAGAAGATGCGGTGCGCGGTGAGCCGGCCCTCGTCGTGCGTGCGGTCGATCGAGGGCACGTCGACGACGAGGTGCACGATGCCGCGCGCGGTGAGCAGCTGCGCGGCCTCGCGGGTCAGGTAGGGCGGGATGCGGGCCGAGTAGTCGCGCGTGCGCTTGTCGGGGCCGTTGGGGAGGGTGCGGATCACGAGCGCGCGCGCCGCGAACGGCGCGCGCGGCCAGGCGCGCTCGAGCGCGCGGCGGGTGATGAGCTCGTCGTGCGGCTGCGGCGCGGGGTCGCTCCCCTCGCGCACCGCGGCGGCATCCTCCGGGGCGACCGAGACCAGGACCGCCGGCTGCAGGCCGGCGGGCACCACGCGGTAGGCATCGAGGGACTCGCGCGTCAGGTGCGCGACGCACTCGGTATGCGTGCCGTTACAGTGCGGGATGAGGCTGAGCACCTCGCAGTTGCAGCTCGCGCCGCTGGCGACCGAGCCGGAGAAGCCCGGCACGGCGTAGGGACGCGCGCTCGCGGCCGGGGCGTTGAAGTGCCGCGGCTGCGCGCCGTGGAACTCGAGTCTGAGCGAGAGGTCGACGGGGTGCGCGAGATCCACGACCAGTTCGCCGTCCTCGTTGGCGATGCGCGCCTTCAAGGCGAGGAGCGCTCGAGCACCGCGCCGCAGTGGCGGCAGGTGCGCTTCTCGCGGCTGGCGAAGAAGCGCTCGAAGACCGGCGGAAACTGCTTCTCGATGTCGGTCAGGGGAAAGAACTCCTCGTACAGCTTCTCGCCGCACTGCTCGCAGTACCACTGGAAGCCGTCGAGCTCGCCCGGGCGGCGGGCGCGCTCGATCACGAGGCCGACGGTGGCGGCCGGCCGCTGCGGCGAGTGCGGCATGTTGGGCGGTATCAGGAGCACCTCGCCGGCGCGGATCGGCACCTCGACCGCCCGCCCGTCCTGGATGGTCCTGAGCACCATGTCGCCCTCGAGCTGATAGAAGAACTCCTGCCCCGGGTCGACGTGGTAGTCCTTGCGCGCGTTGGGACCGCCGACCACCATGATGATGAAGTCGCCGTCGCGGAACACCCGCTTGTTGCCCACCGGCGGCTTCAGTTGCGCGCGGTGCTCGTCGATCCATTGCCGGAAGTTGAAAGCGTGCAGGGATTCCATGTGTCCTCCGTCCCTTTCGCGTATGTTACGCGCTGCCAAGGGATACGGAGGAGGGTGCCGATGGCGGCACGCACGAGGGCACTTCCCGCGGCGCGCACGGGCGCTGCGGCGCTGCTGTTGCTGGCGGCGGGCTGCTCGCACCTGCACTGGCCGTGGCACAAGGCGCCGCCACCCCCGCCGCCGCCGGTGCACGAGCTGGACGTGAGCGGCGCGGGCGCGGTGAGCTACCCGCAGATCTGGAAGCGCAACACGCTGCTCGTCGACCTCACCTCCGCGAGCGGCTCGGGCGCCATCACGGTGAAGCCGATCGAGGGCGGCACCTGGCCGGTGCGACTCGCCCTGCGGGTGACGCCGGGGGCGTTCGCGGTCCTCACGGTGCGCGGGGACGAGCGCGTCAGCCTGCCCGTCAGCGCCACCGGCTCGGCGCCCATCGACCTGGAGCTGCCGCCCGGCCTCTACGGCGCGAAGACCGCGCAGCTGGAGGTGAGCTGGGGAGCGACCGCGGTCCCGGTGCAGTGAGCTAGTCGCCGATCGCCTGGTAGGCGTGGCAGCGCACCGCGAGCGGTGCGCGCTCGCGATCCAGATCGAGCGCGGTGAGCTCACCGCCCCACACGCAGCCGGTGTCGATGCCCGCCACCTTCGGCCGCTGCACGAGCCCGAGCGCCGACCAGTGGCCGAAGATGACGCGCGCGTCGCGCGTCCTGCGCTTGGGGTGCTCGAACCAGGGGCGCAGCCCCGAGGAGGCCGGCGGCGGTGGCCCCTTGACCGTGAGGTCGACGCGGCCGTCGGCCGTGCACACCCGAAGCCGCGTCAGCACGTTGATCGTGAAGCGCAGCCGCTCCGTCCCCGCGAGCGAGTCGCGCCAGCGGTCCGGCTCGTTGCCGTACATCGCGTCAAAGAGCGCGCGCGGATCGCGGGCCAGTGCCCGGGAGACCTCGCCGGCGAGCTCGACGGTCAGCGCGACGCTCCACTGCGGCACCACCCCGGCGTGCACCATGAGGTCCTCGCCCTGCGCGTACGCCAGCGGGCGCGTGATCAGCCACTCGAGCAGCGCGTCGCGGTCGCCCGCGGCGAGCAGCTCATCGAGCGTATCGGAGCGGCGGCGGCGCTGCGCGCCGTGCGCGACCGCGAGCAGGTGCAGGTCGTGGTTGCCGAGCACCACGACGGCGTTGTCACCGAGGGAGCGCACGAGGCGCAGCGTCTCGAGCGATCCGGGGCCGCGGTTGACGAGGTCGCCGACGAACCACAGCCGGTCGCGGTCGGGGAGGAAGCCGATCGCCTTCAGCAGCGCGCGCAGTTCCCGGTCACAGCCCTGGACGTCTCCGATCGCATAGCGCGTCACTGCAGGATCCCGGGCATCGCCAGGCGGAACGGCTGGATCGGCGCGTCGAACTGCGCGCCGTCGTCGCCGAGCATCTGGTAGCGGCCCTGCATCGAGCCGACCGGGGTCTCGATCACCGCGCCGCTCGAGTAGCGAAAGCCCTGCCCGGGCTTGAGGTACGGCTGCTCGCCGATGACGCCCTCGCCGTGCACTTCCTCGACCTTGCCGTTGGCGTCGGTGATCAGCCAGTGACGGCTGAGGAGCCGTGCCGCCACCTGGCCCTCGTTGCGGATGGTGATGGTGTAGGCGAACACGTAGCGCCCCTCGTGCGGGTCGGACTGCTCCTCGAGGTAGCTGGTCTCGACGTCGACGCTGATCTTGTGCTCGGGATCGGACATGCCTGCCGCTCGCTGCCGGCCCGTCAGGTGCGGCCGGCACGCATGGCGAGCACGTCGCAGGGCGCCGCGTGCAGTACCGTGTCCTCGGTGAGGTTGACGAGGATCGACAGACCGTGCCGCTCGCGGCTGCCGAGGATGATGAGGTCGGCGTGCACCTCGCGCGCCACGCGCACGATCTCGCTCTTGACGCTGCCGCTCTCGACGCGGCACGCGGCGCTGCTCAGTCCGAGCTCCGCGGCGATCGCCGCGAGGCGCTTCTCGGCGCGCGCGAACAGCTCGTCCTCGATCTGCACCGAGGGCATGAGGGACTCACCCATGGGCTCCACGGGGACGAATTCGACCACGTGCAGCAGCTCGACCTGCGCGCCGAGCGCGGCGGCGAGCGCCTGCGTGCGCCGGCCGATCGCGAGACTGTCTTCTGTCAGGTCGTCGATGACCAACAGGATGTGGCGATACACGCCCATCGCGCGTCTCCCATGCGGCCGTCAGTGAGGAAAGACTAGCCGCTCGGGTGCGCGCGGTCGAGGGCCTGCGCGAGAATGTTGAAATCCTGTGGCGCGAGTGTCTCCGGCCGCGCCGCCGGGTCGACGCCGCAGGCGCTGATCTGCTCGCGGCTGAGGAGCGCGGCGAGCGCGTTGCGCAGCGTCTTGCGCCGCTGGCTGAAGGCCGCGGCCACGACGCGCGGGTAGTGCGGGCTGACGGCGAACAGCGGCACCGCGCGCACGCTGAGGCGCACCACGGCGGACCACACCTTCGGCGGCGGCTGAAACGCTCCCGGTCCGACGTCAAACTGCCGCCGCACGCTGCAGTAGGGTGCCAGCATGACCGTGAGACGTCCGTAGTCCTTGCCTCCCGGGGCGGCCGCGAGGCGTGTCACCACTTCCCGCTGCAGCATGAAGGTGAGGTCGGTGAGCGCGCCGCGCTGGCCGAGCAGGTGAAAGAGCAGGGGCGTCGAGATGTTGTAGGGGAGATTCCCGATCAGGCGCAGCGCGCCGCCGCGCTCACGCGCGAGCGCGGCGAAGTCGAAGGTGAGCGCGTCCGCGACGTGCAGCGCCGGGCCCGGCGCGCCGGGGAACTGCGGGGCGAGCGCGGCCGCGAGGTCGCGGTCGATCTCGATCGCATCGAAGCTCACGTCCTTGAGGGCGAGCAGCCGCCGCGTGAGCGCGCCGCGCCCGGGTCCGATCTCCACCAGGTGCTCGCCGGCGCGCGGCGCGAGCGCGGCGAGGATGCGCTCGGTCACCGCCGGGTCGTGCAGGAAGTGCTGGCCGAAGCGCTTGCGGCGCGGGGGAGCAGGGCTCGCGCGCGCCGCCGCGCGCATCAGCGCCGCCGCGCGGCGAGCTCGCTCGCCAGGTGCACCGCGGCGCGCAGGCTCGCGCAGTCGGCGCGGCCCGTGCCGGCGAGGTCGAGCGCGGTGCCGTGATCGGGCGAGGTGCGCAGCACCGGCAGGCCGAGGGTCACGTTCACCGCCGTGGCGAAGCCGGAGTGCTTGACGACCGGCAGTCCCTGGTCGTGGTACATGGCGAGCACGGCGTCGAATCGCGCCAGCACCTGCGGCACGAACACCGTGTCGGCCGGCAGGGGACCCTCGGCGCGGATGCCGGCGGCCTTAAGAAGCGCCACCGCGGGGGCGATGATGCGCACCTCCTCGTCGCCGAGATATCCGCCCTCGCCGGCGTGCGGATTGACGCCGCAGACCGCGAGGCGCGGCGAGGCGATGCCGAAGGAGCGCTCGAGCTCGCGCGCCAGCAGGGTCGCCGTCTCGCACAGCAGCTCGAGGGTGAGCGCCTGCGGCACCGCCTTAAGGGGCAGGTGGGTCGTGGCGAGCGCGACGCGCAGCGAGCCGCTCGTGAGCAGCATCACCGGGCGGGCGACCTTGAGGCGCTCGGCGAGGTACTCGGTGTGCCCGGTGAAGGCGACGCCGGCCTCGTTGATGACGCTCTTCTGCACCGGGGCGGTGACGATCGCGTCGAACTCCCCGTGCACGGTGCCCGCGACCGCGCGCTCCAGCAGGGCGAGCACGTAGCCGGCGTTGCGCGGGTCGGGCCGGCCCGCCTGG
This sequence comes from Steroidobacteraceae bacterium, assembly GCA_036270915.1. Taxonomy (GTDB): domain Bacteria; phylum Pseudomonadota; class Gammaproteobacteria; order Steroidobacterales; family Steroidobacteraceae; genus 13-2-20CM-66-19. Next base: position 7,790 of record DATBBQ010000082.1, read on the forward strand.
CTCGGCGCGGCCAGGGGTTCGTGAGCCACCGTGAGGGTGCCCGCGCCGCGGGTGGCGGCGCCGGAGCGGGCGCCGGCGTAGGGGGTGAGCGTCACGGGCAGCTGCAGTGACCGGGCGCGCTCGGCGAGCAGCGCCGCATCCGCGAGGCACACGAGCTCGCACGGGAGCGCCTCGCGCGCGAGCGCCAGGCACAGCTCCGGACCGACGCCGGCCGGCTCCCCCGAGGTTAGGACGATGCGCGGGACGTTAGGACTTGTACTCGACGTAGGCTTCGTCCCGCATGCGGCGCAGCCACAGCTCGGTCTCCTCGTCCGCCTTGCCGGCGCGGATGGCGTCGATGGCCTGGCGACGCTTGAGCTCGTCGGTGTTGTCGACCTCGCGGTGTCCGAGCATCTGCACGATGTGCCAGCCGTACTGGGTCTTGAACGGCTCGCTGATCTCCCCGTCCTTGAGCTGGGCGAGCACCGCCTCGAACTCCCCGACGAAGGAGCCGGGGCCGGTCCAGCCGAGGTCACCGCCCTCGGCCGCGGTGCCGGGGTCCTCGGAGTTGGTCTGCGCGAGTCCGGCGAAGTCCTCGCCGCCCTTCAGGGCGCGCTCGCGCAGCACGCTCAGCTTCTGCTTCACGGTCGCGTCGTCGGCGAGGTCGGTGGTCTTCATGAGGATGTGGCGCGCGTGCACCTGCGCCTCCATCGACTTGCCCGCGCTGCCGCGCACCTCGTTGAGGCGCACGATGTGATAGCCGGTGGGCGTGCGCAGCGGCTCGCTCACCTCGCCGGCCTTGAGTTTGGCGACCACGTCGGTGAGGAAGGTCGGCAGCTCGCTTCCCTTGCGCCAGCCGAGCGATCCGCCCTCGAAGGCCGTCTGGCTGTTGGAATAGGCGACCGCGAGCTTGGCGAAGTCCTCGCCCCCCTTGGCGCGCTCGTACACCTCGGCGGCGCGCTTGGCGGCGGCGTCCTGCTGGGTGGCGCTGGCCTCCTGGCCGACGGCGATCAGGATGTGCGAGACGTTGTATTCGCTGCCGGCCGAGGGGAGCTTGGACTGCTTCTCGAGGAACTGGTCGATCTCGTGCGGCGTGACGCTGATCCGCTGCAGCACGTCGCGCTGGCGCAGGAGCGAGAGCGTGATCTCGCGGCGGATTTCGTCGCGGTAGTTCGCGTACTCGATGCCCTGCTTGGCGAGCGCCTCGGGCAGCTGCGAGAGCGTCATGTTGTTACGCTTGGCGACGTCCTGGAGCGCCGCGTTCACGTTCTCGTCCGAGACCTTGATGCCGGCCTTGGTCGCGCGCTGCACCTCGATCTCCTGGATCACCAGCCGCTCGAGCACCTGCTGGCGCAGCACGTTCTGTGGCGGCAGGTCGAGCTTCTGCTCGTGCAGCCGCTCGGTCACCGCGACGACCTCCGCGTCCAGGTCGCTGTTGAGCACCACCCCGTCGTTGACGATGGCGACCACCCGATCGAGCATGGCGCCGTTGGTGGCGAGCTCGCGGGTCTGGGCGTACGCGGCCTGCGCACCCAGGGTGAGGAGGGCCGCGCCCAGGGTCAGCGCGCATCGGGTGGTCAAAAACCGTCGCATAGCTTGCAGTCCTTACCAGACGCTCTTCAGGTTCCCCTGATTCTGGGGATTTCTCGCGTTCGGGGCGACGTAGCCCCGGATTTCCTCGGTGAGGAAAGCGTCCGACGCCGATCCGACACCGGCGAGGCCCGCGAGTTCCAGCTGCAGCCAGATGCCTGTCTCTTGGCCGCCACTGTGGGTGTTTACGAAGCGGCGGGCGCCCAGGCGCAGCCGCCAGCAGCACGAACGGTACTCGAACCCGAGGAAACGCTCCAGCTCCGTCTGGTCGCGCAGGGAGTACACGTCCCGGAAGAACACGTTCCACTTCTGCTTGACGGGCCAGGCGCCCGAGACCTCGATCTGGTCGAAGCCCGAGCAGGTGGGCAGGGGAGGCGGGGCCACCCCGTCCACCTGCAGCCGCTCCTGCGGCGGCACCAGGCCGCTGGTCGTCGGCGTCTGCGGGGGCAGGCGCTGCGCGTTCTTGGCGCAGGGGTTGCCGCTCGTGATGGGCTGGTCCGGCACGCCCGGGACCAGCTCGAAGGCCTGGTAGCGGTAGACGAGGTTGACCACCGAATCCACCGCCGGCTGGTACTGCACGGCCACCTGGGTGCGCTGGCTGGAGTGGGTCTGAGGATCCCATTCCAGGTCCACGCCCGCGGTCCAGTTCTGGAAGGCGTTGACCGCCAGCTGCGCCACGAGGTTCGAGCGGCTCGTGAGCGGCGCCTCACCCGGGAGCGTCACCTGCGGGATGGTGAAGTAGTGGGTCTCGCCGATCGTGCCGGCGAGGAACTGCCGACCGTCGGTCGCGTCCAGCAGGCGGCTGGTGAGCGCGACGCTCAGCTGGTTCGCGTCGCTCACGCGGTCGACGCCGACGTAGCGGTTGGTGCGGAACAGCTGCACCGGGTTCAAGTCCGGCAGGTTGGTGTCGAAGATCGGCAGCTCGTTCTGGTTGCGGTACGGCACGTACAGGTACATGACGCGCGGCTCCAGGGTCAGCGTGCGCTGGTTGCGCGAGCCGGTCGGGCGCTCGAACTGCAGTCCCGTATCGAGGCTCGCGATCGGCAGCACGCGCGAGGGGGCGCGGCTCAACTGTCCCGTGCCGAGCGTGTCGAGCTCGTACTGCGTCAGGCGCCAGGCGATCGCCGGCCGCAGGAAGTACCCGGGGCCGGTGATGTCGAGCGCCGCCCGCGGCATGAGATCGCCGCGCCAGCCGTTCGTGTCGGGACCGGGGATCTCGCGGTCGAAGTACACCAGCTCGGAGTCGAAGCCGTAGCGCAGCATGACGCCCGAGCCGACGCTGTAGTCGGAGTCGAGCACCAGCCACGGCGCGCGCGCGTACGGCTGCTGGTTCGGCTGCACGTTCTGCGTATCGATCGTCTGCCACTGCTGCGCCCGTGCGTCCAGGCGCCAGTGCTCGCCGCGGTAGGTGACGGCGAGCACGCGCTCGAGGAAGGCGGTGCTCGCGCCCTCGGGCCCGTTGGAGAAGTCCTCGAAGTAGGTGGTGTCGCTCACCGTCTCGGCGTTGATGCGCAGGCGCAGGTCCGCGGGCAATTCTGCGAGCTCGCTCAAGCGTATGCGGTGGCGCTCGGCGCCGAAGGTGCGGTCGTACGGCAGGTAGTTCCAGTCGAGCTCGCCGTGCTGCGACTCGGTGAGCCAGCGCAGGTCCCCGCCCAGGTCGACGCCGCGCTTGCTGTACACGATCGGCTCGAAGGTGAAGTCGGCGTTCGGGCGGATGTTCCAGTAATAGGGAATAGCGAGCTGCAGGCCACCGGTCGAGGTATTACCGATCCCCGGAAAGAGAAAGCCGCTCTTGCGCTCGCTGCTCAGCGGAAAGGAGATCCACGGCAGGTAGATGAGCGGCACGCCGAAGAAGTCCACGTGCGCGTCGTGCCCGGTACCGATCTTGCTGCGCGTATCGAGCGTGATGTCACGCGCGTGCAGCGCCCAGGAGTTGTCGTTCGCCGGGCAGGTCGTGAAGGAGACGCCATTCAGGTCCAGCACGCCGTCGGGGGTGAGCTTCAGCTCCTTGGCGGCGCCGCGCGCGGCGCGCTGCTTCAGGGAGAAATCCGCGCCCTCGAAGGCCGCTCCGGTGGCGCCGGAGTACGTGCCGCTCTCGCCGGTCACGTGCACCAGGGAGTCCTCGTAGTCGATGTGCTCGTTGGTCTGCAGCGAGCGGTTGCCGCCCTCCTCCTGGTAGTGCATCTGGTTGCCCTTGAGCGAGCGATCGCCCTGGCGAACCTGGACGTTGCCCTTCAGGGTCGCGCTGCGCGCGTCGCCGTCGAACTCGTCGGTGGTGACCTCGATCGGCAGGTCAGCGGGGCGGGTCTCGGGCGCGGCGGGGTTCGCGGCGCTCGGCGCTGTTGGCGGCGCGGCCGGGGCGGGCGGGATCTGTGACGTACACGGAGGATCGGCGCCGCGCGCGACCGGCATCATGCCGCCGAGCAGGACGACCGCGATCCAGAATGGGCTCGAACGCAGCATGAAGGGCGGCATTATAATGGCGCGCCACAACAACGCGGGCCGAAAACCTCGACGATTCACATGCTTGAAACCGACGCGCGTCTCGCGCTGATCGAGGACTGGCTCACGCGCGAGCTGCGTCTGCCCGTGCAGCGCCTCGAGAGCGCTTCCAACGACGCGAGCTTTCGCCGTTACTTTCGCGCCTTCTGTGACGGCGCCACCTACGTCGTCATGGACGCGCCCGCCGACAAGGAGGACGTGCGCCCGTACCTGAAGGTCTCGGGGCTGCTCGAGCCGCTCGGCGTGCACGTCCCGCGCGTGTACCACAGCGACGCGGCGCGCGGCCTGGTATTGCTCGAGGATCTCGGGCGCACGCTCTATCTGCAGCGTCTGCGGGCCGGAGACGATCCCGGGGCGCTCTATGCGGCCGCCTTCGCGACGCTCACCGCCATCCAGGTGCGCGGTCTGACCGCCGCCGCCGAGCTTGCGCCCTACAACCGGGCCGAGCTATTGCGGGAGATGACGCTCATGCCCGCCTGGTTCCTCGAGCGGCACCTCGCGCTGACACGCACCGCCGCCGAGACTCAGCTGTTCGACGCCGCGTTCGAGTTCCTGGTCCGCGAGGCGCTGGCGCAGCCGCAGGTGTTCGTGCACCGCGACTATCACGCCCGCAATCTCATGGTGGTGAGCGAGCGCGGCCCCGGCGTCATCGACTTTCAGGACGCGCTGCGCGGCCCGATCGGCTACGACCTGGTGTCGCTCCTCAAGGATTGTTACATCGCCTGGCCGCGCGAGCGGGTCGTGCGCTGGGTGGGGGAATACCGCCGCCGGCTGATCGCGGCGGGCGGGGACGGCGGGGCGAGCGAGGCGCAGTTCCTGCGCTGGTTCGATCTCATCGGCGTACAGCGACACGTCAAGGTGCTCGGCATCTTCTGCCGCCTGTGGTACCGCGACGGCAAGGCGGGTTATCTCGCCGACCTGCCGCGCACGCTCGCTTACGTGCGCGAGGCCTGCGCGCTCTACCCGGAGCTCGGCGCGCTCGGGGAGTTCCTCGGCGAGCGCGTCGCCCCCGCGCTGGCCCCCGCCAACGCCGCCGTCGAGGCACGCGCCGCGGGAGCAAACGCGTGAAGGCGATGCTGCTCGCGGCGGGGCGCGGGGAGCGGCTGCGTCCCCTCACCGACCGGGTGCCGAAGCCGCTCGTCGCGGTCGGCGGCCGGCCGCTCATCGCCTGGCACCTCGAGGCGCTCTCGCGCGCCGGTGTGCGCGAGGTGGTGATCAATCTCTCCTGGCTCGGGGATCAGCTGCGCGCCGCGCTCGGGGACGGGAGCCGCTACGGCCTCACCATCTTCTACAGCGAGGAGGGCCCGGTGCCGCTCGAGACCGGCGGCGGCATCTTCCGCGCTCTGCCGCACCTGGGCCCCGATCCGTTTCTGGTGGTGAACGCCGACGTGTGGAGCGACATCGACTACGGCGCGCTCTCGCTCGAGCCGGCGGCGCACGCGCACCTGGTGCTCATCCCGAATCCTGCCCATCACCCCCGCGGCGACTTCGGCCTCGAGGACGGGTTCGTGGTGCACAAGGACAGCGACCGCTTCACCTATTCCGGGATCGGCGTCTACCGAGCGCAGTTCTTCGCGGGCTGCGAGCCGGGGCGCTTTCCGCTCCTGCCGCTCCTGAACCGCGGGATCGGCGCGCGCCTCGTGCGCGGGCAGCTGCACCGCGGGGGCTGGTGCGACGTCGGCAGCCCCGAGCGCCTCGCGAGTCTGGAGGCCCGGCTCGCTGCGGTAGAATGACGGGCATGCCAGGACTGAAGGACATCCCGGTGGTGGCCGAGGCCGCACGCGCCAAGAGCGGCGAAAAATACCTTACGCCTCAGGGATTTACGGCCGTCCGTGACGGCATCAAGGCGCGCGCCGCGGCCCCCGCCGCGCCGCCGGTGCGCAAGCCCGCCTGGCTCAAGGCGCGCGCCCCCACGGGCGGTGGCTTCGCCGCCGTGCGTGCGCTCGTCAGGGAGCACCGCCTCGCGACGGTATGTGAGGAGGCGAAGTGTCCCAACATCGGCGAGTGCTGGAACGCGGGCACCGCCACCCTCATGCTGATGGGCGCCGTGTGCACGCGCGCCTGCCGCTTCTGCTCGGTGGACACCGGCAACCCGCACGGCTGGCTCGACGCCGAGGAGCCGCAGAACGCCGCGCGCACGGTCGAGCTCATGAAGCTCAGGTACGTGGTCCTCACCTCGGTCGACCGCGACGACCTGCCCGACGGCGGCGCGGCGCACTACGCGGCCTGCGTGCGCGCCATCAAGACCCGCAACCCCGCCACGGCCGTCGAGGCGCTCACGCCCGACTTCCAGGGGGTGCTCGCCGACGTCGCCACCGTGGTCGACTCCGGCATCGAGGTGTTCGCGCAGAACATCGAGACCGTGCGCCGCCTCACGCACCCGGTGCGCGACCCGCGCGCCGGCTACGAGCAGACCCTCGCCGTGCTCGCGCACGCCAAGCGGCACCGTCCCGGGGTGCTCACCAAGAGCAGCCTCATGCTCGGGCTCGGTGAGACGGATGCGGAGATCGAGGCGACCCTCACCGACCTGCGCGGCGCGGGCGTGGACCTCGTGACGCTCGGCCAGTACCTGCGCCCGACCGTGCATCACCTGCCGGTCGAGCGCTTCGTCACGCCGGCCGAGTTCGACGCCTACCGCGCGCGCGCGCTCGCGCTGGGTTTTCGCGAGTGCGTCTCCGGTCCCCTGGTGCGCTCGAGCTACCGCGCCGAGCAGGCGCTTCAGGGCAACAACGCCGGACTGAACAACGCGGGACTTCGGCCGTGAGCGTCCCGGGCGCCGCCCGCGCCGCCTCCCCCGCGACCGTGCCCGCGCCACGGGTGCGTCACCTCGGGCTCGCCGAGTACGAGCCGACCTGGCGCGCCATGCAGCGCTTCACCGCCGAGCGCGGTCCGGGGACGCCCGACGAGATCTGGTTCCTCGAGCACCCGCCGGTCTTCACCCTCGGGGTGAACGCGAGCCGCGCGCACCTGCTCGCGCCCGGGGACATCCCGGTCGTGCACATCGACCGCGGCGGGCAGGTGACCTACCACGGGCCGGGGCAGCTGGTGGTGTATCCGCTCATCGATCTGTCGCGCGCCGCGCTCTCGGTGCGCGCCTTCGTCGCAGCGCTGGAGCGCGCGGTGATCGCGCTGGCCGCCGACTACGGCATCACCGCCGAGCCGCGCGCCGGCGCCCCGGGGGTGTACGTCGGCGGGCGGAAGCTTGCGAGCATCGGCGTGCGCGTGCGCCGCCCGGGCAGCTATCACGGGCTGGCGCTCAACGTGGCGCTCGACCTCGAGCCGTTCGCGCGCATCAATCCCTGCGGCTACGCGGGGCTTAAGATGACGCAGCTCGCCGAGCTCGGCGGCCCGCGCACGGTCGCCGCCGCCGCGACGGCGCTCGAACCGCACCTCCTCGCCGCGCTCGCGCGCTGAAGCGTCTGTAACCGGTTCGCGACTGACTTCCTCGCCGCGCGCGGCTAGCATCCCCTGATGTCGTCCGGAAGATACCCGCGTGCCGCGGCACTCATCGGCGCCGCGCTCCTCACCGCGGCGCTGCTCGTCGCCTGCCAGGGCGACAGCGGCGGCGGCACGCGTGTCACGCTCCTCAACGTCTCCTACGATCCGACCCGCGAGCTCTACACCGACTACGACGCGGCCTTCGCCCGCTACTGGAAGGGGAAGACCGGCCAGGACGTGCGCATCCAGCAGTCGCACGGGGGCTCGGGCAAGCAGGCGCGCTCGGTCATCGACGGACTCGCCGCCGACGTCGTCACGCTCGCCCTAGCCGCCGACATCGACGCGATCGCCGCGAGCGCGCGCCTGCTGCCGCTCAACTGGCAGAGCCTGCTGCCGGACAACAGTGCCCCCTACACCTCCACCATCGTCTTCCTGGTGCGCAAGGGAAACCCCAAGGGCATCCGCGACTGGGGCGACCTGGTGCGCCCGGGCATCGCCGTGATCACCCCCAATCCCAAGACCTCCGGCGGCGCCCGCTGGAACTATCTCGCCGCCTGGGCGTGGGCGCGCGCCCAGCCCGGCGGGGACGACGCGAGCGCGCGCGAGTTCGTGCGCCGCCTCTACAAGAACGTGCCGGTGCTCGATACCGGCGCGCGCGGCTCGACCACGACCTTCGTGCAGCGGGGCCTGGGGGACGTGCTGATCGCCTGGGAGAACGAGGCGATGCTCGCCGTGCGCGAGATCGGCGCCGACCAGCTCCAGATCGTCGTGCCGAGCGTGAGCATGCTCGCCGAGCCGCCGGTGGCGGTCGTGGAGCAGGTGGCGCTGCGGCGCGGCACGCGCGAGCTGGCGCGCGCCTACCTCGCCTACCTCTACAGCGAGGAGGCCCAGGAGATCATCGCGCGCCACTACTACCGGCCGCGCAGTGCCGCGGTCGCGGCGCGCTACGCGCAGACCTTCCCGCAGCTCACGCTCGCGAGCATCGCCGACTTCGGCGGCTGGGCGAACGCGCAGCGCATCCACTTCAGGGACGGCGGACTCTTCGACCAGATCACCGCCCCGTGACGGGCTAGTCGACGATCAGCTTGTAGCCCGCCGCCGCGGTCCGCAGCAGCGCCGGTGCCGCCGGGTCGGTCTCGATCTTCTGGCGCAGGCGGTGGACCAGCTGCTTCAGCAGCTGGCGGTCCCCGCCGCTCTTGTGGCCCCACACGTGCAGCAGCAGCCGCTCGGAGTTGACGGCGTGCCCGGCGTGCGCCAGCAGCAACTGCAGCAGGCGCAGCTCGAGCTTGGTGAGGCGCACGGGCGCACCGCCCCCGACGCGCACGGTGTGTTCCTCGAGGTCGAGCGCGACGCGCCCCGCCTCGAGCGGCGCGCTCGCCTCCATGCCGGCGCGGCGCAGCAGGGCCTTGATGCGCGCGAGGAGCGTGCGCGGGCTGAAGGGCTTGGTGAGGTAGTCGTCGGCGCCGAGCTCGAGCGCGCGCACCAGGTCCTCTTCCTCGCCGCGCACCGTGAGCATCATGACCGGCACGGCGGAGCGCTCGCGGATCGTGGCGCACACCTTGAAGCCGCTCGCGCGCGGCATGTTGACGTCGAGGATCACGAGGTCGGGCGCCTCGGCGGCGAAGGCCGCGAGCGCCGCGGCGCCGTCGCCCGCGCGCACGACCAGGTAGCCCGCCTGGGTGAGCGCGAACGCGATGAGCTCGCGCAGGTCGGCGTCGTCGTCGGCGACCAGGATCTTCACGCGGGCGCTTCCGCCGGCAGCGTGAGCGTGAAGCGGGTGCGGCCGTCCGCGGTGCGCGCGAAGCCGACGCTGCCGCCGTGCCGCTCGATGATCGACTTCACCAGCCACAGCCCCAGGCCGAGCCCCGGGGCCTCCGGCTCCTGCTCGCCGCGCCGGAAGCGCGCGAACAGCGTCGCGTCGTCGCCGCTTGCGGGACCGGGACCCTCGTCCTCGACCCACGCCTTAAGCGCGGCGCCCTCGGCGTGCGCGCCGATGCGCACCGTGCTGCCCTCGGGGGCGAACTTGTTGGCGTTGGCGAGCAGGTTCACGAACACCTGCGTGAGGCGCGTGCGGTCACCGCAGAGCACCGGCAGCTCCCCCGGCAGGGCGATCTCGAGGCGCTGGCGGCGCTGGCGCAGCAGCGCGCCGACGAGCGTCTCGGCGTCCGCGACCACGTCCTCGAGCGCGACGCTCTGGTGACGGATCGCGAGCTGTCCGGACTCGATGCGCACGCTCTCGAGCAGGTTGTCGATGAGCTGCGTCAGGCGCACCGTGCCGCGCTCGAGCGAGGTGAGCAGCTCGCGCTGCGCCTCGCGCGGCATCTCTGCGAGCCCGCCGAGCAGCAGCTCGATGGAGGCGAGCTGCGCGGCGAGCGGCGTGCGGAACTCGTGGCTGATGTTGGCGAGCACCGAGTCGCGCGCGCGCCGCACCGCCTCGAGCTCGGTCTCGTCGCGCATCACCTGCACCTGCAGGCCCTCGACCTCGCCTGCGCTCGTGATCACCGTGGTGCGCACCGCATCGCCCTCGGGGCTGAGCTGCTCGACCGCGCGCGCCGAACCCGTTCCGCGCGCCTCGACGATCGGGCAGCGGAATTCGCACGGGCGGCGCCCGCCTTGCGGGCGCGGCTTGAGCACGTCGCCACAGAAGCGCCCGACGGCCTCGGCGGCGGTGACGCCGAGCAGCTTTGCGGCCTGCGGGTTGAGGTAGCGGATGATGCGGTTGCGGTCCACGGCGTACACGCCTTCGACGATCCCGACGAGCACCGCCTGCGCCTCGGCCTCGCGGCGCCGAAGCGCGCTCGTGAGCTCGATGAGGTTGCGGCGCATGTCCTCCATGGTGTGCGCGAGCACGCCGACCTCGGCGGCCCCGCCGGAAGGGATGGAGGCGGAGAAGTCCCCGGCCCCCAGGCGCGCCGCGGCGGCGGTGAGCGCGCGGACCGGACCGGCGAGGCGCTCGGCGAGCAGCACGCCCGCGATGACGGCGAGCGCGGCGAGCAGGAGCGAGGCGACCAGGAGCTTGCGCACCAGGTGGCCGGTGGGTGCGTCCACGGCGCTCGTGGGCAGGAGCGCCTCGATGAGCGCGATCGCCTCGCCGCTCGGGGCGAACACCGGCACGCTCGCGACGTAGGCGTCCTGCGAGTCGATGCGCTGCACCGCCGAGCGCCCGTCGGCGAGCGCGGCGGCGTAGAGCGGCGTGAACGCCGTGACCGCGCCCGCCGCGTAGGTGCGGTAGTCGATGAGGCGCACCTCCGCGCCCACCTGCTGGGAGAGGCTGCGCGCGAGCTTCTCGTCCAGGCGCCGCACGACGTAGAGCGTCAGCCCCCCGTCGGCGAGCGCGACGCGCGCGCCGAAGAGCGGCACGTGCTCGGTCGTGGGCAGCGCCATGAAGCTGCCGCCCTGCTCGGCGCCGGCGGTGACGATCTGCTGCCAGTCGAGCGCCGGCCCGTAGACCGCGACGACGGTCTTGCCGGAGAGCACCGCGCACGCGTCGATGCCGCCCGCCTCGCACCAGTGGCGCAGGTACGGGGGCAGGGCCTCGTTCTGCCCCTCGGCGAGCAGACGCTGCAGCGTCGGGCGGTCGGCGAGCGCGTGCGCGGTGGCGAGCGCGTCCTCGGCGAGACGCCGCAGGTCCTCGCGCGCGGTGGTGGCGGCGAGCTGCACGCGCGCCTTGCCCTGCTCGTCGGCGAGGTCGTGCAGCATGCCGCTTGCGTACCAGGAGATGCCGCCGCCGACCAGCAGCACGATCGCGACCTCGATCGCGATCAGCCACCCAGACAGGCTCGTGTGCGCCGGGTCGGGCCTGAGCGAGCGGGCGAGGCTGGCGAGGCGGGAGAGCACGTCAGCGCCTGCGGTAGCCGGTGCGCTCGACCAGGCTCTTCACCAGGAGCGTGACGAGCGCGAGCAGGGTGAGGAGCGAGGCGACCGCGAAGGCGCCGACGAAGTTGTACTCGTTGTAGAGGATCTCGATGTGCAGCGGCATGGTGTTGGTGAGCCCGCGGATGTGCCCGGACACCACCGAGACCGCGCCGAACTCGCCCATGGCGCGCGCGTTGCAGAGCACCATGCCGTACACCAGGCCCCAGCGCACCTTGGGGAGCGTCACGCGGAAGAAGGTGTTCCAGCCGCCGGCGCCGAGGGTGATGGCCGCCTCCTCCTCGTCGTTGCCGAGCTGCTGCATCAGCGGGATCAGCTCGCGCGCCACGTACGGGAAGGTGACGAACATGGTGGCGAGCATGATCCCGGGCAGCGCGAACACGATGCTGATGTCGTGCTGCTGCAGCCACACGCCGAACCAGCCGTGCAGGCCGAACAGCAGCACGAACACCATGCCGGAGATGACCGGCGAGATCGCCAGCGGCAGGTCGATCAGCGTGATGAGGATGCTCTTGCCGCGGAACTCGAACTTGGCGATCGCCCAGGCGGCGGCGAGGCCGAAGACCGTGTTGATCGGCACCACCACGGCCGCGGTGAGGAGCGTGAGGCGGATGGCGGCCGTGGTGTCCGGGTCGGTGAAGGCGTGCAGGTAGGCGCCGAGCCCCTTGGCGAGTGCCATGGCGAACACGGTCGCGAGCGGGGCGAGCAGCACCGCGGCGAGGAAGGTGAGCGACACGCTGATGAAGAGCCAGCGCACGATGGCGTGCACCCAGGTGTGCTGACCGGGGCGCGCGGCCTCGTCGGCGAGGGTGTCGAGTGCGTTGGCCGCGGCCATCAGTGCGTGCGCACGTGGCGCCGCCGGCCCCAGGCCTGCAGCAGGTTGATCGCGAACAGCATGACGAAGGAGATCGCGAGCATCACCACGCCGAGCGCGGCGGCCCCCTGGTAGTCGAACTGCTCGAGGTGGATGACGATGAGGAGCGGGGTGATCTCGGTCTTCATCGGCAGGTTGCCGGCGATGAAGATCACCGAGCCGTACTCCCCGACCGCGCGCGCGAACGCGAGCGTGAAGCCGGTGAGGAGCGCGGGCAGCACGGTCGGCAGGATGATGTGGCGGAACACGTAGGCGCGCCCGGCGCCGAGCGTCTCCGCGGCCTCCTCCAGGTCGCGGCGCACCTCGAGCAGGGCCGGCTGCACGGCGCGCACCGCGAACGGCATGCTGATGAGCGTCAGGGCGAGCGTCACGCCGAGCCAGGTGTAGGCCACCTTGATGCCGAGGGGCTCCAGATAGCGGCCGATCCAGCCGTGCTCGGCGAACACCGTGGTGAGGGCGATGCCGGAGACCGCGGTCGGCAGCGCGAACGGCATGTCGATGAGCGCGTCGATGACCTTGCGGCCCGGGAACTCGTAGCGCACCAGCGTCCAGGCGAGGATGAAGCCGAACACCAGGTTGATGCAGGCGGCCAGGAGCGAGGCGCCGAAGGACAGGCGGTAGGA
>DATBBQ010000083.1:0-15878 GCA_036270915.1 Steroidobacteraceae bacterium
AAATATCGGCGAGAAACCAGTTGGATTGCTTCGCCGTGTTGGATGTCCGGAGATCGCGCGTTTTTCCGTGTTACATATGAATGATGCGCCGCAGCTGCCGCAGCGCAGCAACTGCGCATTCCAACATCAATGCTGCGCCGCGACACGCTCACTCGGGCGGTCCGCGTGGCGTTCCGCGGTGGCATACTCCGATTAATCAGGATGAGAGCGGCCCGCGAACGGCCGCCGAAAATAAAACATGAACGAACCGCGTGACGCGCGGGTGACGCAGCTGCTGGTCTCCTGGTCCTCGGGGGACCAGCGGGCGCTCGCCGAGCTCATGCCCCTGGTGTACGGGGAGCTGCGCCGTCTCGCCGACCGTCAGCTGCGCGGCGAGCGGCCGAACCACACGCTTCAGCGCACGGCGCTCGTCAACGAGGCGTACCTGCGCCTCATCAACCAGCGTAACGTCAGCTGGCAGAGCCGCGCGCAGTTCATCGGGCTCGCCGCACAGCTCATGCGGCGGATCCTCATCGACCACGCCCGTACGAAGCGACGCGCGAAGCGCGGCGGCGGCATCGCTCCCGTCAGTCTCGATCAGACCGGGGTGGTGCTCGCGGCACCGGACGAGGAAGGTAACCGCGCCGAAGCGCTGGAGTTCGCGGCCGACCCGACGGTCGACCTTTCCGCGATCGATTCGGTGCTGCAGAGGCTCGAGGCGATCGATCCGAAGCAGGGGCGCATCGTCGAGCTGCGTTTCTTCGGCGGGCTGTCCATCGAGGAGACGGCGGAGGTCGTCGGCGTCTCACCCGCGACGGTGAAGCGCGAGTGGGCCCTGGCGCGGGCATGGCTGCGACGCGAGCTGGTGTCGGAAGCCTCACCGTGACAATAACCGACTGGGAGCGGGTGAAGGCGCTCTTCAGTGAGGCCGTGGATCTGGCCGCGCACGACCGGGCCGCGTACCTGCGCAAGGCCTGCGGTGGCGATCTGCAGCTGCGGCGCGAAGTGGAGTCGCTGCTGGATTCGCACGACGGGGCGGGCGAGTTCCTCGAGAGCACCGCCGTGATAGAGGCCGCCGGTGCGCTTGAGGAGGACCTGACCAGCCGCTGGATCGGTCAGCGCATCGGACCCTACGTGCTGGTCGGTGAGCTCGGCCACGGCGGCATGGGCCAGGTGTTCCGCGCGCGCCGCGCCGACGGGCAGTACCAGTCGGAGGTCGCGATCAAGCTCGTGCGCGCGGCGTGCGAGTCCCCGTCCGTCAACCGCCGCTTCCTCGCCGAGCGGCAGATCCTCGCCGGTCTCGTGCACACCGGGATTGCGCGGCTGCTCGACGGGGGAACCACCCAGGACAACGTCCCCTACCTCGTCATGGAGCTCGTCGACGGACGGCCGATCGACGACTACTGCAAGGCGAACGAGCTGTCGGTCGCGGCGCGCCTCGGGCTGTTTCTCGCCGCCTGCGACGCGGTGAGTTACGCCCACCGGCACCTCGTCGTACACCGTGACCTCAAGCCCAGCAATATCTTCGTCACCGCCGAGGGCACCGTGAAGCTCCTCGACTTCGGCGTCGCCAAGGTGCTCGACTCGATGACGCCGGCCGCGGGGGCGCAGCCGACCGTCACCCTGATGCGCGCGATTACGATCAACTTTGCGAGCCCCGAGCAGATCCGCGGCGAGCCGGTCACGACGGTGAGCGACGTCTACTCCCTGGGCGTGCTGCTCTATCACCTCCTCGCCGGCGTGAGTCCCTACCGCAGCGCGAGCGGGCCCTCGGTGAGCGCCGTATCGCGCGAGATCTGCGAGCAGCTGCCCGTGCCGCCGAGCGCAGCGGTGCCGGCGCGCGTTCCGGAGAGCGCCGACCGAGCACGCCGCGCGCTGCGCGGGGATCTCGACGCCGTCGTGATGCTCGCGCTGCAGAAGGATCCGGCGCGCCGCTATTCGTCGGTCGATCTCTTCGCGGCTGACATCCGTCGCCACCTCGACAACCGCCCGGTGCTCGCGCGTGGCAACACCGTGTCGGATCGCGTCACCAAGTGGGTGCGCCGTCACCGCCTCGCCACCGCCGCTTCCGCGGTGGCGCTCCTGGCCGTCGTCGCAGCCGTGACGCTGCTCGCAAGCAACGAGCACGCACAGAGCGCCGAGGGCGCGCGGCGTCTCGCGGCCGCACACCGCACGGCGCGCGTCCTGCTCAGGGAGCTCGAGGAGCGCGGCGGCGCGGCGGCCGCCGCGGCCGAGGAACCGGACGCCGAGAAGATCCTGGGGCGTCTCGAGGCGCAGGCCGAGCAGTCACCCTCCGATGAGGCGTTGCGCAACACATTGCGCGCCGAGCGCGAAGCCGCGGCCGAAGGCGGCGGGCGCTGAGAGCTACGAGGGGCGCTGGCGCACCTCGCGCAGGAACTGGTAGCGCTCGTCCGAATCGGCGAGATGACCGGCGAGGGCGTCGAAGAACGCCTTCTCGTCGGTGAGTCCTTCGGCCGCGCGCCGGCTGAGCACCATCGCGATCGGTCCCATGAAGCGCGCGAGCACCTTGCCGCCGTGGGCGACCGCTGCGTCCGTCAGCGGGATCACGTTCTTCCGGGCGGGCGCGGGCGGCTTCGGCGGCGGCGTGCTGGTGGCCGGGCCGTCGTCCGGTTTCGCGGCGAGCGGCGGCGCACTCACGGGCGCGGGCGGCTTGGCAGCCGGGGGCGGCCGCCAGAGGCCCGAGTCGTCCTTGGGTACCGGGATCCAGATCGTGCGCTCGAACTGTTTCGCGCGCGCCGCCTCGGCGTCGGCGTCGGCAGGCTCCGGCGCCCTCTCGGCGGGGACGGCCGCTGAGCGGGGAGGCGGCGCCTCCGTGCCCGGCGGTGCGGTGCGCTTCGGCGCGGTGAGCACCGTGCCGCCTGCGACGGGCTGCGCCTTTTCCGCATCTCTTGCCGGCGCGGCGGGCGGCGGCGGCTGGGCCGGGCCGGAGCGCGCAGACTCCACGGACCTGTCAGGCGCCGCGGCGCGCTTGGGCGGTGCGAGCACCGTGCCGCCTGACACCGGCGCCTCCACCTGCGGCTCCTTCGCGCGCGCCGGCGGTTCCGCGACGGCGGCGACCGGCACGGCGCCGCGCAGCAGGTCGTTGAGGTCGGACGACGTCGGCGGCGCAGGGGGCGGCGGGGCGGGGCTTGCGGGCGCGGGCTTCTTGGCCTCCGGCTGCCGGGCCGGGGCTTCGACGCGTGTCTCGGCGCGGCGCACGCTCTTGTCCCGCTCCGGCGGCGCACCGGCGTCGGCCTTGGCGGCATCCGCGCGCGCGCCCGCGGCCTTCTGCTGCGTGTCACTCACGCGCGCGGGTGTCTCGGGACGCTGCGAACGGCTCGTCGCCTCGCGCGCAGGCGGCGAGGTCACGGGCGCGGCCGTCGATCCGGGAAGGGTATTCCCGGAGAGAAAGGAGTCACTTGCGCCCGCCGCGGGGCGCGCGACCCCGGCCTTCTCGGGTGGGCTGCGCGGGGCGGCCTCGGAGACGGCCCGACCTGCGGGCCGCTCGGCGAGGAAGTCTTCCGGCAGCGGCGAGGTGAGCGAGGGCTCGCCCGGTGTCGGGGCAGATGCGCCGGCGGGCGGATAGTGCGCGGCGAACACCGAACGCACGAGCGTGTCCGGCGGCGGGCGGCGCATGAGCGTCGAGTACGCGCCGCGCAGCTCGTCGCGGAACTGCTGCGCGCTCGCGAAGCGCTCGCCGGGTGACTTGGCGAGCGCGCGCTGCACCACGCGATCGAACGCGGAGGCGAGCCCGGGACGTACCTGCGAGGGCGGCAGCGGCACGAAGTTCATCACGCGGAACATGGCGGTGAGCCCGTCCGGCTCGCCGGCGAAGGGTGAGCGACCGGTGAGCAGCTCGTAGAGGATCGCTCCGGCGGCGTGCACGTCGCAGCGTTTGTCGACGCTGCCGCTCTCGAGCTGCTCCGGCGCCATGTACTCGGTGCGGTCGGTGAGCGTCGCGTCATCGCGCGCGCCGGCGCCCAGCCCCGCCATGCCGAAGTCGGTGATCTTGATGCGCTCGCCCTGGACGCGCACGTTGGCGGGCCTGAGGTCGCGGTGAATGATGCCCTCCCGGTGCGCGAAGTCGAGCGCCTCGAGTGCCTGACCCATGGCCGTCACCACCTGCGAGAGCTCCGAGCCGCCCGAGGCGCGCACGAAGGAGGTGACCGTCGGGCCGTCGATGAGCTCGCTGGCGATGAGCGCCGTGTGACCCTCGCGCCGCATGTCGAAGACGCGCGCGATGCCCGGGTGCTGCAGGCGTTCGGCCGCCTCGAAGTCGCGCTGCAGACGCGCCTCGAGCTCGGCCCGGGCGGCGTCATCGAGCAATCCCAGCTGCAGCAGGCGCAGCGTCACGAGGGAGCCGTTCGCCTTGTCCTGCGCCTTGTAGACCGTGCCGAGGACGCTGTTGCCGATCCTCTCGATCAGGGTGTAGCGGCTCAGCAGGTTCATGGGGGACCGGATCTGCGCGCTCATATTGTTCGCGGCGCCCGTCTCGCGGGCGTTCCGCGCCTTGTTCTGAATCAGCAGCCTCGGACGCAGTTATGCTACACCGCCCGAGATTGAAGCGGGAAATCCCGCCGACCACGGGCTTTTTGCACCCCCCGGGGCGGCCAAAGGCTAGCCCGCGGCTTATTTCTTGCCCTTCTTGCCCCGGTGCTCGCCGACCGCGAGCTCCTCGACGCCCTTGGCGCCGTGCTTCTCCATGTCCTTCAGTATGCCCTCGTCCGTGAGGTCGAGCGGCTGGGAGTGCTTCCAGTCGTGCTGCGAGGTCTTCACCAATCCCCCGACCACGTGGTGGTGGTCGGTCTCGATGGCGAGCTCGCGGCGCGCATCGAAGCTTCCCGGGGTGAGATTGATCGAGCCGACGATGGCGCGCGAGTCGTCCGCGAGCAGCATCTTGCCGTGCAGCTTCATGTCCTTGAGACGGTGCACCTTCGCGCCGACGTCGCGCATGATGCGCAGCCCGCCGACACCCTCGATCAGCTTGTCCTTCTTCAGCTTGTGCGGCGGCCGCGCCATGATGTGCACGCGCACCCCGCGCCCGACCGCGCGCACCAGGCGCTCGATCATCACCGTGTCCTGGTAGCGCTCGTTCTGCACCCACAGGCTCTCCTTCGCCGAGTCGATGAACTCGGCGATGCGTTCGCGGCCGTTGTTCGGGCACCAGACTAGCCGCGACTTCGGATCGGGCGTGAACGGCTTGTGCAGCCAGTCGCTGTCGAAGCACTTCACCATTTCGGAGACTTCCAGCTCGCGCGTCGTGATGACGGCGTAGTCGCGCGTCTCGGTGAGGTCGCGCGGCTCCCAGTTGAGCGACTCGACGAACCCGGTCGCATCGTCGATCACCATCGACTTCTGGTGCGTGAGGGCGAACTCGGGACTGCTGTCGCGGACCTCGACGCCGGCGGCGAGCAGTTTCTTGCGAGCCGCCGCGTTCTCGGTCTCGCCGTCGCGGCGCGCCGGGTTGAGCATGACGCGCACCCTGACGCCGCGCTGCTCGGCGGCGATCACCGCGTTCAGCAGCGTCGGATCCGTGAACAGGAACATGCGGATGTTGAGCGACTTTTTCGCGCCCTCGAGCGCCTCCAGGATGGGTCTGGAGGTATCGTCAGGGAGGACGATGAGACTGTGGGACATGACGTTCACCTCCCCTCAGGTGCGGGCGTGGGATCGGAGTGCTGCCCCCGGTGGAGCTCCGCGTACACGCCGCCCTTGGCGAGGAGCTCCTCGTTGGTGCCTTCCTCGGCCACGACGCCGTCTTTTATCACGACGATCTTGTCGGCGTCGGCGATGGTGCTCAGCCGGTGCGCGATCATGATCACCGTGCGGCCCTTCATGAGGCGCCGCAGCGCCGCGATCACCACGCGCTCGGATTCGGTGTCGAGCGCCGCGGTCGGCTCGTCGAGGATCAGTATCGGGCTGTTGCGGATCACCGCGCGCGCGATACCGATGCGCTGGCGCTGGCCGCCGGAGAGCGTGTCGCCACGCTCGCCCACCACCGTGTCATAGCCGTGCGGCATCTTGCTGATGAACTCGTCCGCGTCGGCGAGCTTCGCGGCGGCGATCACCTCGTCGTCGCTCGCGCCGGGGCGTCCGTAGGCGATGTTCTCGCGGATGGTGCCGCGGAACAACACCGTCTCCTGCAGCACGAACCCGATCTGCGAGCGCAGACCCGCGAGCTTGAAGTCATCGACCGGGCTGCCGTCGATCAGCACGCGGCCGCCCTTGGCGTCGTAGAAGCGCGGGATGAGGCTCAGCACCGTGGACTTGCCCGAACCGGTGGGGCCGACGACGCCCACGACCTGTCCCGGAGCGATCCTGAAGGTGACGTCGCGCAGCACGGGCGTGTCCGGCACGTAGGAGAAGGCGACGTTTTCGAACGCGACCGCGCCCTTGACCGCCCCCGGGTCGCGGGCGCCGGGTCGCTCGAGGATCACGTCATCCGCGGAGAGCAGCTTCTGGATGCGCTCGAGCGCGACCCCGGTCTGCGCGATGGCGCTCGTCATGCTGGCGAGATCCTTCACGGGCTTGAAGAACTTCGCGAGGTAGGCGAGGTAGACGGTGAGCGTTCCGGCGGTGAGGGCGCCGGCGATGATGAGCGAGGTGCCGCGCCAGAGCACGATCCCGGTGCACAGCGCCACGACGATGCTGACCGCGGGCGACAGGAGGGATTTCACCTGACGCGCCTTGAGCGCGGCTTCCACGGTGGCGTGGCTCGCCGCCGCCAGGTGCGCCACCTCCAGATCCTGGCGCCCGAAGGCCTCCACGGCACGTATGGAGCCCAGTCCCTCCTGCACCACGCTCACCACGTCCGCCTGGCGCTGGCGCACGATCTTGGTCACCTGCTTGACCGCCCGCTTGAAGCGGAACACGAACAGGAGCAGGAAGGGCGTGACGGCTATGGCGATCAGGGTGAAGTCCCAGTCGAGCCAGAGCATGAGCCCGAGCATGAAGACGATGGTCACGAGGTCGACGAGGATGCCGAGGGTGGAGGAGGAGGCAAAGCCCTGCACGGTCGAGACGTCGGTCGTGATGGTCGACATCAGCGCGCCGGTCTTCGCGGTGTCGTAGAAGCCGAGCGACAGGCGGTGCAGGTGCGAGTAGATACGGATGCGCAGGTCGTTCGCCACCCACTGGCCGATGCTGGTGGTGTAGTAGTTGTCGACGTAGGTCGCGATCGCGGCGATCACCGCGATGACGAGCGTCGCGACGCCGGCGAAGAGCGCGACGCCGAGCGTGTTGCGCCCGAAGCCGTACTGGTGCGCCCACTCGAGCATCTTCGGCAGGTGGTGGTGGCCGAGCGCGTCGTCCAGCACCAGCTTCAGCGGCCAGGGCGCGGCGAGACTCATCGCGACCTCGACCATCATGGCCGTGAGCACGATGGCGAGCCAGCCGCGGTACGGCTTCAGCAGCGCCCACACGAGCGGCGCGATGCGCGGCGTCTGGGCGGCGGTCGCCGCTGCGGAGTCTTGAGTCTGGACGTGGCTGGCCATGGAGCCGTTCACTTCCCGCCGATCGGCAGGGCGCAGGTGAGATAAGCGTTCCAGCCCTCGGGGCGGTTCTTCGCGCCGAACTCCCAATAGCCCCGCAGGCTCAGGTAAGCCTGGTCCCCCTTCATCGGGAAGGAGAACCCGGCCTCGGGGCCGAGAGCGAACACCCGCGCCTGAAAGCCGCCGAGCCGCGCGTGCGCGCCGCTGCCCGAGTCGGCGCTGAGCTGGTAGTAAGCGTAGCCCACGAGTCCCACGTGCCAGTGCTCGTTGAGGAACTGCGAGGCCGCGAAGTCGAGGTGGCTGTCGAGCCCGTTACGGTAGTCGGTCGCGGGGTTCTCGAAGTTATAGGTGACCCCGGCGACGACGCTGAGGTCGTGACCCTTCTGCTCGTCCAGGTAACTGTAGCCGTAGCCGCCGTCGATCGCCCAGTGGTGCAGGCCGATGTTGGCGAGTCGGTCGACCTCGTAGGCGCCCGTCGGCACGTTGCCGAGCAGGTAGGCCATGTTGTAGTGGTTGCCGTGAGTCCACTTCAGCGCCAGCAGGGGGCCGATGTCCGAGCCGCCGAACTGGGTGCTGCTCCTGCCGCCGGACACGACCGGCGTGCACTGCGTCCCGGTGCAGTGGCTGAGCACCCCGTCGACCCGCACGGACACATTCCCGGCGGCCCAGGCGAGAGTCACCTCGAGCTGCCCCCCGAGGAGCGCGTCCGGGAAGGACCAGGTCGGGTTGAAGAATGCGAGGTCCGAGCGTACGTCGATGCCGCCGACCAGCTCGCCGCCAATGAGAAATTCCCGCGACGCGCTCGCGCTCTGGCTCGCGTGGTAGTAGACGAGCGGAAAGCTGAACCCCGGAGAGGAGGGCACGGCCGCGAAGCTCGAGAACTGCCCGGATACCCACACGCCGGTGGCGCCCTCGTCGGCAGACGCCGCCGCGGCGGCGAGCAGCAGGCCGCCGCACGCGGTGCAGCCCGCGCGGCCACTCGTGATGAGCGCCGCCGGCGCCATGCTCAGCGCACCCGGGAAGCGCCGCCACAGGCGCGGTTCATGTGCGTGTTGGTCTGCGGGTAGCGCTGCGCGCGATACCCTCCCTGGTCGCGCGCGGGGCGTTCTTGGCCGGACCCGCGCGTCGCTTGGTTTTCACCCCGGCCGCCGGCGGCGTTACGCTGGGCAACCGCGGGGTTGAGCGCGACCATTGCGGAAAGAGCGGCGAGTGCGACGACGGCAACCCGCGCCGCGATGCTCTCCATGGCTTCAATCCCCCGAATCACCCGTGACAAGAGCAGGCATGCCAACGCCTGCGCCCATTTGCGCCGGAGAGGGGAACATCGACCCACGCCAGTCAATATGCCACGCACGATCCGGAGGGCACATGGGCCCAAAGGCTTAGCCTCGGCCCGCCGCAAAGCGCCACCCGCTACATGACGGCCGTAACTGGTGGCGGACGCGGCGGACATCGTCCGGGGGGTGCGTCGGGTTATATTTGCGCCCCCCGCAAAGACAACGAAAGTGAGTCAACACATGGACGCGAATGCCCGCCGCCGCCTTCTTGCCGCCGCGACGCTCGTCCTCGTGTTGGGAGGCACCCGCGCCCCGGCGGCCGCGCCGCCCGCCTGCCCGGGAGGGGACGCGGGGCTCAAGCTCCCGGCCGGATTCTGCGCGACCGTGTTCGCCGACAATCTCGGCTACGCGCGCCACCTCACCGTCGCCCCCAACGGCGTCGTCTACGTCAACACCTGGAGCGGCCGCTACTACGGCAATCGCCCGCCGCACGCGGGCGGGTTCCTGGTCGCGCTGCAGGACACGACCGGCGGCGGCAGGGCCAACGTCATCGACCGCTTCGGTCCGAGCGCGGCCCAGGGCGGCGTGGGCGGCACCGGCATCCTCCTCTATAAGGGAGCGCTGTACGTCGAGACGAAGGACAAGATCGTGAAGTACACGATCCCGCAGGGCTCCATCGTCCCGACCGCCGCACCCGAGGTCGTGGTCTCGGGCCTGCCGCTCGGCGGCGATCACCCCATGCACCCGTTCACGATCGACGCCGACGGGATGCTGTACGTCGACGTCGCCTCCGCCACCAACTCCTGCCAGGAGAAGAACCGCATCGCGCGCTCGCCCGGCATCAAGCCGTGCACCGAGCTTGAGACGCGCGGTGGGATCTGGCGCTACGACGCGAACAAGACCAATCAGGCCTTCTCAGCGAAGGACCGCTACGCCACCGGCATCCGTAACGGCGAGGGCATCGCCGCGGACGCCGGCGGGCACGCGATCTATGCCACGCAGCACGGGCGCGACCAGCTGCACCAGAACTTCCCCGATCTCTACAAGCCCGGGGAGGAGGCGACGCTGCCGGCCGAGGAGCTCGTGCTGCTCAGGCAGGGCGGGGACTACGGCTGGCCGTTCTGCTACTTCGACGATCACCAGAACAAGCTCGTGCTCGCCCCCGAGTACGGCGGCGACGGCGGCAAGACGCAGGGCCTGTGCGCGCAGAAGATCGCGCCCGTGGCGGCCTTCCCGGCGCACTGGGCACCCGACGGTCTCCTTATCTATACGGGTACGAGCTTCCCCGAGCGTTACCACAACGGCGCCTTCATCGCCTTCCATGGCTCCTGGGACCGCGCGCCCTACCCACAGGGCGGCTACAACGTCGTGTTCCAGCCGCTTGGCACGGGGGGTGCGGGCAAGTGCGAGGTCTTCGCCGACGGCTTCGCGGGTGCGCAGAGGGATCCGGGCCACGCCGAGCACCGACCCGTCGGCGTCGCGCAGGGACCGGACGGCTCGCTGTACGTCTCAGACGACAAGGCCGGTCGTGTCTACCGCATCAGCTACAAGGGTGGGGAGGCCCCGAACTCACCCGTGACGCCGTGCTACGGGGAAGGCGATGCCGCGGGCATGGCGACCGCCACAACCGCCGTGCCTCCCGAGGGAGTGCACCCGAACGCGGGCGCCACGGCACAGATGCCGGTGCCAAAGGGCGCAACGCCCGCCCTGGTCGCGCTCGGCGGCCAGGTGTTCCACGGCCAGACGGGCGGTGCGGCCTGCACGGGTTGTCACGGCACCGACGGCAGCGGTACCCCGCTCGGCCCGAGTCTGACCGACAAGACCTACAACTGGAGCGACGGCAGCTGGGCGGGCATCCAGAAGGTGATCCAGGACGGCGTGCCCCAGCCGAAGAACTACCGCGGACCGATGCCGCCGATGGGCGGTGCGCAGCTGAGCCCCGAGCAGGTGAAGGCGCTCGCCGCCTACGTCTGGGGGCTCAGCCACCACTAGGATCGCACTTCGGGCGAGGGCTGACCGAGCCGCCGCGCGGTCAGCCGCCTGATCGCGTGGTTGCGACAGAGCGGTCGATGGCAGACGCGTGCGCGATCCCCGGCAGCAGCCGTCCGAAGATAAACCCGAGCGTCGCGGCGAGCGCGGACGCGAGCAGGATCGCGAACTTCGCGACCGCGAGCAGCCGGGCGTCGCTGAACGCGAGGTTCGCGATAAAGATCGCCATCGTGAAGCCGATGCCGGCCAGGAGCCCGAGGAGAAGCGCGTGACCCCAGGTCAGGCCCGGCGGCAGCGCGCACAGGCGCACTCGCACGGCGAGAAAGGAAGCGAGCAGCACTCCGACGGGCTTGCCCGCGACGAGCCCGGCCACGATGCCGGAGGAGACCGCGAGCGCGGAGGCGGACGAGAGCTCGAGCCCCGCGAGGCTGACACCCGCGTTCGCGAGCGCGAAGAGCGGCATGATGCCGAAGGCCACGTACGGGTGCAGCCGGGCCTCGACGCGCGTGACGGGCGCGAGCTCCTCCGGCGCGGGCTCATCGCGACGCCACCGCCCGCCGAAGCGCGCGGTCGCCGGCGTGAGCAGTCCCAGCATCACACCCGCGAGCGTCGGATGCACGCCGCTATAGAGGAGGCCGTACCAGACCACGGCGCCGGGCACGGTGTAGAAGAGTGCGCGGCCGATGCCGGCCCACTGCATGAGCAGAACCAGCACGACGCCCCCCGCGACGATCGCGAGTCCCGCCCAGGCGATACCGCTCGAGTAGAAGAAAGCGATGACCAGGATCGCCACGATGTCGTCGATGATCGCGAGCGTCAGCAGCAGCATGCGCAGCGCCGGCGGGATGCCGCGCCCGAGGAGCGAGAGCACGCCGACGGCGAACGCGATGTCGGTCGCGGTCGGGATGCCCCAGCCGTGGCGGGTCGCGGGGTCGCGGTTGAGGAGGACGTAGATGACGGCCGGCGCGATCACTCCGCCGAGCGCCGCGACGATCGGCAGCGTCGCCACCTTCGGATCCGAGAGGGTGCCGTCATGCAGCTCGCGGCGGATCTCCAGACCGACGAGGAGGAAGAATACGGTCATGAGCCCGTCGTTCACCGCAAAGTGCAGGTCGTGCTCCGGGAGATAGCGCGCGAGCGCGGACAGCAGGTCGACATGCCAGAGCGCGGCGTAGCCTGCGCTCCAGGGGGAGTTGGCCCACGCGAGCGCGACCGCCGCCGCGAGCAGCAGCACGATGCCGCTGCCGGCCTCGACGCTGATGAAGCGCAGCGGCGACAGCGTCGGGTGCAGGACACGGAAGGTGCGCTCGGAACCCATCCGCTCAAGGTTGCCCTGAGGCCGGCGCCCTTTTCAAGCGCTTCAGTGACTTACGGCAACGGGAAACAAACCCTCCGCCACCTGTCGAAATCAGCTCGGCCCACGCGTCGTATGGGCACGAGGGCGAGAGGTACGGAGATTCCCGCGCCGCTCATCCGCAAACTGCCAGCTGCGTAAGGAGAGAGGTCATGCGCGTCATGGTGATCGTGAAGGCGAGCAAGGATTCCGAGGCCGGCGTGCTGCCCAGCCGGGAACTGCTGACGGCGATGGGGAATTTCAACGAGGAGCTCGTCAAGGCGGGCGTGATGCTCGCGGGCGAGGGCATCAAGCCGAGCTCGCAGGGCGTGCGCGTGCGCTTCGGCGGCGGCAAGACGACGCTGATCGACGGCCCCTTCACGGAGACCAAGGAGCTCGTCGCGGGCTACTGGCTCTGGCAGGTGAAGTCGATGGACGAGGCGATCGCGTGGCTGCGCCGCGCGCCGTTTCAGGACGACGTCGTCGAGATCCGGCCCGTATTCGAGGCCGAGGACTTCGGCGACAACGCGACACCGGAGCTGCGCGCCCAGGAGGCGAGCCAGCGTGCCCGCGCCGCCGCGGCCGGCAAGAACTGACATCGGGCACTAACCCAAAGGAGTGACCGTGAAACTCACCCCGTACCTGCACTTCAAGGGCAACTGCCGCGAGGCGTTCGGCTACTACGCCGACACCTTTCACGCCAAGATCGCCTTTTCGGTCACCTTTGGCGAGTCCCCGTTCGGCACCCAGACGCCCCCGGAGATGAAGAACTGGATCATGCACCAGCGCCTCGAGTTCGGTGACAACGTCCTCCTCGGAAGCGACGCGCCGCCGGAGCGCTACCGCCCGCCCCAGGGCTTCTCCGTGACGGTGCTGATCGAGGATGCCGCCGAGGCCGAGCGCATCTTCCGCCGCCTCGCCGACAACGGCTCGGTTGACATGCCCTTCGCGCAGACCTTCTTCGCGCACCGCTTTGGCATGTGCACCGACCGCTTCGGCCAGCACTGGATGATCAACGTCGAGAAGCCGCCCCAGTAGGGCGCCGGGGCGGGGGAGGCGCTTGGCTTGCGTGCTCACGGTGCCGGTGGTGTCATCCGGGGCCATGACGGCAACGGACGTTCACCGCGCGATCGAGGCCGTGTGGCGCATCGAGGCCGCGCGCCTCATCGCCTCGCTCGCGCGCCTGACGCGCGACGTCGGCGTGGCGGAGGAGCTGGCGCAGGATGCGCTCGTGGCGGCGCTCGAGGAGTGGCCGCACGGCGGCATTCCGGCGAGCCCGGGCGCGTGGCTCCTGACCACGGCACGCAACCGCGGCATCGACCGCCTGCGGCACGCGCGCATGTCGCAGGACAAGGAGGCGGCCGTTGCCTACGAGCTTGAGATGGGTCGCGGCGACGGCGAGGGTCTCATGAACGCCGCCGAGGACGACATCGGCGATGATCTGCTGAAGCTCGTGTTCGTCGCCTGCCATCCCGTGCTCTCGCGCGAGGCGCGCACCGCACTCACCCTGAAGCTGGTCGCCGGCCTCACCACCGCCGAGATCGCCCGCGCCTTCCTCGTGCCCGAGCCCACGATCGCGCAGCGCATCGTGCGCGCGAAGCGCGCGCTCAGCGCGGCGGGGGTACCGTTCGAGATTCCGCGGCGCGAGGAGCTCGGCGAGCGCCTGGCTTCCGTGCTCGAGGTCGTCTATCTCGTCTTCAACGAGGGGTACCTCGCGACGAGCGGCGCGGAGTGGACGCGCCCGGCGCTGTGCGAGGAGGCGCTGCGCCTGGGTCGCATACTCGCGGAGCTCGCGCCCGCGGAAGCCGAGGTGCACGGACTGATCGCGCTCATGGAGATCCAGGCCTCGCGACTGCGCGCCCGCTGCGGTCCCACCGGGGAACCGGTGCTGCTCATGGACCAGAACCGCGCGCTCTGGGATCAGCTCCTGATCCATCGCGGCCTGCTCGCGTTCGCGCGCGGCGCGAAGCTCGGGGAGTCGCGCGGTCCGTACCTGCTGCAGGCGGCGATCGCGGCCTGCCACGCGCGCGCCGCGAGCCCCGAAGACACCGACTGGGTGCAGATCACGGCCCTCTACGACGAGCTCGCGCGCGTCACCGGCTCGGCCGTGGTGGAGCTCAACCGTGCGGTGGCGGTCGGCATGGCCTACGGGCCCGCCGCGGGGCTGGCGCTCGTCGAGGCGCTGGCCGCGCGCGAGGAGCTGGAGTCGTATCATCTGCTGCCGAGCGTGCGCGCGGACCTGCTCGCGAAGCTCGGCCGCCACGCCGAGGCGTGCCGGGAATTCGCGCGCGCGGCGGGGCTCACGCGTAACGCGCGCGAGCAGCGCCTGTTGTCGCAGCGCGCCGAAGTCTGCCGGGTCAAGGCCGAACGAGTGAACTGAAGGACGCCATGTCGTACATGCTCTTGATCGTCGAGCGGGTGGGTCAGCGCCGCGAGCGTTCGGACGAGGAAGGCCGTGCGCTCTATCAGCGCATGCTCGACTACGCGGCCGAACTCACGCATCGCGGCCTGCTCGAGGCGAGCAACTCACTGGCGAGTCCCGCGGTGCGGGTGAGCAAGGCGAACGGGCGCATGCAGCAGCTCGACGGTCCGTTCGCGGAGGCCAAGGAGTTCGTGGGCGGCTTCTTCCTGCTCAGGAGCGCGACGCGCGATGAGGCGCTCGCGCTCGCCCGCGAGTGTCCCGCCGCGGAGTGGGCCACGGTGGAGGTGCGCGCGGTCGGTCCGTGCTACGAGTGAGCGCGCGCTACATCTGCGCGACCCACGAGCTGCACCAGCCCGCGGCCTTCACGTCCTTGCCGGCAAAGAGCTGACAGGGTCCCTGGGTCGAGCCGGTCGTACCCTGATACAGCCCGCAGGTGGCGCAGGTGTTGCCGCCGCTCGCCCCCTTGGCCTTGCTGGCATCCGCGACGTAGCGCACACCCTTGGCTTCCGGGGAGTCCTCCTGCAGGAGCGGCTGTGCCCCGGCCGCGCGCGCGTGGCGCGAGCCGATCACGGCGAGGGAGCCGAGCGAGAGACCCAGCGCCAGATGGCGCAGCAGCCGGCGGCGCGAGAGCAAGTCAGGTGTTCTCATGACGGTGTCCTTGGGCGCGGGAGACGCGAGAATCGCCCAACTCGCGGTGCACCGCAATGG
This sequence comes from Steroidobacteraceae bacterium, assembly GCA_036270915.1. Lineage (GTDB taxonomy): Bacteria > Pseudomonadota > Gammaproteobacteria > Steroidobacterales > Steroidobacteraceae > 13-2-20CM-66-19. The sequence continues at coordinate 15,199 of DATBBQ010000083.1, forward strand.
TGCGCTGCGCCCAGGGCCGGCGCGTTCCTGCCGTTCGCGCCGCTCGCTCCCGCTCCTCGTTATCATCACGCCAGGATGAGCGACGCGTTCCGCATCGAGCAGCTCTCGAGCTTCCGCGAGCGCGAGATCGCAGGGCTTGCCGACGTGCTCATCGACTGCGTGCAGGGCGGGGCGTCGGTGAGCTTCATGTGGCCGATCTCGCAGGCCAGGGCGAGCGCGTTCTGGCGCGTCCTCGCCGCCGACGTCGAGCGCGGCGCCTGCCTCGTGCTCGCCGCCCGCGACGGCGACAGCCGCATCGTCGGTACCGTGCAACTGCTCCTCGAGCTCCCCGAGAACCAGCCCCACCGCGCCGATCTCGCCAAGATGCTGGTGCACCGGAGCGTGCGTCGCCAGGGTGTCGGTGCGTTGCTACTGAGCGCCGCGGAAGCCGCGGCGCGCGCTGCCGGCCGCACGCTCTTGGTCCTCGACACGGCGAGCAAGGATGCCGAGCGACTCTACGCGCGGCACGGCTGGCAGCGGGTCGGGGAGATTCCCGGCTACGCCTTATGGCCCGCGGGCGGGTTGTGCGCGACTACGGTGTTCTACAAGGCACTCGGGTAGGTCCAGGTCGTCTGCCACGACGCGCGTGGCTCGCGGGCGGTGGCCTGCCGCCCTACACCCGTGCCCAGGCACACACCTCG
>DATBBQ010000084.1:0-4171 GCA_036270915.1 Steroidobacteraceae bacterium
GTCGCGCAGCGCGCGCGCGTACTCGGGCTCGACGTAGCTGCCGAAGACCCGCGCCACGAGCGGCTCCAGCAGCCGCGACTCGAGCGCCGAGCGTGCCCTGGGCTTCAGCAGCGAGAGCGCGGTGACCAGCGTCAGCTCGAGGCCGGGATCGCGCAGCGCGCGGCGGTAGAACTCGTTGACGAGCGGGTTGGGCTTACCGACCCCGAGCGGCAGGGCCAGCACCACGCGCCGCCCCACACGGCTCAGCACCGCATCGACGCACCGGCCGACGTCAGCAAGTATTTCAGGCATGCAGCTTGTGGCATGCTCCCCGAAGCGCGCGGCGCGCGTCAACTGCCTAACAGGACACGGAGGGCAACATGTCGCAGCTACCCGCCCTGCAGCCGGAGAGCGTCGCGCCGCATATCGGCAGCCTGTATCCGGAATCGTACCGCTCGCGCGTCCTGCCGCGTGAGGTGCGCCGCCTCGGGGAGGCCCTGGGGCTCACGCGTATCGGCATCAGTCTCGCGACCCTGGAGCCCGGCAAGGAGTCCTCGATGCGCCACTGGCACACGCTCGAGGACGAGTTCGTCTACGTGCTCGAGGGGGAGGTGCTGCTGCGCACCGGTGCGGGCGAGCAGCCGCTCACGGCCGGCATGTGCGCGGGCTTCCCCGCCGGCAGCCGCGACGGGCACCAGCTCGTAAACCGCGGCGCGCGCACGGCGCGCTATCTGGTGGTGAGCAACCGCGACCCGCAGGACCTCGCGCACTACTCGGACGCGGACGTCGATCTCATGTGGGACGCGCCCGGCGCGCGCGGGCGCATGGCGCGCCGCGACGGCACGCCCTATTGAGCTGTCCTTAGTGCGCGGCGCCCGTCAGGCGCAGGTTGAACGACACCACCACGTCGTTGCCCACCTGGTCGGTCGCCTTCCAGTCGCCCTGGCCGACGCCGTAGTCGAGGCGCTTGATGGTGGTCTTGCCGGTCATGTAGGTGACGCTCGCGCCGCCCTCGCTCGCCGCACGCAGCGCGAACGGCACGCGCGCGTCGCGCGTGGCGTCGCGGATGGTGAGCTTGCCGATCGCCTCGTAGCCGGCGGCGGTCTTGGCGAACTGCGTGGCGAGGAAGCGCGCCTGCGGGAACTTGGCGACCGCGAACAGGTCCGCGCCGCGCAGGGTGTCGTCGCGCTCCTTGTCGCCGGAGTCCAGGGAGGTCATGTCGATGGTCACCTCGAGACGGCTGCCGGCGAGGTTGTCCGGGGCGAAGTCGAACTTGACCGGGAAGCGGGTGAACTTGCCCTTGTTCTGTGCGCCCGCCTGCTGGAAGGAGAATTCCAGCGTGCTCTTGGCCGGATCGGAGACGTAGTGGGTGACGGGTGCGTCGGCGCGTGCCGAGTTGGCAAGAAATGCCGCGCCGAGCAGTGTCGGCGCGAGTATCCCTCTCGCGATCATCGTTCGGATCCTTCCGCGGGTCTGGACGAGGGCAGCATACGCCGCAGCACGTCATCCTTGAGGTAGAAGTGGTGCTTGAGCGCCGCGCCCACGTGCAGTGCGACCACCGCCACCAGGGTCCAGGCGAGTGTCTCGTGCGTGGTGACGAGCGCGTCGTACAGGGGCTTGCTTTTCGGCACCAGGTCGGGCAGCTGAAAGAACCCGAACCAGCTGACCGGGAACCCACGGGCGGAGGACATCGTCCAGCCGGTGAGCGGCACGAGGAACAGCAGCACGTACAGCAGAGCGTGCGTGGCGCGCGCGAGGGTCATCTCGTATGGCTTGAGCGTGGCGGGCAGCGGCGGTGTTGGATTGGTCCAGCGCCAGCCGAGGCGCATGGCGGCGAGCACGAGGACGGTGATGCCGATCGACTTGTGGCGCGCGAGCAGGGTCAGTTTTTTCACGCCGGCCGGCAGGTCGTCGGCCATGAGAGCGAGCGTGACCTGCGCGACGACCAACACGGCGATGAGCCAGTGGAGCAGCTGCGCAATCGCACCCCAGCGGCGCGCGGTGTTACGTAAGGGCATGGAGCTAAGCTTATGCGGGTGAGGGCACGTTGGAAACTACCGTTGCGGCTGTCGCTGGCGCTGGTCGCGTCCGGCTGCGCCACACACGCCCCCGTTCCCGCCGGCGGCGAAGCTCAGCCGCTCGCGCCCGCCGCGCACCTCGGCGCGCCCTTCGACGTGGTCGGCGCCGACTCGTTGCTCGAGATCCGCGCCTACCGTGCCGGGGCGCTGGCGAGCGCCGGCCACAACCACATCATCGCCTCGCACGACCTGACCGGGACCGTCTACCTGCCCGCACAGGTGCTCCGGACGAGCTTCGAGGTGCACGTGCCGCTCGCCACGCTGGCGGTCGATGAGGCGCAGCTGCGCGCCAAGGAGATGAGTCCCGACTTTCCCCCCGAGGTCCCCGAGTCCGCCAGGCAGGGCACGCGCGCGCACATGTTGGGACCGGAGCTGCTGGATGCCGACAACCACCCGGAGATCATCCTGAGGGCCCTCGGCTTGACCGGGGACCCGTCAGGCCCCGACACGGTGCTGGCGCATATCCAGGCGAACGTGCGCGGCGCGGACCATGCCTTCACGGCCCCGGTGCGCTACGCGCGCTCGGGCGACTCGCTCACGATGGAGGGCGAGGTGCGCGTGCGGCAGAGCGATCTCGGCCTCAAGCCCTACAGCGCCCTGCTCGGGGCGCTGCAGGTGCAGGACGAGATGCTGATCAGCTTCCGCATCGTGGCGCGCGCCGCACCGACGCACTGAGCAAGGCGAGCCTACTTGGCGCCGAGCTCGGCGAGCAGCTCGTTCGCCCGGTACACCTTGCGCAGTCCCTCGAACATGATCTGCGGATCCACGGCGACCGCACGGTTCAGGAGCGCGTCGTACCAGTAGTCGCCGGACAGCGAATGGATGTTGCCGTCGAACATGAGGCCGACCAGGTGCCCGTCGGCATCGATGAGCGCACTGCCGGAGTTACCGCCGATGATGTCATTGCTGGTCGATAGGTCGAAGCGCGTCTGCATGTTGAGTTCGGGCTTCGCCTTCACCCAGCTGTCCGGGATCTGGAAGGGCGGCTGCCCCGTGGCCCGCTCGAACAGGCGCGACAGGTAAGTGAACGGCTCGATCTCGCGGCCGTTCTCCTTCCAGCCGGTCACCGTGCCGACGTTCAGGCGCAGCGTGAAGGTCGCGTCCGGAGGCTCGCTTGCGCCGTACACCTTGAAGCGCGCCGCGGCGATCTTCTCGCTGGCGGCATCCTCCGGCGCCTCGACCTCGTCCTCGTACTGCTTGCGCACCTCGCGCGCGCGCGCATCGACGCTGCGCGCCAGCACGATCATGGGATCCTGCGAGGCATCGACGGCGGAGGCGCCGCCCTCCCAAAGGCGCTTGCGCACGGCCGGGTCGGCGAGCTGCGTGCCATCGACGAGCCGCGTCGCGAGGGTGTCGGGTGAATCCTGCGACATCAGCTGGCGCACGATGGGCGCGTCCGGTCCGAGGAGCTCGCGCATGCGCTCGAGTCCGAAGGACAGCGTCAGCTTCTCGAGCGCCGGATAGACCGGCACCGGCGCGAGCAGGTTCTGCTCGACGCGCGGCAAGGCGGCGTCACGGTACTCGCGAAGTCGCTCGGTGTTCGGCTTGGCGCGCTCGGCGGCGGCGCGCACCAGGGTGCGCGCGTAGCGGTACAGCTGACCGTTGAAGCCGGCGGTCTGCTCGAGGAACGAATAGTCGAGGTACAGCGCGCGCGCCTGCACCTGTGCCCGCGTGATCTGCCCCCAGGCATCCCCGGTGGCCGCCGCGAGCTTCGGGCTGGCCGCGACCTTGGCGCGCAGCGCCGCCTCTTCCTTGCGCTTGCTGTCGAGGAGGCGATCGTCGAGCAGCGCCTGCAGCTGCCCGCGGCGTACCTTGATCGCGTTCTCGAGCCCGTTGAGCGGCGCCTCGGTGATGCGGGCGTTCTCCGGGCTGATCTTGGCGAACTGCAGGAGACGGCCGCGCAGCTCGGAGGCGCGCAGCAGGTAGTTCGGCAGGACCACGTCGCGCAGGTACAGCAGCTGCGAGACCGTCAGCAGCCGGTCGGTGTGTCCCGGGTGTCCGGAGACGAACACGACGTCGCCCGTCTTGGGACCCTCCTCGCGGATGGTGAGGAAGTTGGGGGTCGAGGCCGGCTTGCCGTCCGGACCGTAGGCGCGCAGCACCGACATGTCCAG
>DATBBQ010000085.1:0-26618 GCA_036270915.1 Steroidobacteraceae bacterium
GATCTCCACGAACGCGCCGTAGTCGGCGATGTTGGTGACCTTGCCGAACACGCGGGTGTTGGGCGGGTAACGGCGCGCAATGTTCTGCCAGGGATCCGCTCCCAGCTGCTTGAGGCCCAGGCTGACGCGTGAGCGCTCGCGGTCGAACTTCAGGATCCGCACCTCGACCTCATCACCCACCTTGACGACCTCGCTCGGGTGCTTGACGCGCTTCCACGCCATGTCGGTGATGTGCAGCAGGCCGTCGATGCCGCCGAGGTCGACGAACGCGCCGTAGTCGGTGAGGTTCTTAACCGTGCCCTTGACGACCGCGCCTTCCTGCAGGTTGTCCATGAGCGCGGAGCGCTCGGCGGAGAACTCCTGCTCGACGACCGCGCGGCGCGAGACGACCACGTTATTGCGCTTCTGGTCGAGCTTGATCACCTTGAACTCGAGGGGCTTGCCCTCGAGGTAGGAGGTGTCGCGCACCGGGCGCACGTCCACCAGCGACCCCGGCAGGAACGCGCGCACGTTCTCGATCTCGACCGTGAAGCCACCCTTGACGCGCCCGGTGATGACACCGGTCACGATCTCGGACTTGTTGAACGACTCCTCGAGGCGGGTCCAGGTGCGCGCACGCTTGGCCTTCTCGCGCGACAGGCGCGTCTCCCCGGTTCCGTCCTCCACCGAGTCCAGCGCGACTTCCACCGAGTCGCCGGCCTTGACCTCGATCTCGCCGCGTTCGTTCTTGAACTGTTCGAGGGGGATGACCGCCTCGGACTTGAGGCCGACGTTGACGATGACGACGTCACTGGTGACGTCGATGATGAGCCCGGTGAGGATCATCCCCGGGCGGATGCGCTGATTGGCGAGACTTTGCTCGAAGAGCTCTGCGAAACTTTCTGTCATACCTTCACTTTGCACGCTTACGAGCGTGCCTTGACCGGAACCCGTCCTGGCCCCCGGGAAAAAAGTAACGGGCACCCGCTTCCTGCGTGTGCCGACCACAATTCACCTTCCGTGCGTATCGCGACGAGCGGCTATCTGCGCCACAAGCCTCGAGCGGCCCCCAGTTGCAGCACCTGCCCGATGACCTCCTCGACCGAGAGCATGGTCGAATCGATCACGCAGGCGTCGGTGGCTGGCCTCAACGGGGCGACCTGACGGTTCCGATCCCTTGAGTCCCGCTCGGCTATCTCGCGCGAAAGGGCCGGAAGGCTAACATCGGAACCCTTGTCTTTCAACTGCTTATGGCGCCGCCGGGCCCTCTCCTCGGGGGTCGCGGTCAGGAATATCTTCAGGTCCGCCTCAGGAAAGACCACGGTGCCCATATCGCGCCCGTCCGCGACCAGCCCCGGGGGAGCGGCGAAGGCCCTCTGGCGCTCCAGGAGGGCCGAGCGCACCTCGGGCCAGGCCGCGACCCGGGAGGCCCCCGCGCCCGCGCTCTCGGAGCGGATCGCGGCGCTGACGTCCTCGCCGTCGAGCTCGACGAGCTCGGCTCCGTCGGCGGCCGAGCCGAAGCGCACGTCCATGGCGCCCGCGAGCGCGGCGTGCCCGCCGCGGTCCTCGCTCGCAAGCCCCGCCCGCACGCCCCCGAGGGCCACCAGGCGGTAGAGGGCCCCGCTGTCCAGGAGGTGCCATCCCAGCTGCCGCGCCACCTCGCGGCTGATGGTGCCCTTGCCCGAGCCGCTCGGCCCGTCGATGGTCACTATGGGGGGACGTGCTCGGGTGGGCATGGCGGGGGCCCAGCCTCCGTCAGGGGCTCAGGATCCGCAAGCCGGCCGCGCGCGCGGTCTCGGCAAAGCCCGGGAAGGAGGTGGCGACGTTGGCGACGTCGCGCACCGTCAGGGCCGCGCGCGACTTGAGCGAGGCGACCGCGAAGGCCATGGCGATGCGGTGATCGCCGAAGCTGTCGATGAGCCCGCCGGCAAAGTCCTCGCGCCCCCTGAGCCACAGCCCGTCGGGCATCAGGCGGTGCTCGACGCCCAGCACCGCAAGTCCCGCGGCCATCGCGGCGAGCCGGTCGCTCTCTTTGACGCGCAGCTCCCCGGCGCCGCGCACGAGGGTCTCCCCGCGCGCCGCCGCGGCGGCGATGAAGAAGGCCGGAAACTCGTCGATGGCGAGCGGCACGAGCGACTCGGGCACGCGGATGCCGCTGAGCGGGCCGGCGCGTACCTCGATGTCCGCCACCGGCTCGGCGAAGGCGTCGGGCGCGGTGCGCATCTTCAGGCGGATGTCCGCGCCCATGAGGCGCAGCATCTCGAGGAGGCCGGTGCGCGTCGGGTTGACGCCGACGTTCTCGATGACGAGCGTGCCGCGCGCCGCGAGGCACCCGGCGACGAGGAAGAAGGCGGCGGAAGAGAAGTCGCCCGGTACCGCGACGTCGGTGCCGCGCAGTGCCTGCCCGCCCGCCATGCGCACCGTGCGTCCCTCCCGCTGCAGCCGCACGCCGAAGGCGGCGAGCATGCGCTCGGTGTGATCGCGCGAGGCGGCGGGCTCGGTGAGGCAGAGCTCCCCCTGCGCGCCGAGCGCGGCGAGCAGCAGTGCGGATTTAACCTGCGCACTGGCCACCGGCAGCGTGTATGTGATGGCCTTGAGCGGCGCACCGGGCTCGATCTCGACCGGCGGGCGGCCCTCCTGGGTGCGGATGCGGGCACCCATGGCGCGCAGGGGGATCGCGACCCGCTCCATGGGGCGGCGCATGAGCGAGGCGTCCCCGACGAGAGTGCTCGCGAAGGGCTGCGGCGCGAGCAGGCCCATCATGAGGCGCATCGCGGTGCCGGAGTTGCCGAGGTCGAGCGGCGCGGCGGCGGACCTGAGGCCCGCCGCGCCGACGCCGGACACCTCGACCGTGCCCGCGACGCCGAAGCGGACCGGCACGCCGAGCACGGCGAGTGCGCGCGCGGTCGCGAGACAGTCCTCACCGGCGAGGAAGCCGCTGATACGGGTAGGCCCGGCCGCGAGTGCGCCCAGCATGAGCGCGCGGTGCGAGATCGACTTGTCCCCCGGCACGCTCAGGCGCCCGCCGACCTCGCCCCCCGGCGCGAGTTGCAGGCTCTGCGCGCTCGGTGCGCTCACTGCACCGCCCGCGGGTAGGAGCCGAGGATGCGAAAGAGCGACGCCCGGCGCTTGAGCGCCGCGAGCGCCCTGGCGACGTGCACGTCCTCGGCGTGTCCTTCCAGGTCGATGAAGAACACGTAGTCCCACTTGCGCCGGCGCGAGGGCCGCGACTCGATGCGCGTCAGGCTCACCTTGTGGCGCGCGAGCGGCTCGAGGAGGCGATGGAGCGCGCCCGGCGCGTCGGTGTGACCGACCGAGACCAGCAGCGTCGTGCGGTCCTCGCCGCTCGCGGCGAAGAGCTTGCGTCCGAGCACCAGGAAGCGCGTCGTGTTGTCGCTGCGGTCCTCGATGTGCGCGGCGAGCACCTTGAGGTCATAGACCTGCGCGGCCGTCTCGCCGGCGATCGCGGCCGTGCCGGCCTCGTCGCGCGCGCGGCGCGCGCCCTCGGCGTTGCTCGACACGCTCACCCGCTCGACCTCCGGCAGGTGCTCCTCGAGCCAGCCGCGGCACTGGGCGAGGGACTGCGGGTGCGAGCAGACGCGCGCGATGCGCTCGAGGGAGTCCATTCGCCCGAGAAGATGCTGGCGGATGCGCAGCTCCACCTCGCCGCAGATCTTCAGCGGCGAGGTGAGGAAGCGATCGAGGGTGTGATTGACCGTGCCCTCGCTGGAGTTCTCGATCGGCACGACGCCGAAGTCGGCACTGCCGGCCTCCACCTCGTGGAACACCTCCTCGATCGAGTGCAGCGGCAGCGCGCGCACCGAGTGGCCGAAGTGATTGAGGAGCGCGGTCTGCGTGAACGTGCCCTCCGGGCCGAGGAACGCCACCTTGAGCGGCTCCTGCTGCGCGAGGCACGCCGACATGATCTCGCGGAAGAGCCTGAGCACCTCGGCGTCGGCGAGCGGTCCCTTGTTGCGCGCGCGCGCCGCGCGCAGCACCTGCGCCTCGCGCTCCGGACGGTAGTAATCGACCGCGCGCCCGCTCTGGGTCTTGGAGATACCGACCTGCTGCGCGAGCAGCGCCCGCTCGGAGATCAGCCGCTGGATCGCCTGGTCCGTGGCATCGATGCGCGCGCGCACCGCCTGCAGGTCGACCTTGAGCGGCGTCGCCCCGGTGCGCGCCGCGCCGGGCGACCCCCGCCGTGCGCCGCGCCGCGCCTTCACAGTACGTGCGCCGTGAGCACCCCGTCGATGGCGCGCAGCCGCGCGATGAGCTCCGCGCTCACCGCCCCGTCGGCGTCGATCAGGGTGTAGGCATACTCGCCGCGCGACTTGTTGAGCAGGTCGGCGATGTTCAGGCGCGCGGCCGCGAGGCAGGTGCTGATCTGCCCCACCATGTTGGGCACGTTCGAGTTGGCGATCGCCACGCGCGTGGTGTTCGGTACCCGTGGCAGCACCGCCTCGGGGTAGTTGACGCTGTTCCTGATGTTGCCGTTCTCCAGGAAGTCGCGCAGCTGCTCGATCACCATGACCGCGCAGTTCTCCTCGGCCTCACCGGTGGAGGCGCCGAGGTGCGGCAGCGTCACCACGCGTGGGTGGGGCGTGAGGGCGCGGCTCGGGAAATCGCACACGTAGGCGTGCAGGCGCCCGCCGTCGAGCGCCGCGAGCACCGCCGCCTCCTCGACGATGCCGGCGCGCGCGAAGTTGAGGATGGTCGCCTGCTCCCTCATGAGCGCCAGGCGCGGCGCGTTCACCAGGTGGCGCGTCGCGGCGTTCAGCGGTACGTGCACGCTGATCACATCCGCGCGCGCAAACAGATCCTCGAGCGAGTGCGCCTGAGCGACGCTCGCGGACAGCTGCCAGGCGCGCTGCACCGTGATCTGCGGGTCGTAGCCGAGCACGGACATGCCCAGCGCGAGCGCGGCGTTCGCCACCTCGACCCCGACCGCACCCAGGCCCACGACCCCGAGCGTGCGCCCGGGGAGCTCGAAGCCGACGAAGGCCTTCTTGCCCGCCTCGACCGCCGCCTCGATCGCCGCCTCATCCCCGGTGAGACCGCGCACGAACAGCCACGCCGGGGCGATGTTGCGCGCCGCGAGCAGCAGGCCCGCGAGCACCAGCTCCTTGACCGCGTTGGCGTTCGCCCCGGGAGCGTTGAACACCGGGATGCCGCGCGCGCTCAGCCGCTCGACCGGGATATTGTTGACCCCGGCGCCGGCGCGGGCGATGGCGCGCACCTGCGGGGCGATCTCCAGCGCGTGCATGTCCGCCGAGCGCACCAGGATCGCGTGCGGGGCGGCGACCGCGGCGCCCACCTGGTAGCGCTCCGGCGGCAGCCGCGCGAGGCCCTTGGCGCTGATGCTGTTCAGCGTCTGGATGCGGTAGGGCGTGCCCTCAGCCATGGCGACGCGCGAACTCCTTCATGAAGGCGACGAGCGCGTCCACGCCCTGAAGCGGCATGGCGTTGTAGAGGCTCGCACGCACGCCGCCCACCGAGCGGTGTCCCTCGAGGTTGACGAGGCCGGCGGCACGCGCCTCGGCGAGGAAGCGCTCCTCGAGGGCGGGGTCGGCGAGCGTGAACGGCACGTTCATCCACGAGCGGCAGTTGACCGCGACCGGGTTGGCGTAGAAGTCCGACTCGTCGATGGCGCGGTACAGCCGTCGCGCCTTCTCGGCGTTGCGCTCGGCCATCGCGGCGAGGCCCCCCTCGCGCTTCAGCCAGCGCAGCACCAGGCCGGCGAGATACCAGGCGAAGGTCGGCGGCGTGTTGAGCATGGAGTGCTCGCGCGCCAGCCCCTGGTACTCGAGCACCGCCGGGGTCCCGGCACGCGCCCGGCCGAGGAGATCTTCGCGCACGATGACCAGCGTCAGGCCCGCCGGTCCGATGTTCTTCTGCGCCCCGGCATAGATCACCCCGAAGCGCTCGACCTCGATGGGGCGCGAGAGGATGGTGGAGGACATGTCGGCGACGAGCGGCACCGTGCCGCCGTCGGGGACGTAGGGAAACTCCACCCCGCCGATGGTCTCGTTGGGCGTGTAGTGCAGGTAGGCGGCGTCGCGGCTCGTGCGCAGCGCGGCGGCCTCGGGCACCGTCGTGTAGCGCGAGTGCGCCTCGTCGGCGAGCACGCGCACCGTGCCCGTCAGGCGGCGTGCCTCGCCGATCGCGCGGGCCGACCAGTGGCCGGTGTTCACGTAATCGACCGCGGAGTCGGCGCGCGCGAGGTTCAGCGGCACGGCCGCGAACTGCGCGCTCGCCCCGCCCTGCAGGAACAGCACCTGGTAGTGCGGCGGGATGCGCAGCAGCTCGCGCAGCGTCGCCTCGGCCTCGCTCGCCACGGCGACGAACGCCCGGCCGCGGTGGCTCACCTCCATGACCGACGTGCCGAGGCCGTGCCAGTCGGTGAGCTCATCACGGGCTTCTTCCAGGACCTCGAGCGGCAGGGCCGCCGGCCCGGCCGCGAAATTGAAGACGCGCACGAGCAGACCTCTTCGGGGTCGTCGCAACTTAAGGGAACGAAGGATCTTAGCAACGCACCCGCGCGCGGGTGCGAACTTTTGCGCCCCTTATGCGGCCGGCTCGTCCGCGCCGCTTTCCGGGGCGCGCTCGGCGGCACCCTCCTCGGCGCCACCGTCCAGGCTCGCGATGCGCTCGATGCCGACCAGGCGCTCGCCGTCGTCGAGGCGGATGAGGCGCACCCCCTGGGTGTTGCGGCCCTGCACGGAGATCTCGTCGACCGCGGTGCGCACCAGGGTGCCGGTCGAGCTGATTAGCATGATCTCCTGACCGGCCATCACCTGCAGCGCCGCGACCGTGAAGCCGTTGCGGTCGGAGGTCTGCAGCGCGATGACGCCCTGGCCGCCGCGCCCGTGCGCGGGGAAGTCCTCGAGCGGGGTGAGCTTGCCGTAGCCGGTGGCCGAGGCGGTGAGCACGTAGCCCTCGCCGACGACGATGAGGGCGATCACGTCGTGGCCGGGACCTAAGCGGATGCCGCGCACGCCGCTCGCCTCGCGCCCCATGTGGCGCACCTCGTTCTCGTGGAAGCGGATCGCCTTGCCGCCGGAGGACACCAGGATGATCTCGCGCTCACGGTCGGTGAGCGCGACCCCCACCAGCTGGTCGTTGTCGGCGAGGTCGACGGCGATGATGCCGCTCGTGCGGGGGCGCGAGAAGGCCGCGAGCGGGGTCTTCTTCACCGTGCCGGCGCGCGTGGCCATGAAGACGAAGTGCTGCTCGTCGTAGTGCTTCACCGGCAGCAGCGCGTTGATCTTCTCGCCCTCCTCCAGCGGCAGCAGGTTCACCATCGGCTTGCCGCGCGCGCCCCGTCCGGCCTGCGGCAGCTCGTAGACCTTGAGCCAGTACACCTTGCCGCGGTTGGAGAAGCACAGCACGGTGTCGTGGGTGTGGGCGACGAACAGCTTCTCGACGAAGTCCTCGTCCTTGACGGCGGTCGCGGTCTTGCCGCGCCCGCCGCGGCGCTGGGTCTGGTACTCGGTGAGCGGCTGGCTCTTGGCGTAGCCGGCGTGCGAGAGCGTCACCACCACGTCCTGCGGCTCGATCAGATCCTCGGTGGTGAGGTTGAGGTGGTCGCGGTTGATCTCGGTGCGGCGCGCGTCCCCGTAGGCATCGCGCACCTCGATCAGCTCCGCGCGCACTACCTGGGTCAGGCGCTCCGGGCGGGCGAGGATGTCCGTGAGGTCGCGGATGCTCTCGAGCAGCTCCTGGTACTCGGCGATGATCTTGTCCTGCTCGAGCCCGGTGAGGCGGTGCAGGCGCATGTCGAGGATCGCCTGCGCCTGCGCCTCGGAGAGCTGGTAGTGCCCGCCGCGCAGGCCGAACTCGGGCGCGAGCTGCTTGGGGCGGGTCGAGATCGCGCCGGCGCGCTCGAGCAGCCCGGTGACCGCGCCCGGCTCCCAGGGACGCGCCATGAGGGCGGCGCGCGCCTCGGCCGACGCCGCGGCGGCCCTGATGAGGGCGATCACCGCGTCGATGTTGGCGAGCGCCACCGCGAGGCCCTCGAGGATGTGCGCCCGCTCGCGCGCCTTGGCGAGGTCGTAGATCGTGCGCCGCGTGACCACCTCGCGGCGGTGGCGGATGAAGGCCTCGAGCATCTCCTTCAGCGACAGGAGCTTGGGCTGCCCGTCCTGCAGCGCGACCATGTTGATGCCGAACACGGTCTCCAGCGGTGTCTGCGCGTACAGGTTGTTGAGTACCACCTCGGTGAGCTCGCCGCGCTTGAGCTCGATGACGATGCGCATGCCGTCCTTGTCGGACTCATCGCGCAGGCCGTCGCTCGCGATGCCGTCGAGCAGCTTCTCGCGCACCAGCTGCGCGATGCGCTCGATGAGACGCGCCTTGTTGACCTGGTAGGGCAGTTCCGTGACCACGATCGCCTGGCGGTCGCCCTTGCCGACCTCCTCGATGCTCACCTTGGCGCGCACCGAGAGCCGGCCGCGCCCGGTGCGGTAGGCGGTGGCGATCTCCTGCGCGCCGTTGATGATGCCGCCGGTGGGGAAGTCCGGTCCCGGCATGTGCTGCATGAGCGCCGCGAGCGGCAGCGAGGGATCATCGAGGAGCGCGAGACACGCGTTCGCCGTCTCGGTGAGGTTATGCGGCGGGATGTTGGTCGCCATGCCGACCGGGATCCCGGTCTGGCCGTTGATGAGCAGGTTCGGCACCTTGGTGGGCAGTACCGAGGGCTCGAACTCCGACTCGTCGTAGTTCGGCGTGAAGTCGACGGTCTCCTTGTCGATGTCGGCGAGCAGCTCGTGCGCGAGGCGCGACATGCGCACCTCGGTGTAGCGCATGGCCGCCGGCATATCCCCGTCCACGGAGCCGAAGTTGCCCTGCCCGTCGACCAGCAGGTAGCGCATGGAGAAGGGCTGCGCGAGGCGCACGATGGTGTCGTAGACGGCCGTGTCCCCGTGCGGGTGGTACTTGCCGATGACGTCGCCGACGACGCGCGCGGACTTCTTGTAGGCCTTGTTCCAGTCGTTACCGAGCTCGCGCATCGCGTGCAGCACGCGCCGGTGCACGGGCTTGAGGCCGTCGCGCACGTCGGGCAGGGCCCGACCGACGATGACGCTCATGGCGTAGTCCAGGTAGGACTGGCGCATCTCGTCTTCGAGGCTGACGGGCAGGACTTCGCGGGCGATCACGGCCATTAAATCTCGGCGCTCTCAGCGCCCGCTCGGGGCGCGAAATAAACAGTAATTCTAGCACGAAGCGTGCTCTCAACCCCGGCGGTTGCGTGCCGCGCGCGCCCCCTGCGGCCGCCGCGCGCCGGCACGCAACCGATATACTCCGCGCCGGAGTTTTCACGCCCCGAAACGCCCGATGAACCGCGAAGCGATCGACCTGCTCATCGAGCCGCGCTGGCTGCTGCCGATGTCGGCGGCCGGCGACGTGCTCAGCGGGCACGCCGTGGCGATCGCCGCCGGGCGCATCCGCGCCGTCGGACCCGCGGACGAGCTGCGCGCGCGCTTTGCCGCGCGCGAGGAGCAGCGCCGCCCCGGGCACGCACTCCTGCCGGGCCTCGTGAACGCGCACACGCACGCCTGCCACACGCTCCTGCGCGGCCTTGCGGTGTATGCGCCGCGCGCGCGCTGGTTGCGCGAGACCCTCGCCCCGGCACTGTCGGCGGCCGCGAGCCCCGACTTCGTGCGCGACGGCACGCGGCTCGCCGTCGCCGAGATGCTGCGCGCCGGCATCACCTGCTTCGCCGACACCGCGCCCTACCCCGAGGAAGCGGCGCGGGTCGCCGCCCAGGCGCCGGTGCGGGCCGCCATCGGCCTGCCGATCAGCGAGGGAGCGAGCGGCTGGGCCGAGGGGCTCACCGCGCATCTGGCGCGCGCCGAGCGGCTCTGGGACGAGTACGCCTCCGACGCGCGCATCCGCCTGTACTTCGCGCCGCACTCCCCGGCGAGCGCCTCCGAGGCACTCCTGGTGCGCGTGCGGCGGGTGGCGGACGAACTCGACGCGCGCGTCGCGCTCGACTTCAGCGACGCGGCCGGCGCGGACGAACCCGGGGTGCGCGACGGGGACCCCGCGGGCGGCGCCGCGGACGGTGCGCTCGCGCGCCTGGAATCCCTCGGACTGCTGCGCGAGGGCACGGCGGCGATCGTGACGCGCTCGTTCGGCCGCTCGGGACTCACGCGTCTCGCGCACCACGGCGCAGGTCTCGTCGCCTGCCCGCAGGCGGACCTGCGCCTCGGGGAGTCCGCGCCCGCGCGTCTGCCCGGCGTGCGCGCCGGGCTCGGCAGCGGCTCACCGGCCGCGGTCGGGGCGCTCGACCTCCTCGCCGAGTGCCGTGCCGCGGCACTCGCGGGACTTGCGCCGCTCGAGGCGCTGCGCCTCGCAACCCTCGGCGCCGCGGCGGTGCTCGGGCTCGAGGACGAGATCGGCTCGCTCGAGGCCGGCAAGGCCGCGGACCTGGTGTGCGTCGAGCTCGACTCACTCGCCTGCCGGCCGGAGGCCGGCGTCCCCGAGGCGCTGGTGTTCGCCGCGACGCGCGAGCGGGTGAGCGACGTCTGGAGCGGCGGCCGCGCCGCGGTCAGCGCCGGGCGGCTGCTCGCCTTCGACGAGGCCGAGCTCGCCGCGCTCCCACACGCCTGGCGGCGGCGGCTGCGCCTGGAGGCAGCCGCGTGAGCGGCACGAGCCCCGCGGGCGCCGCCGGTGGCAACGCCGATCAGGCCGAGGTCGCCAAGTTCGACGCCTCGGCGGCCGGCTTCTGGGATCCGCACGGTGAGTTCCGGCCCCTGCACCTGCTGAACCCGGTGCGCACGCGCTTCATCCGCGAGCGCGCGACGCTTCAGGGCGCCGCGGTCCTCGACGTCGGCTGCGGCGGGGGCCTGCTCGCCGAGGCGCTCGCGCGCGAGGGCGCGCGGGTGACCGCGATCGATCTCGCCCCCGGCATGATCGAGGTCGCGCGCCTGCACGCCGCCGAGGCAGGCCTCGCCATCGACTACCAGGTCGCCGCGGCCGAGGAGCTCGCCGCACGCCGGCCCGCTGACTTCCAGGTGCTCACCTGCATGGAGATGCTCGAGCACGTGCCGCAGCCGCAGGCGATGGTGGCGACGCTCGCGCGCACGCTCGCCCCCGGCGGGGCGCTGTTCGTCTCGACGCTCAACCGCAACCTGCGCTCCTTCCTCACGGCGATCGTCGGCGGGGAGTACCTCCTCAACCTCATTCCGCGCGGCACGCACGAGTACGAGCGCCTCATCCGCCCGGCGGAGCTGGCGCGCTTCGCGCGCGCCGCCGGCCTCACGCTGGTCGCCCTCGCGGGCATCGAGCTCAATCCCTTCACCGGCCACGCCCGCATCACCTCCGACGTGGCCGTCAACTACCTCGCGCACTTCACGCGGTGAGCACCGCGCTCGTCCTCATCCTCGCCGCCACCGCGCTCGCCTCGGGCATCCTCATCGGCCTGGTGCTCGGGGCGCTGCGCACCGCGCAGCGCGTCGAGGCGCTGCGGGTCGAGCTCACGGCCGCGCAGGTGCGCCTCGAGGCCGCGGCCGCGGGCGCCGGCGAGCGCTCGAGCCTGCTCGAGCAGTCCGAGGCACGGCTGCGCGCCGCCTTCGACTCGCTCGCGAGCGAGACACTGCGCAGCAACAGCGAGCTGTTCCTGCGGCTCGCGCGGGAGTCACTCGGGCGCGACCAGGTGATCGCGGAAGGGGCCCTGAAGGAGCGCGAGGTCGCGATCGCGCAGCTGGTGCTGCCGCTGCGCAGCGCGCTCGAGCGCACCGAGGCGCAGGTCCACGCACTCGAGCGCGACCGCCGCGAGGCGTTCGCGACGCTGCGCACCCAGATCGAGACGCTCGCGGGCGGGCAGGCGCAGCTGCAGCGCGAGACGCGCAACCTGGTCACCGCGCTGCGCCGCCCGGAGGTGCGCGGCCGCTGGGGTGAGCTGACGCTGCGCCGCCTGGTCGAGCTCGCCGGCCTCTCCGAGCACGCCGACTTCAGCGAGCAGCTGCAGGTCGGGAGCGCGGACGCGACGCTGCGCCCCGATCTCGTGGTGCACATGCCCGACGCGCGCGACCTGGTCATCGACGCCAAGACGCCGCTCGACGCCTACCTCGCGGCGCTCGATGCCGCGAGCGAGGACGAGCGCGGCAACGCGCTGCGCCGCCACGCGCAGCAGGTCGAGACGCGCGTGCGCGAGCTCGCCTCCAAGGCCTACTGGAACCAGTTCCAGAGGAGCCCGGAGTTCGCGGTGCTGTTCCTGCCCGGTGACCAGTTCCTGTCCGCAGCGCTCGCCGAGCGCCCCGAGCTGCTCGAGAACGCGCTCGCGCAGAGTGTCATCATCGCCACCCCCTCGACGCTCATCGCGCTGCTGAAGGCGGTGGCCTACGGGTGGCGCCAGTCCGCGGTCGCGCACAACGCCGCGCTCATCCGCGATCTCGGCCAGGAGCTCTACAAGCGCCTGGGCACCTTCGATGCGCACCTGGCACGCCTCGGACAACGCCTCGCGGGCGCCGTCGACGCCTACAACGCCGCGGTCGGCTCGCTCGAGCGCCAGGTGCTGCCGCAGGCGCGGCGCTTCCCCGAGCTCGGCGTCACGGCCGCCGAGCCGCTGCCGCCGCTCGAGCCGATCGGGCAGCTGGTGCGCACGCCGGCCGCGGCGGCGGCGCCCGAGGACGCGCAGGACGCGGGCGAGGACGACGCCTCCCGTGCCGGCAAGGCCTGAGGCCTCCGCCGCCGCGACGCTCGCGTGGCTGTACTGCCCGCCCGCGCAGCAGGCGGCCTTCGGCGCTCTGCTGAGCATCGAGCGCGAGATCAACGCGAGCCTCAGGCCGGGTCTGGACCACGAGGTGGCGCACGCGCGCCTGAGCTTCTGGCGCGAGGAGTGCGCGCGCTGCGCGCGCGGGGAAGCCGCGCATCCGGCGACGCGCTCGCTCGCCGCGGCGCTGCCGGGGGAGGCGCGGGAGAGCCTCGCCCCGCTCGGCGGGCTGGTCGAGCTGGCGGCGTGGGATCTCGCGCAGGCCCCGTTCGCGGGACGCCGCGAGCTCGCCGGCTACTGTCTTCGCTGGAGCGAGGCGTTCTTCGGGCCGCTCGGGCGGCTCGCCGACCTGGCGCCACGGCCCGCGCGGGCACTCGGCGCGGCGCTGTGCGAGCTGCGTCTGCTGCTGGGCGCGGCCCGCGACGCGCGCCTCGGACGAGCCCGGCTGCCGCTCGATGAGCTCCTCGCCGTGGGGGCAGCGCCCGAGGCACTCGCGGCGGCGCGGCTCGCCGCGCCCCTCGCGGCTCTACTGCGCGAGCGCCACGAGAGTGCGCGCGGCACACTCGCCGCCGGCGTCGCCGCACTCGGCGCGCACGAGCAGGCGGCGCTGCGCGGCCCGCTGGTCTGGGCGGCGCTGCTCAGCGCGGCCTCGCGCCGCCGCGTCGCGCTCTTGCCGCGCAGCGATCCTTCCGGCGAGGATCGCTCGGCGCTGGATGTCCTGCGTGCCTGGCGGGCGGCGCGCCGGGCCGCCGCCGGACGGCTGCGCCTTTGACCCCGCGAGGAGTGAACCGTGAGCTTTGAACCGCGCAATTACGTGCCGAGGGCCGACGAGCTCGCCGGACGCGTGATCGCCGTCACCGGGGCGAGCGAGGGCATCGGCCGCGCGATCGCCTTCGCCTGTGCCGAGCACGGCGCCGAGGTGATCCTCGTCGGCCGCGACCCCGGCAAGCTCGAGGCGGTGCACGCGCAGATCGCCGCGCTCGGGGCGGCGGAGCCGGCGATCGCGGTGCTCGACCTCGAGAAGGGCATCGCCCGCGACTACGACGCGGTCGCGGACGCGGTCCTCGAGCGTTACGGGCGCCTCGACGGACTGCTGCACAACGCGGGACTCCTCGGCGTCCTCTCGCCCATCGAGCACTATGACGTGCCCACCTGGTGCCGCGTGCTGCACGTGAACGTCACGGCGGCCTTCGCCCTCACCCAGGTGCTCCTGCCGGGGCTGCGCGCCTCCGCGGACGCCTCACTCCTGTTCACCACGAGCGGCGTCGGGCGGCGCGCCCGCGCCTACTGGGGCGCCTACGCGGTGTCCAAGTTCGCCGTCGAGGGACTCGCGCAGCTGCTCGCCGATGAGCTCGAGAACGTGAGCCACGTGCGCGTCAACGCCATCAACCCGGGGCGCACGCGCACGGCGATGCGCCGCCAGGCCTACCCCGCCGAGGACATCGAGACGCTGCCGCTGCCCTCGAGTCTCGCGGCGCCGTATCTGGCGCTCCTGGGTCCCGCGAGCCGCGGCGTCACGGGACGCTCCTTCGACGCTCAGCCACCCGTGGCCTCGCCCGCCGCGGTGAGCGAGGCGAGCTCCTCGGACGTGAGCTCGCGAAACTGACCGCGCCCGAGCGCGCGCTCGAGGCCCAGGGGGCCGAAGCGCGTGCGCAGCACGCGGCTCACGAGTGCCCCCTGACGCTCGAAGAGCTGGCGCACGTCCTTGCCGCTCGCCCCGCGCGCGGCGAAGCTGTACCAACGGTTCGCGCCCTCCCCGCCCGAGGGCTCGCAGCGCTCGACCGCGAGCGTCTCGCCGCGGTCGAGCAGGCCCGAGCTGATGCCGGCGAGCTGCGCCTCGCTCAACTCCCCGCGCACGCGCACGCCGAACTCGCTCGGCAGGCGCCGCACGGCGCGCTGCAGGGTGAGGGCGAGCGATCCGTCCGTGGTGACGAGCTCCAGTCCCCCGTCGATGCGCGGCATGGGGCTCACGCTGATGAGGCGCCGCCCGGCGCCGCGCGGCAGCCGCTCCAGGAGCGCCGGCCGCGCCGGGACATCCGTCGCCGTCGCCGTCGCCGGCGCGCGCAGCGGCTCCCCGGGCGAGCGGTGACAGAGAAAGGCGTGCGCCGCGGCCGGTGTGCGCGCGCGCACCGGCCGGCCGTCGAGCTGCACTTTGTCGGCCCCCGTCACGCGCGCCCCGAGCGTCGCCGGTACGCCGTTGATCGTGAGCCGCCCGGCGCGGATCCAGGCCTCGGCCTCGCGACGCGAGGCGAGTCCCGCGCGCGCGAGCATCTTCTGCAGCCGCTCGGGCGCGCCGAACCGCGCGCCCTGCGCCCGTGCGGGGGCCCGCGCGCGCCGCGCCGTGCGGGGCGCGCCCCGCGCGCCGCGCGCCATCAGTCCTCGCCGTGCGGCGGGGCGGCGACCAGCTCGCGCGAGCCGCCGCCATCGGCCGACAGCTCGTCGTCCTCGCCGGGCTCCTCGCCCTCGCCGGCGTCCGGCGGCGGATCCGGCTCCGGCGCGGCGCTCTCGGCCAGAGTCGCGTCCTCGGGGGGCAGGGCGAGCTGCAGGTTGACGTCGCCCATCGCCTGCAGCTGCGCGAGCGGTGGCAGCTCATCGAGGCTCGTGAGGCCGAAATAGTCGAGGAACTCGCGCGTCGTGCCGAGGAGCTCCGGGTGTCCGGGTACGTCGCGGTGGCCGACGACGCGCACCCAGTTGCGCTCGATCACGGTACGGATGATGTTGGGATTCACGGCGACGCCGCGCACCGCCTCGATTTCCGCGCGCGTGATCGGCTGGCGGTAGGCGATGAGCGCGAGCGTCTCGAGCAGCGCGCGCGAGTAGCGCGTCGTGCGCTCCGGCCACAACCGCGAGATCTCCGCGGCGAGCTCGCGGCGCACCTGGATGCGGTAGCCGCTCGCGCTCTCCTTGAGCTCGATGCCACGCCCCTCGTACTCGCGCGCGAGCCCCTCAAGCGCCGCGCGCAGCTCGGCGCTGCCCGGGCGCGTGCCCTCCTCGAAGAGCCGGGCGAGCTCGGCGATCGCGAGCGGGTTGCCGGCCGCGAGCAGCGCGGCCTCGAGCACGTTTCTCAGGTACGTCTCGTTCATGGAGCATCCTCATCCGGGGACGGCTCGGGGCCGGCGCCGGAGCCGGCCTCGGCGACGGGCGCGCCTTCGTCGCTGACGAGGCGCAGGGTGCGGCCGGGATTGGCCGCGCGCACGTGCAGCGGCGCATAGGCCTCCGCCTGCACGATGTCGATCAGGCCCTCGCGCATGAGCTCGAGGATCGCCACGAAGGTGACGGTGACGCCCATGCGTCCTTCCGCGGCGGTGAACAGCTCAAGGAACGGCAGGAAGCCACCGGCCCCCACACGCGCGAGGATCTCACTCATGCGCTCCCCGACCGAGAGCCGCTCGCGCTGGATGTGGTGGTGCGCGAACATCTGCGCGCGCACCACGACGTCCTTGAACGCAACCAGCATCTCCTGCAGCGTCACCTGCGGCAGCGCACGCACCACCTGCCGCTCCTTCAGCGGCGCGGAGGTCGCCCAGGTGTCGCGCTCGAGGCGCGGCAGCGCGTCGATCCCCTCCGCGGCGCGCTTGAAGCGCTCGTACTCCTGCAGGCGCCGCACCAGATCGGCGCGCGGGTCGAGCTCCTCCTCGTCGCTCTTCGGCCGCGGCAGCAGCATGCGGGACTTGATCTCGGCCAGCGTCGCGGCCATCACGAGGTACTCGCCGGCGAGTTCCAGCTGCAGCTCGTGCATGAGCTCGATGTACTGCGTGTACTGGCGCGTGATCTCGGCCAGCGGGATGTCGAGGATGTTGAGGTTCTGGCGGCGGATGAGGTACAGCAGCAGGTCGAGCGGGCCCTCGAACGCCTCGAGAAACACCTCGAGCGCCTGCGGCGGGATATACAGGTCGCGCGGCAGCTGCGAGATCGGCTCGCCGTTCACCACCGCGAACGGCATTTCCACCTGCTCGGGCGAGGGCTCCGCCGGCACGGGCGCGGGTGTGTTCGAGACGACGATCTTCAGATCCGGGCGGGTCTTCATGCGCTCCTCAATCCGCACGCAAGTGCATCGCGCGGCGCACGTCATCGAGCGTCGCGCGCGCGGCCTCGCGCGCCTTGCCGGCGCCCTCGGCGACGATGCCGCGCACGAGCTCCGGGTTGTCCTCGAACTCCTGTGCGCGCCGGCGCATGCCGGAGACCTCCTCGACCACCTTGTCGATGAGCGGCTGCTTGCACTCCAGGCAGCCGATGCCGGCGCTGCGGCAGCCCTTGACCACCCACTCGCGCGTCGCCTCGTCGGAGTAGATCTTGTGCAGGTCCCACACCGGGCACTTGTCCGGATCGCCCGGGTCGGTGCGGCGCACGCGCGCCGGGTCGGTCTGCATCGCGCGCAGCTTCTTCACCACCTCGTCCGGCTCCTCGCGCAGCCCGATGGTGTTGCCGTAGGACTTGGACATCTTGCGACCGTCGAGTCCCGGAACCTTCGGCGTCGTGGTCAGCAACACCTGCGGCTCGGGCAGGATCGTGACCCCGGTGCCCTCGAGGAAGCCGAGCAACCGCTCGCGGTCGGCGACCGTGATGCGCGTGTTGCCCTGCACGAGCGCCTGGGCGCGCGCCAGGGCCTCCGTGTCGCCGCTCTCCTGGAACCTGCGGCGCAGCTGCCGGTAGGTACCGGCGTTGCGGCCGCCGAGGCTCTTCACGGCCCGCTCGGCCTTGGCCTCGAAGTCCGGCTCGCGGCCGTAGAGATGGTTGAAGCGCCGCGCGGTCTCGCGCGTGAGCTCGACGTGCGCCACCTGGTCCTCACCGACCGGCACGAAGGCGGCGCGGTACATGAGGATGTCGGCACTCTGCAGCAGCGGGTAGCCGAGGAAGCCGTAGGTGGCGAGGTCCTTCTCCTTGAGCTGCTCCTGCTGGTCCTTGTAGCTCGGTACGCGCTCGAGCCAGCCGAGCGGGGTGATCATGGAGAGCAGCAGGTGCAGCTCCGCGTGCTCCGGCACGTGCGACTGGATGAAGAGCGTGGCGACTCCGGGGTTGAGCCCCGCGGCGAGCCAGTCGATCAGCACGTCGCGCACGTGCTCCTGCAGCTGCGCGGTGTCCTCGTAGCCCGTCGTGAGCATGTGCCAGTCGGCGATGAAGAAGAAGCACTCGTACTGGTACTGCAGCTCGACCCAGTTGCGCAGCGCGCCGTGATAGTTGCCGAGGTGCAGCCGCCCGGTGGGGCGCATGCCGGACAGTACGCGCCGCGCCGGCGCCGGCGAACTCACGTGCCTCCCCGCGGCGCGGCGGTGGCGGCGCACACGGGCAGTTTCTGCAGTGGGGGCGGCGCGGCGCGCATGCGCCGCAGGGGGGGCGGACTCGTCTTCACGGAGGGCGATTATAGCGCACGCCCGGTGATCGGCCCCAGCGCGCCCTTGCCGGTGCGCACGATGAGCGGGGGCTTCACCGACAGGTCGACGACCGTCGTCGGCTCGATGCCACAGTCACCGCCGTCGAGGATGACGTCGAGCTCGTTGTCGAGGCGTGCCTGGATGTCGCGGCCGCGGGTGAGCGGCTCGGGATCGCCGCCGACGAGCAGTGTCGAGCTCATGAGGGGTTCCCCGAGCTGCGCGAGCAGCAGCTGCGGCACCGGGTGATCGGGGATGCGCACGCCGATGGTGCGCCGGCGCGCGTGCTGCAGGCGGCGCGGGGTCTCGCGCGTCGCCGGCAGCAGGTAGGTATAGGGCCCCGGCAGCGTCGCGCGCAGGATACGGAACTGCCAGGTCTCCAGGCGCGCGAAGCGCCCGACGTCGGCGAGCGTGGCGCACACCAGTGTGAAGTGGTGATGGCGGTCGGCCTGGCGGATGCGCCGCACGCGCTCCTGCGCGCCCTTGTCCCCCAGGTGCCAGCCGAAGGCATAACAGGAGTCGGTCGGGTACGCCACGAGGGCGCCGGCGCGCACGAGCTCGGCCGCCCTTCGGATGAGCCGTGGCTGCGGATTCACGGGATGCAGCTCGAGGTACTCGGCCACGGCCTTGACGCGAATAAGGGGCAGAAAACGCGGCGGGCGTGGAAAGCGCGCCCGAGGAGTGACAATATACGCGGCCCTTTGCCGGGTACACGGTAGTCCTCCCGCCATTCTCGCATGCAGGCCGTAAGCGCCCTCGCGCCGCTCGTCGCGTTCTTCATCGCCTATTCGCTCGGTGGCCTGTACGTCGCCACGGGCGTGCTGATGGCGGCGATGCCGCTGCTGCTCGGCTTTGACTGGCTGCGCACGCGCAAGGTGGCGCCGATGCACGCGCTCACGACCGTGCTGGTCCTGGTGTTCGGCGGCGCGACGCTCCTCTTGCACGACCGGCGCTTCATCCAGTGGAAGGTCACGATCCTCTTCTGGCTGCTCGCCCTCGCGTTCCTCGGCAGCTTCTGGATCGGCCTGCGCCCGCTCGCGGCGCGCCTGCTGGGCCCGGCCCTCGACGGGCACGTGCAGCTGACTGAGCCGCAGTGGCGGCGGCTGAACGGCGCCTGGGCCGCCTTCTGCGCCCTCCTCGGCGCGCTCAATCTCCTCATCGTGCTGTACGCGAGCGAGCGCACCTGGGTGTATTTCAAGGTCATCGGCACGACCGCGCTCACCTTCCTCTTCATGCTGCTGCAGATGCTGTGGGTGAGCGCCCGCGGGCAAGCCGTGCGCACGGAGCCGTGATGGGCGCACCGGTCATCGGTAAGCTGCGCGCGGCGCTCGAGGCGGCCCTGCACCCGAGCGTGATCGAGATCGTCGACGACAGCGCGCGCCACGCCGGGCACGCCGGCGCGCGCGAAGGCGGGCATTACCAGGTGACCCTGGTCGCGGAGGCCTTCCGCGGCCGCACGGCGCTCGAGCGGCACCGCCTGGTGTATGCCGCCGTGGCTGCGCTGCTGGCCGGGGAGGTGCACGCGCTCAACATCACGGCGCGTGCCCCCGAGGAGCGGCCGTGACCCCGCGGCGAACCATTTCCCGCCTGCACGCTCTACAGGCACGAGTTTTTTCAGTCCCTTAGCTACCGGAAGATCTGTATGAACCATTTGCGAATGCTTCTCCTGGCGGCGCCGCTTGCGGTGCTCGCCGCCTGTCAGCCGAAGTCGGCCGACACCACGGCCAGCGCCACCGCCGCCCCGGCGCAAGGCGCAGCGGCGGACACCTCCGCGGTCATCGCCCGCGTCAACGGCGAGCCGATCACGCGCGACTATTACGAGTTCTACGTCAAGGGCATTACCAACGGTAAGACCTCGGCAGACCTCACAGCACAGCAGCGCGCCACCGCGCTCGACAACCTGATCCGCGTCAAGCTGGTGAGCGATGAGGCCATGAAGGAAGGGCTGCAGAAGAGCAATCCCACCGCGTACCTGCTCGTCCTGACGCGCGACCAGGTGCTCGAGCAGGCGGTGCAGGAGAAGTACCTGAAGTCGCGCACCCCGACCGACCAGGATTTGCACGCCGAGTACGACGCGCAGATCGCGATGATGCCCAAGACGGAGTACCACGCGCGCCACATCCTGCTGCCGACCCAGGAGGCCGCCCAACAGGCGATCGCCCGCCTCGAGAAGGGAGCCAAGTGGGATGACGTCGTCAAGGCGAGCACGGACCCCGGGTCGAAGAACCAGGGAGGCGACCTCGGCTGGTTCACGCCCGAGCGCATGATGCCGCAGTTCTCCGGGGCGCTCCTGGCCCTCAAGCCCAACGAGTTCACCCACCAGCCGATCCAGACGCAGTACGGCTGGCATGTCATCGAGCTCCTCGGGACGCGCGAGCTGACGCCCCCGCCCTACGATCAGGTGAAGACGCGCCTCGAGCAGATGGTGCAGGCGAAGAAATTCCGCTCCTACGGAGATGACCTGATGAAGGGCGCGAAGGTCGAGAAGCTCGACCCGACGCTCGCGGGCCCGACTCCGGCCGCCCCCGCCGCCGGTGCCGAGGGCGCCGCTGCGGCCGCCGCCAACCCCACGCCGGCGCCGGCTGCCCCCGCCGACCCGGCGAAGAAGTAAGCGCCGCACGCGGCGGCGGACGCCCGTGCGTCCGCCGCCGCGCGACGGTTCAGCCTCGCGCGAGGAGCCGCCTGAGCTCCTCCTCGTCGATCACCGTCACGCCGAGGGCGCGCGCCTTCTCGAGCTTCGAGCCGGCGTCCGCGCCTGCGACCAGGTAGCTCGTCTTCTTCGACACGCTCCCCGACACCTTGGCGCCCGCGGCGACGAGCGCCTCCTGCGCGGCCTCGCGCGTGAGGCCGCTCAGGGTCCCCGTGATGACGAACGTGCGGCCGGCGAGTGGCGATGCGGCCTCGGGGGCCGCCGGCATGTCAGGCCACGTCACACCTTTCTCTTCTAAAGCCTTGATAACCCTGCGGTGCTCCGCCGAGGCAAAAAAGGCGGCCACGTGGGCGGCGACCACGGGACCCACGTCCGGGACCTGCTGGATGCGCGTCTCGTCGGAGGCCATCAGCGCCGCGAGCGTGCCGAAGTGGCGCGCCAGCGCGAGCGCCGTCGCCTCACCCACCTCGGGGATACCGAGCCCGTAGAGCAGGCGCGGCAGCGTCGTCGCGCGGCTCGCGGCGATGGCGGCGACGAGATTGGCGGCGGACTTCTCGCCCATGCGCTCGAGCCCCGCGAGCTGCGCGGCGCTGAGCGAGTAGAGGTCGGCGGGCGACTTGACCGCCTCGCGCTCGATCAGCTGCTCGATCAGCTTGTCGCCCAGGCCCTCGATGTCGAGTGCGCGGCGGCTCGCGAAGTGGCGCAGCGCCTCCTGGCGCTGGGCGCGGCAGACGAAACCGCCGGTGCAGCGCGCCGCGGCCTCTCCTTCCGCGCGCAGCACGGGGGAGTCGCACACCGGGCAGCGCTCGGGCAGCTCGACGGGCCGGGTACCCTCGGGACGGCGCTCGCTGAGCACGCTCACCACCTGCGGAATCACGTCCCCGGCGCGGCGCACGACGACGCTGTCGCCGACGCGCACGTCCTTGCGGCGCACCTCGTCGATGTTGTGCAGCGTCACGTTGCTCACCGTCACGCCGCTCACGAACACCGGCTCCAGGCGCGCGACCGGCGTGAGAGTGCCCGTGCGGCCGACCTGAAACTCGATGCCCTTCACGCGCGTCACCGCCTCGTCGGCGGGGAACTTGTGGGCGATCGCCCAGCGCGGCGCGCGCGAGAGAAAGCCGAGCCGCGCCTGGTCGGCGCGCCGGTCGAGCTTGTAGACGACGCCGTCGATCTGGTAGCGGAGCGCGCGCCGGCGCTCGCCGAGGGAGCGGTAGTAGTCGAGGCAGCCGGCGACGCCCGTCACGGCGCGCGTCTCCGGCGACACCGGCAGCCCGAGCGAGCGCAGCCGCTCGAGCAGCTCGATCTGCCGCTCGGGAAGCGCCGCCCCCTCGATGACGCCGAGCGCGTAGAAGAACGCCGTCAGCGGCCGCGCCGCGCTCACGCGCGGGTCGAGCTGCCGCAGGCTCCCCGCCGCGGCATTGCGCGGATTGACGAACACTTTCTCCCCGCGCGCGCGCGCCTGCTCGTTCATGCGCTCGAAGCCCGCGATCGGCATGAAGACCTCGCCGCGCGCCTCGATGAGTGCGGGCGCCTCCCCGCGCAGGCGCTGGGGCACGGCGCGGATGGTGCGCACGTTGGCGGTGACGTCCTCGCCGGTCACACCGTCCCCGCGCGTCGCGGCGCGCTCGAGGCGCCCGTCGCGGTAGAGGACGCTCACGGCGAGCCCGTCGAGCTTGGGCTCCGCGACGTAGTCGAGGTCACCTTCCAGGCCCAGGCGCTCGTGGATGCGTCGGTCGAAGGCGCGCACGTCCTCCTCGCTGAAGGCGTTGTCGAGCGAGAGCATGGGCACCTGGTGCACGACCTCGCCGAAGGCGCCGCTCGGGGTCCCGGAGACGCGCTGCGTCGGGGACTCGGGCGTGACCAGGGTCGGGTCCGCGGCCTCGAGGGCGCGCAGCTCCTGCATCAGGCGGTCGTACTCCGCGTCCGGGACCGCCGGCTCGTCGAGCACGTAGTAGCGGTAGTCGTGCTGCGCGATCTGCGCGCGCAGCTGCGCCGCGCGCGCCGCCGCGGCGTCGGTCACGAGGCGGCGCTCGCCCCCAGGCGCTCGCGCAGGTGAGCGATGCGCGAGGGCGTGAGCGGCGTGCCCTGCTCGTCCTGCAGTACCCCGTGCAGGCGCTCGTTGAGGTTGCGTGCCGTGAACACCAGCTCATCGAATGCCTGGGGCGGTGACTTCGGTCCCGGCAGCACGGCGAAGAGCGACAGTCCCCCGTAGTGCTGAGAGTCCATCGTCTCGGGGTCGAAGGTCCCGGGGCGGCTGAGGCTCGCGGCGGACAGGACGGCGCGATGCTCTTCGTCGGGCTTGTGAAAGATCGCGAAGCGCCCGAGCACGAAGCCCTCGGCGGCGAGCGCCTGGCGCACCGAGCGCCCCGGGAAGCGCTCCGGCGCGGTCGCCACCAGGCGCAGGGCGACGATGCGCCGCTCGTCATCCGGCGGCCACTCCACGAGCGGCGCCTCCGCCGCCGGCAGCTCCGGCAGCAGCTCGCGGGGCGCGGCCGCCTGCGGCGGCGGCACCGCCGCCTCGGGCGATGCGGCGGCGGGGACGTCCGCGAGCGCGGCGAGAGCCTGCGGTTCCGACTCAGCCGAGGCAGCCGGGGCACCATCCAGGGCCCCCTCGGGTGCGATGGCCTCCTCGGACGGCATGGCGCCGGCGGCGGCGTCCTCGGCATCGCTCGCGTACAACTCATCGTCCGTCGCGTTGGGGTCGGTGATCTCGGCCACCGGCAACGTGCGCGGCGGCAGCGGCTCGAAGGCACGCATCTCCGGCAGGGTGAGCCCCGGGTCGCGCACCGAGCGCGGTGGCTCGCCGGACAGGTCGCGCGGCGCGGGACGCTCGGAGGCGCTCGCGGCGCTTGCCTGGCGCGGGCGGCGCAGCTCCCACCACGTGAGCGCGGCGAGAAACACGACGCCGATGATCAGGAGGATCCAGCGCAACTCGGCGGACATGAGGTTCACCCTCCTCTCACCCTCACACCGCGGCCAGCCGCACGGCCTCGTCGACGTCCACCGTCACGAGCCGGGAGACGCCCGGCTCGTTCATGGTGACGCCGATCAGCTGCGCGGCGAGCTCCATGGTGCTCTTGTTGTGGGTGATGAACACGAACTGCACCCGCGAGGACATCTCGCGCACGATATCGCAGAAGCGCCCGACGTTGTGCTCGTCGAGCGGCGCGTCCACCTCATCGAGCAGGCAGAAGGGTGCCGGGTTCAGGTCGAAGATCGAGAACACGAGCGCCACGGCGGTGAGTGCCTTCTCGCCCCCCGAGAGCAGGTGGATGGTGCTGTTCTTCTTGCCGGGCGGCCGCGCCATGACCGCGACCCCGGCGGAGAGCTTGTCCTCGCCGACCAGCTCAAGGTAGGCGTGGCCGCCGCCGAACAGGCGCGGGAATTTCTCGCGCAACCCGGCGTTGATGCGCTCGAACGTGTCGTCGAAGCGCGTGCGCGTCTCCTTGTCGATGCGGCGCATCGCCTCCTCGAGCGTGTCGAGCGCGGAAGTGAGGTCGGTGAACTGACTGTCGAGGTATTCCTTGCGCTGCGTGTGATCCTTGAGCTCGTCGATCGCCGCGAGGTTGACCTGGCCGAGGCGCTCGACGTCGGCCCGCGTCTCGCTGAGTGACTGTTCCCAGACGGGCACCTGCGCCTCGGGGGCGAGTGCCGCGAGTACCTCGGAGAGCTCGCGGCGCGTCTCGGCGAACTGCTCCGCGAGCGCCGCGCGCCGCACGTGGGTCTCCTGCGCGGCGAGCCGCGCCGCGTCCGTCGCCTCGCGCGCGAGCGCGACGCGCTGCTCGGCTGCGAGGCGCTCCTCATCGAGCGCGCGCAGCCCGAGGTCCGCCTCCTCGAGCGCCGTGCGCGCCGCGCCGAGCTCGGCCTCGACGGCGAGCCGCAGCTCGAGAGCCGCCCCGAGGCGCCCCTGCGCCTGGATCACCGGTTCGTCGCCCGAGGCGAGTTCCTGCGCGAGCTCGCGGCGGCGCTCCTCGAGCTGGGTGCGCTGCTCGCTCATGCGGCCCATGCCCACCTCGACCGAGCTCTGCGTCGAGCGGCGCGACTCGACCCGCACGTGCAGCTCGCGCGCGCTCATCTGCGTCGCCTGCGCCTGGCTGCGCGCGCCGCTCAGGGCGTCGCGCCGCTCCTCGCGCTCGCTGCCGAGTCCCGCGTGGCGTGCCTCAAGTCGCGCGAGCGCGCCCGAGGCACTCTCGAGGGCCGCGCGCGAGAGCGCGAGCGCCTCCTGGGTCGCCGTGTGCTCGTGCGCGAGCTCACCGGCGTCTTCCCGCAACCGTGCGCCTCGCTGCTGGGATTCCGTCGCGCGGTCCCGCCGCGCCTCGAGCGCCGCGAGCGCTTCGGCGTGCGTGCGGTGCCCCGCCTGCAGTGCCTGCTGCCTCTCATCGCGCGCCGCCTCGGCCGCGCGCAACGCCTCGCGTGCGCCCGCGAGCGTGCCTTCCGCCTCTGACGCCGCGGCCGCCGCCCCCGCGGACGCGGCGCGCAGCCCCTTCAGGCGCTGGGCGCGCTCGAGCACACCCGCGCGTGCCTCGGCGCCGCGACTCACGCGCAGCCAGCGCCGTCCCACCCACTCACCGGCGGGCGTGATGTAGGAAACCCCGTCGGCGAGCTGCGCGCGCGCGCCGAGCGCCTCGCTCAGGTCGGCCGCGGTGAGCACTCCGGCCAGGCGCGCGACGATCGCCGCGGGACCCTGGACGCGCTCCCCGAGCGTGCCGGGCGCGGCCGGCGCGCCGCCCTCGCCCTCGATCAGCGTCAGGCGGCCGCTCTTGAGCGCGCCGAGCGAGTCGGCCGCCTCATCGAGGGCCTCGACGCACACCGCCTCCAGATAGTCCCCGAGCACGGTCTCCACCGCGCGCTCCCAGCCCGGCTCGACTTCGAGCGCGGCCGCGAGACGCGGACGCGCCGCAAGCCCCGCGCCGCTCAGCCATTCGGTCGTGTCCCCGGCGTGGTCGGAGAGCGCCGCGGCCTGCAGCGCCTCGAGCGAGGTGAGCTCCTCGCGTGCGCCCTCACGGGCCGCGCGCGCGCGCTCGAGCTCGCCCTCGGCGGCGAGCTGCGCGACGCGCATCTGCTGCAGCCGCTCCTGAGAGGTGGCGAGCGCGTGCGCGAGCTCCTCGCGGCGCGCGTGCGCGGCGGCCTCCGTGCGCGTCAGCTGCTCGAGCTCGCCCTCGGCATGCTGCGCGCCCAGGGCCTGCTCTTCGGCGGCGAGACGCTGCTGCTGGGCGGCGAGCCGCCGCAGCTGGTTCTCGAGCTGCTCGATGCGGGCGCGCTCGACCTCGCTGGTCTGCTCCGCGCCGCTCACCTCCTGGGTGTGCGTCTCCCAGCGCTGCTGCCAGTCCTGCTGCGCGCGCTCGGCGGCCGCGAGCGCCTGGGTGGCGTGCCGCTCGGCCTGCTCGGCGGCGGCCAGCTGCGGGGCGAGCTCGCCGAGCTCGGCGCCGAGCGCGGCGAGCTGTGCCTCGTCGCGCGCGATGTGGCTGGCGAGCTCCGCGAGCGTGCCTTCGGTCTGGGTGAGATCGGCGCGCTGGCGCTCGCGCAGCTCGCGCGTGTGCTCGATCGCCTGCTCGAGCCGCGAGATGTCGGCTCCCACCTCGTAGTAGCGCGCCTGCACCGACGCGAGCGTCTCCCCGTGCGCGGTGTGCACGCTGCGCTGCCGCTCGATCGCGGCCTCCGCGGCGCGCTGCGCGCTGATCTCGGCCTGCATGGCGAGCTCGCGGGCACGCACCGTGGCGTCGTGCACCTCGGCGCCGGAGTCGAGCTCGCGCAGGCGCAGCGCGAGCAGCTCCGCGGTCAGCCGCCGCTCCTGCTCCTTCAGGGCCTGGTAGCGACGCGCGCTCGCGGCCTGGCGCTGCAGGTGGCGGATCTGCTTCTCGACCTCATCGCGCACGTCCTGCAGCCGCTCGAGGTTCTCGCG
>DATBBQ010000086.1:0-18023 GCA_036270915.1 Steroidobacteraceae bacterium
GGGCGGGGCGTTGGCGGCCCGCGGCCCGCTCACCGGCAACACGGTCGCCGCCGGCTGCGGCTCCCCGGCTGCCGCCGTGAGCGGTGCGTCCGCCGCGGGCGCCGCGGCGACCGATGCGATGCTCGGCGCGGGGAGCGGTGTTGCGGGGACCGCTACCGGGGCGGTCGTGACCGGCGCGATGAAGCGGTAGCCGACCTTCGGCACCGTCTCGATGAAGCGTGACTCGTTCTCCCCGTCGCCGAGCGCGCGGCGGATCAGCCAGACGTGTTTGGTGAGATTCGACTCGTCGACGTAGCCGCGCGGCCAGAGCGCCTTCATCAGCTCGTCCTTGGTCACCAGGTGCCCGCTGCGCTGCACCAGTAGGACCAGGGTGTCGAAGACCTTCGGTGTGAGCGCGATCGGCGTGCCAGCGCCGGTCAGGCGGCGCTCGGCAGGGTCCAGCTCAAACTCCCGGAACTGGTAGACGAGGCTTGCCACGAGGGTCCGCGGTTCCTGCGCTCTTGGCGGCGATCGGCGATCAGTTTGCCAGAAAAATGCCAGCCTCACGGCAAGGACGCGCCGACCCCGGAGGCGCAGGGTGCTGCCCTGGTGCTCGCGCAGGCCGCGGGCGCGAGCGGGGGAGGTTGGAATGAGGAGGCGAGTCCCGCACGGTGTGCACCCGGTCCCGGCGATGGCGCTGTCCGCGGCGCTCATGGCGGGGGCCGCCGCGCAGGGATCGAGTGCGCCGACCGAGATCGACTGGCGCGCGAGCCCACTCGACCTGAACCTGCGCGGTCTGAACGGCGAGCGCTTCAGCTTCCGCTGCCCCCCCGGCAAGGCTGCCCCCGGGCAGGTGATCGGCAGCGGCCCCTACAGCGACGGCTCATCCATCTGCGCGGCGGCCGTGCACGCCGGGACGCTCCATGCCGCGAACGGGGGGGTCGTCATCATCGAGCTGCGCCCGGGACAGGCGCACTACAGCGGCTCGCTCAGTCACTACGTGCAGAGCGAGAGCTACGAGCCCTACTGGAGCGGCAGTTTCCTGGTTGTAAACAAGGCGGCGCCGCCGTGAGCGCCCCCGCGAGACTTTCTCTGCCTAACCCCAAACCAAGAGGACCGCGTATGAAAGCCCTGATCCTGTCCTGTTCACTCGCCGCGCTCGCCTGCGGCACCGCGCTCGCCGCCGAGAGCCCCTGGGTCGGCACCTGGAAGCTCGATCCCGCGAAGAGTCACTTCACCGGCGACACCTTCACCTACTCGAAGGCCGCCAACGGCCTGATGCGTTACTCCGATGGCACCGCCTCGGACTATGACTTTGCGGTCGACGGCAAGCCCTACAAGAGCCTCAATCGCACCATCATCTGGAGCCACCCCACACCGGACACCTGGGACTCGCAGGTCAGCGTGAACGGCAAGCCACTCGGCACGCTCCAGCGCGTGCTGTCGGCGGACGGCAAGACGCTCAGCATGACCTACAAGGGCACGCGTCCGGACGGCTCGGCCGACAATGACGAGGCAGTCTACGAGCGCGTGACCGCGGGTGAGGGTCTTTTGGGCACGTGGCGCTCGGTGAAGAGCACGTCGGGCGGGGCTCCGCAAACCTTCGTGATCAGTGTCCCGAGCACAGGGGTCGTGCATTACGACGTCCCGGATATGAAGGCGAGCGCCGAGGGTCCCACGGACGGCAGCGATCGCCCGCTCGACGGTCCGACCGTGCCGCCCGGAATGACCATCTCCTTCAAGGCCCTGAAGCCAAATGAGACGAAGTACGTCATGAAGGTGAACGGCAAGGTCGACTCCGTCGGAACGCAGACGATCGCCGCCGACGGCCGCTCGTTCTCGGACGTCTCCTGGACGCCGGGCAAGGAGAACGAGAAGCAGACCGCGGTGTACGTGAAGCAGTAAGTACGCGCGCCGTGCGGCGGACAGGGACGTCCGCCGCACGGCGTGGCGGACACCTCAGTAGCCGCGCTCCACGTCCACCACCGCGAGCAGGGCGTCGCCTGCGACGAAGCGCCGCAGGTTCTCGCTCAGCAGCACGTCGCGCTGCTCCATGGTGACCGCGGTGTACGCCGAGATGTGCGGGGTGATGAGGACGTTCGGCAGCTTCCACAGCGGGCTGTCGGGCGGCAGCGGCTCGGGGTCTACGACGTCGAGGCCGGCGCCGGCGATGCGGCGCGACTCGAGCGCGCTGACGAGGTCCGCCGTCACGGTGCTCTTACCGCGGCCGACGCTGAGGAAATACGCGCTCGGCTTCATCGTGGCGAAGAACTGCGCGTTGAACAGACCGGTCGTCTCGCGCGTGAGCGGCAGGCAGTTGACCACGTAGTCCGCCTCGCGCGTGAGCTTCAGGAGCTCATCCGGAAGTCCCACGTAGCTCACGTAGTCCGGTCCCTCGTGGCCGCTGGCGCGGGTGGCGATGACGCGCATGCCGAGCGCGTGCGCGCGCTTGGCGACCTCGGTGCCGATGCCGCCGAGGCCCACGACCAGGAGCGTCTTGCCGTCGAGGTCGTTGAGCTGCGTGCCCTCGTCCCGTACCCACTGTGCCTTGTCCTGCGCGCGCAGATACACGTCGAGGTGCCGCGAGAGCGCGAGCATGAGGGCGATGACGTGCTCGGCCATGCTCGGCGCCGCGGTCCGCTGCATGTTGGTGAGGACGACGTTGCGCTCGCGCAGCAGCGGCTGCTGCACGCAGCCCTCGACGCCGGCGCCCATCCACTGCACCCACTCGAGGTGCGTGGCCTTCGCGAGCACCTCGGCCGAGCACACCCCGATGGTCGCATCGGCCGAGGCGAGCTCCTTGGCGCTCGCCTGCGAGACCTCGACGAACTTCACCCCCGGGGCCGCCTTCTGCATGAGCGGCAGGGAGTCCTTCACGTAGGACACGTAGAGCACGAGGTGCGGGGTGTGCCAGCCGGGCCGGGCGCGCAGCGGCTCCTTGCCGGGATGCAGGCCGAGGCTGTCGAGCACCGCGGTCTGCGCGCCCTGCGCGGGGCAGGCCGACGCCAGCAGCACGAGGGCGGCCGCGGCGAGGCTGGCCACCGCGGCGTGCCGGCGGGATGCGGGGGGCGTGTGGGTCATGGGTAGTCCCGGAGTTGGAAACGAGCGAGTGTGCCAGAAAGCCCGCCCGGCGGCGGGGGGCCTACGCCATGCCGCCGCTCACCGAGATCACCTGCGCGGTGACGTAAGCGGCATCCTCGGAAGCGAGGAACGAGACCACGCCGGCGACTTCCTCCGGCAGCCCCATGCGGTTCATCGGCACGAGGCGCGCGATCGCCTCCGCGTCGAACAGTCCCTCGGTCATGCGCGAGCCGATGATGCCGGGGGCGATCGCGTTCACGGTGATGCCGCGCGTGGCGACCTCGAGCGCGAGGGCCTTGGTGGCCGAGTTCAGCGCCCCCTTGGCGGCGGCGTAGTTCACCTGGCCCTTGTTGCCGATCAGGGCCGCGATCGAGGAGACGTTCACGATCCGCCCCCAGCGGGTACGGATCATCGGCAGCAGCAGCGGCTGCGTGGCGTGGAAGAAGCCGTTGACCGACACGTCGATGACCCCGTGCCACTGCGCGGCGCTCATCCCCGGCAGCACCGCGTCATCGTGCAGGCCGGCGTTGTTGACCAGGATCTGGATGGCGCCCGCCTCGAGCACCGTCTCGAGCGCCGCGCGGGTCGCCTCGCCGTCAGTGATGTCGAAGGTGACGGAGCTCGCCTCACCGCCCGCGGCGCGGATGTCGGCGAGCACCCTGGCTGCCGCGTCGCCGCCGCGACGCGAGTGCACGTATACGTAGTGCCCGTCGAGTGCCAGGCGCCGGCAGAGCGCCGCGCCGATGCCGCCGCTCCCGCCCGTCACGAGCGCCCGGCGGCGCGCGGGACTCATGGCGCGGCGTCCGCCGCCGCGCCGCCGGCGATCGTCGCATCGATGACCACCGTCGCCCGGCCCTTGAGCAGCGCTCGCTCGGCGCTCCACACCGAGAACTGGTAGAGGACGCTGCGCCCGTCGCCGGTCACGCGCTCGGCGTGGGCGATGAGATCGGCGGGCAGGTCATCGAGGCGCGCGACGTAGAAGGTCACGTCGCGCACCGAGGCGAGGTAGCCGACCCCGGGGCCGAAGCTGCCGCGGATGCTGCGCGACATGCTGCTCGCGAGCGGGGCGCTCGATGCGACCAGCGCGCCGTGCACGGCCATCGCCTGGGCGGCGTACTCGATGCCGCAGGCGGCCCCGAGGCGCCCGTGCGAGCGCAGCGGGTTGTCCTCCACCCGGTGCGTGGCGCTGCGGCAGCGGATGCGCCGGGCATCCCAGGAGAGCACCTCATCGAGCAGGCACATGCGTCCCTTGTGCGGGATGTGCTGCTCGATCCACTCGTGGTCTAGGGGCATGCGCTCACCTCCACGGCGAGTTGCGGGGGCTTAAGGTACTCGAGCACCACGCGCGCGTCGCCCCCGCGCGCGAGCCGTGCCAGGAGCGGCAGACTGCGCGCCGCGGGTACGCCCGCGCGCAGCGCCTCGAGCCGCGGCTCGGACATCGGCGTCGCGGGGGCTTCACTGAAGCCCACCGCGAGGCGCGCGCGCGGGGCGGCGCCGGCCTCCGGCGCGAGCACCAGGGCGACGCCGAACGCCTCGGGTAGCCCCCGGACCCGCCACAACGGCTCCGGGTGCACCGTGTCGTAGGCGACCAGCAGCACCGGCACGCCCTCGGTGCGCACCTGGGTCAGGGCCTCGAGCAGCGCCGCGCCGAAACTCGCGTCATAAGCGCACAGTGCGTTCGCGGCCGCCGTCGCCCCGGTGGCGATGCCCCAGTAGCCGGCCGCGGCGTTGTGGACGGAGTTGTGAAACCGGGTGGGTGAGATGAGCCGCTCGCCGGTGGCGAGCGCCTCGCAGATCTCGTGACAGTTCTGGCCATCGCCGCTGGAGGAGCTGAACACCGCCGCGAGCTGCGCCGCATCCGCGCCGGCGTTCGCCGTCGCCTCCAGCCCCACGCCGAGCGCGAGCCGCACGCTCGCGGGCGTGCGCCGCCGCTCGGCGGGGGGCAGGCACTGCGGCTGCGGCATCACCGTCGCCGCCCACTCCCAGGGCGCCGCCCCCGCGAGCCGCGCCGCACCCTGCGCCCAGGAGGGCAGCCCCGGGCCGACGAGGCCGACGCCCTGAACGTACCCGGTGAGGGGCGTCACGGCCTCACCCGGCGCGCCCGAGGACGAGGCTGCAGTTCGAGCCCCCGAAGCCGAAGGAGTTGCTGAGCACGCGATGCAGGGGCGCCGCGCGGTTCGCGCGCAGGTAGGTGACCGCAAGCGCCGGGTCCACGGTGTGCGTGTTGACGCCGCCCGGCATGAACCCCTCGCGCAGCGCGAGCGCACAGATCACCGCCTCGAGCGCGCCCGCGGCCCCGAGCGTGTGCCCGGTGGCCCCCTTGGTGGAGCTGCCCGGCACCTCGCGCCCGAGCAC
This sequence comes from Steroidobacteraceae bacterium, assembly GCA_036270915.1. GTDB lineage: Bacteria > Pseudomonadota > Gammaproteobacteria > Steroidobacterales > Steroidobacteraceae > 13-2-20CM-66-19. The sequence continues at coordinate 5,416 of DATBBQ010000086.1, forward strand.
GCTCGCGACCGCGAGCGCCTCGGCGGCGTCGTTGCTCGGCGTGCCGGTGCCGTGGAAGTTGACGTAGTCGATGTCCTGCGCGGCACAGCCCGCGCCGCTCAGGGCGGCCAGCATGGCCGCGCGCGCGCCGCGCCCCTCGGGGTGGGGCGCGGACATGTGGTGGGCGTCGCTCGACTCCCCGGCGCCGAGCAGCAGCACCCGGTCCGCGTCGAGACTGTCCGCGGCGGGCGTCAGCAGCGCGAAGGCGGCCGCCTCGCCGATCGAGATGCCGTCGCGCGCCACGTCGAAGGGCCGGCAGGGACCGGGCGCGACCAGCTGCAGGGAGTGAAAGCCGTAGAGGGTCGTGAGACACAGCGAGTCGACCCCGCCGACGAGGGCCGCGTCGACGACGCCGGCGGCGATGGCGCGCTGCGCGGAGGCGAATACCTTGGCGCTCGAGGAGCAGGCCGAGGAGACGACGACCGCGGGACCGGTGAGCCCGAATGCGGCGCGCGCGTAGGCGGCGACCGAGAAGCTGTTGTGCGCACCGCGGTAGTGGAAGCCCTCCGGCAGCGCGCCGCTCACCGGATCGCGCCGCCGGTAGGCGATCTCCGTGTCGAGCACGCCCGAGGTGCTGGTGCCCAGGAAGACGCCCACCCGCTCGCGGCCGTGGCGCGCGACGCACTCGGTCAGGGCCTCGGCGAAGCCGTCCTGCGCAAGCCCCAGGCGCGCGAGGCGGTTGTTGCGGCACTCGTACTCCGCGAGAGGGGCGGGGAGCGGTGCCTCGTCGACGCCCGCCACCTCGCCCACGTAGGTCGCGAGCGTCACGCTCTCGAAGGCACAGGGCGCGAGCCCGCTCGCCTGCGCGCGCAGCGCCGCGAGCGTCGCGGTGAGTCCGCGGCCGATGCTGCTGGTCGCCGTGAAGGCGCGCAGTTCGAGCGGCTTCATGCCGCCTGCGCGACGAGCAGGGTGTTGACGAAGGGGGTGCCGGCGCTCATGGGCTGCTCGCGCGCGCGAAAGCCCTGCCGGCTGAGCAGCTCGCGCCAGTCCGGAAGTGGCCGGCACCTCAAGGGTCGCCAGGCGCCGCGGCGCATGAGGGCGACCGTGCGGTCGAAGGCCTTGCTGAAGGCGAAGCCGAGACCCCCGGCGGCATCCCCCACGCGCATGAGCAGCAGCCCCTCGGGACGCAGCGCGGCGCGCACCTTCTCGAGCACGCGCTCCTGGGCCGGGTAGTCGAGGTAGTGCAGCACGTCCATGATGATCACCGCATCGGGTGACCCGTAGTCTACGTGCAGGATGTCACCGTGCAGGACCTGCAGGCGCGCGCCGGCGTCGGCGGCGAACGCGCGCCGCGCGCGCCGCACCTCGGGCGGGCTGAGTTCCACACCCACGTAGGAGCGAAGCTGCGGCGGCGCGGGCCACGCGGACGGCCACGCCCGCCCGCGCGCGTGCACGGCGTGCGCGGCGAGCAGCCAGGCCGCGAGCAGGCCCTGCCCGCAGCCGAGGTCCAGGATGTCGTGACGCCCGGACAGCAGCCCCTGGGCGAGCAGGGCGCGGAACGCCGGGTCGCCGGCGAGCTTGCCGCGCGCGAAGCGCCAGGCGAACTGGCCCGCCGGGCGATAGTAGGCGCTCGAGGCGGCGACGAGCGCGGCGAGGGTAGCGGCCTCCGCGTTCATGCGTTCACCGCCCCGACGCCGAAGGCGGCGGCGAGCGTCACGCTCGTCAGCCCCGCGGCGCTCACCGCGTCGAGCAGCCGCGGCAGCACTTCCAGCACGACCGCGTTCCCGTTGGCCGTGCGCGCCGCGTGTCCGTCGTGCAGGAGCAGGATGTCGCGCCCGGCGAGGTGGCGCGTGAGCTTGCCGAGCACGCGCTCGGGGCTCGCGTTCACGGTGTCGAAGCCGCGGCGCGTCCAGCTGACGAGCGAGAGGTTGGCGCGCGCGAGCACCGGCTCCAGGAACAGGTTGCGCAGCCCCGCGGGCGCCCGGAAGAAGCGCGGCACGACGCCGGTGGCCGCGGCGATCGCCTCCTGGCCGCGGCGCACTTCGGCGGCGATGCCCCTCGGCCCGAGGAGCGAGAAGGTCAGCGGGTGGCGGTAGGTGTGATTCTCGACCCCGTGCCCGCGCGCGACGATCTCGCGCGCGAGCGCCGCGTGGCGCGCGACGCGCTCGCCGATGCAGAAGAAGGTCGCCCGGGCACCGCGCGCGTCGAGCAGGTCGAGCACCCGCGGGGTGATCTGCGGCTCCGGGCCGTCATCGATGGTGATCGCGACGGCGCGCGCCGCGCTCTCGGGCAGGTGGGTCCAGTTCGGCCCGAGCAGGTGACTGCGCGGCCACAGCCCCGCCCCCTGAAGGACGAGGTGATCGGCGAGGACCGCGGCGAGCGCCCACGGCCACAGCGGCGGGCGCACGAGCACGACGCCCGCCGCCGCGACGTGCAGCGCGAGCGAGCCGCGCGCGAGCGCCACGGCGCGTACGGAGCGCGACGGCGGCTCAGGCAGGGGTGCGGAAGCGGGCATCGAGAAAATTCTCCCAGAGTTGCCGCCACGTCGGCCAGTCGTGCCCGCCCGGCACGCGGTCGACGTCCTGTGACCTCAGGGCGTCCGCGAGCAGGCGGTGCCGCACCCCGAAGCGATCGTCCCGCCCGAGCCCGAGGTGTACCGGCAGGGTCCCGCCGCGCAGCGTCTGGATGAACCGCCAGACGCGCCGCTCGTCGTCGTCCTCGGGGAGGGCGCCGGGGTCCCAGCGGGCGAGGCCGGCGCGCTCGACCTCGGACGTGACGATGTAACTGCCGAGGTAGGGCGCGAACAGGCACAGCCCGGCGAGCTCCCCGCGCGCACGAGCGGCGCAGGCGAGCGCGACGTAGCCCCCGAGGGAGATGCCGCCCAGCCACAGCGCGCAGCCCGCCGCTTGAGCGGGCGCGATGAGCTCGCGCTGCACCTCATCGAGCACCGAGCGGTCGGTCACGTGGCCGAAGTCCATCGAGGCGAGCGTGAGGTCGATGTCGAGCGCGCGCGCGCGCAGCGCCGCGACGAATCCCTCGCGCACGAAGTCCTCGGGCGCACTGAAGGCCCCCGGGAGCAGCACGATGCGCGTCGGGGCAGGGCGGTCCGCGCGGGCCTTATCGGTGAGCGTGCGCATCAGTGCACCGCGCCCGCCTGGGCCGAGGGCGCGGCGAGCATGCCCGAGAACAGAAGCGCGAGCAGCGCCCCGGGCGCGACCGTGCGCCCGAGGTCGGCGAGCACCGGCACGCTGGAGGTCGCGAGCACGCCGAAGGCGAGGACGGTCGCGAGGTTCGCGACCGCGAGCGAGGCGAGCGTCAGCGGCTGCGATCCGGGGTGCGCCCCGTGACTGAGGCGATCGAAGAAGAGCGCGTAGTTGGAGCCCACGGCGACGATGAGGAGCATGCCGACCAGGTGCAGGATGGTCAGCCGCTCGTGCAGCGCCGCGAGCAGCGCCGCGACGGCGAGCACGGCGAGGACGAGCGGGGCGATGACGCGCGCGACGCGCGCGACCGAGCGCAGCGCGAGGGCCAGCAGCAGCACGATGAGCAGCAGGCCCGCCACCGCGAGCCGCGCGGCGCCGAAGAGGTAGTCCGAGTACAGCCGGTCGGTCTCGCCCTTGAGGTCGAGCAGCACCGCGCCCTCGGGGCCCGCCGCGACGGCGGAGCGCACCTGCCGCACGGCGTCCGCGGGCAGATCCCCGGCGGCGCGGGCCGCGACCGGCAGCAGCGCCGTCCAGCCCGCGCCCGAGGGCACGAGGAGCGCCTCCGCGGCGGCGCCGAAGGACGTACCGGCGAGGTCGGCGGCGGTGAGCGGCGCCGCGCCGCGCGCGCGCTCGACCTCGGCGACGAAGGGCGCGAGCCGCCCGGGGCTCACCGGCAGCCCCGCGAGCGCGCTCTTCAGGCGCGCCTCGAGCGCGCCGGCATCCGGCAGGCTCTCGCGGCGTGCGCGCTGCGCCTCGGGCGAGGGCAGGTAGCGCGCGGGTGACTCGAAGCCGCCGATGACGCCTGAGTCCACGAGCGGCGTGAGGCGCGCGGACAGGGAGCTGGCCGCATCGAGCGCCGCCGCGCGCGTCGCGGCGCTGACGACGATCATGTAGCGCGTGTCCGGGGCGCCGAGGTCGGCGCGCAGTTGGGCATCGAGGTCCTGGTCGGCGAGCGGCACGGGACTCAACGCCGAGAGCTCGTGGTTGAAGAGCGCGCCCCGGTGCGCGAAGAGCAGCGCCGCGGCCAGTGCGGCCACGACCGGCAGGACGGCGCGCGCCCGCTGCGCCACGGCGAGCGCACGCGCGAGGCGCGCGCCGGCGGCGCTCAGGTCGACGATCCGCAGCGAGGCCGGCAGCCAGTGCGGCAGCACGTAGCCGGTGACGAGCGCGGCGGCGATCAGCCCGGCGATCGAGTACAGCCCGAGCTGGGCGAGCCCGGGAAAGGCCGACGGCAGGAGCACGACGAAGCCGGCGATGGAGGTGAGCACCCCGAGCCGCAGCGTCGGCCACAGCGTACGGCGCCAGTCGGCGTCTCTCTGCACGAAGAGGTAAATCGAGTAGTCGACCGACTCGCCGATGAGCGTCACGCCGAAGCCGAGCGTGATGCCGTGCACCGCGCCGAAGCCGAGCGCGACCGCGGCCACCCCGGCGAGTGCCCCGGAGGCCACCGGCACGAGCCCGAGGACGAGCGCCGTCGGGGAGCGGTAGACCGTGAGGAGCAGCAGCGCGATGAGCCCCGCGCTGACCAGCGACAGGCGCATCACCTCGCGCTTGATGAGCGCGCGCGCATTCACCGCGAACACCGGCGGCCCGCTCAGGCGCAGGCGCAGTGCGCCACCTTGGGGCAGCCGCGCGCGCTCAGCGGCGAAGGCGCGCCGCAGCTGAGCGACCGCCGCCTGCTGTGCGTCGGTGTCGGAGCCGGCCGCGCGCGTCTGCAGCAAGAGGAGCGCCTCCGTGCCGTCGCTCGTGCTGAAGACGCCCGCGCTCGTGTGCGGCGCGCGCTGCGCGCCGCCGAGCGTATCGAGGATGTGCAGCAGCTCGCCGGTCGGGTCGCGGGTGAAGAGCTCCTTGAGGAACGCGCCCTCCGGGGAGGCGAGCTCATCGAGTGCGGCGGCGATCGCCTCGTGCAGGCCCGGCACCGAGAAGCGCTGCGGCGTGACGGCGTCGCTCAGCGCGTAGCGGTTGCGGAAGAGGAACTCGCGGTCGCGCTCGCTGCTCGCCTCATCCCCGTTGCTCACCGAGGCGAAGGCGGGGTCGGCGCGCAGCCGCGCGGCGAGTGCGGCGGAGAGCTGCGCGCGGCTCGCCGCGTCGCCGCCGCCGATGGCGGCGATCACCAGGCGCGCGGCGGGGCCCGTGCGCAGCTGCTCGATGAGCAGGCGCTGCGTCGCGCTCGGCGCGCGCGGCAGGAACGCCGAGAGGTCGGTGCTGTAGCGGGCGCGCGCGGCGATCACGGCGGCGGCGAGTACCGCGAGCGCCCACACGACACTCGCCGCGGCGCCCGCGCGGCTCATGGGGTGATTTCGGGGCCGATCGTCATCACCGTGCGGTCCGCGTCCGACTGGCGGATCTCGACCGTGCGGATGACGTCGCGCTCTCCGGCGATGCGGATCTCGGCGACCTTGCGGCGGATCGCGGCGTCCGTGGGCACGAGGGTGAGCGTCCAGTGCTCGAGCTCGCCCTGGAAATCGACGCGAAAGAAACGCTCGAGCGCGGCGCGATCCCCGGCGAGGGTCGCGCGGATGCTCTCGACGAAGGGCACCACCTGCGGATAGTCCCCGAGGCGCAGGACGTACGTCCGGTGCCCGCGCGTCGCGCTCAGGACCCCGTGCTCGAGCACCAGGGTCTCAGCCTTGGGCCTGAGGGTGCGCTTCTCGAGGTGATCGGGCGCCTCGTAGAGGAGCTCGCCGGAGGACTCGAGCGGGCGATCGAGCATCGCCATCTCGTGCACTTCGGTGAAGCGCACGTGGCTGGAGTGGCGCGCGGCGAGGAGCGTGAGCAGCTGATCGAGGACCGCGGAGGGGTCGCTCCCCGCCGCGTGGCCGCTCGCGAGAAGTGCCGTGGTGAGCGCGGCGGCGAGCGCCACGCGCGAACGCCTCATGCGCGCTCACCGCGCACCGATTCGTCGGGCAGCTGCGCGGGCTGCCAGAAGTCATAGAAGTTGAACCAGTTGTAGGGATCGCTGCGACAGCACTCCTCGAGCACCTGCGCGTAGCGCTCGACGGCCGCGCGCACGGCCGGCTCGCGTCCGCCGGGGGTGCCCTGCGAGAAGTCGGCGACCTGGCGCAGCACGACGTGGTAGCGGTTGCCGCCGCGCACGAGTGCCGTCATGAAGTACACCGGGCGCCTGAGAGCCGCCGCCAGGCGCATGGGTCCCAGGGGAAAGAGTGTGGGGCTGCCGAGGAACATGACACGGTGCGCCGGGGCCTCCCCGAGGGTGCGGTCGGCGAGCATGCCGACGAACTTGCCCTCATCGAGACAGTCACGGATGCGCAGCATCGCATCCAGCTGTCCGAGCGCGATGATCTCCGGGGCGGAGCCCGGCCTGCCGGCCTGGAAGAGTGCGGTGAGGCGGCTCGCCTGTTGCTGGTACATCGCCATCGCGACCTTCAGGCCCCGGCGGTGGCGTCCGAGCGCGCCGACCATCTCGAAGCTGCCGAGGTGCGCACCGAGGAGGAAGGCGCCGCAGCCGCGATCGATGGGCTCGTCCATGAGTGCCTCGCCCTCGCTCGAGATGTCGAAGAACTCGAAGCGCTCCTGGCTCAGGTACAGGCGGTCCAGGATCGTCGTCGCGAAGGCGAACACCTGGCGGAAGACGTCGCGCGTACGTGGCTCGCGTGGCAGCACCCGGCGCAGATACTCGCGGGCGTGGCGGCGGGCATGGGGGGCCGAGACGAAGAAATACAGCGCGACCAGGTACAGCACGCGGTAGCTCAGCGGGCGCCGGAACAGCGTCGCGAGGTAGGTGCCGATCGCCACCCAGGTCGCGTTGCCGCGCTCGGGGGTCTGGGCCCAGTGGCGCGAGTGTGCGCGCGCCTCGTCGATGCCCTCGGCCGGCTTACTCACCATCGTCGGTACCCTCTTCCGGGACCAGCAGACCGTGCGCCACGGGCTGGCCGGCGCTCGAGATCCGAAAGCGGACCGAGCCGTTGATCAGGGTCTCACTTTCGAGGAGCAGTGTCTCGCCGGGCCGGACCGGCTTCAGGAACTTGGCGGCACGGATGCGCCAGCGCGCCCGCTCGGGCGCGCCGTCTGCGGCGAGCGCGCGCAGCGTCTCATCGAGGAGCAGCACCCCGGGCAGGATCGGCACGCCGGGGAAGTGGCCCGCGAGCGCCGGATGATCCGCCGAGATGGTGACCGTGATCGGCGTGCCCATACGTGCGCCATCAGGCCACGGAAGCCTTGAGGTGCGCCGCGGCGAGGGCGCGCAGCGCTTCCTGCGGGAGCTTGCCGGTGCTGTTGCGCGGCAGTCGCGCGACGAACAGCAGCGGCCGCGGCAGGAACACCGGGTCGATGCGTCGGCGCAGCTCTTCCAGCAGCTGCGCGGGCGTCAGAGCGGGTGCGACCACGCAGGCGGCGACGCGCGCGACGTCGGTGTGGGGGGCGCGGGTGTGCTCGCAGTGGAAGAAGGCCCCGTCGTGCACGCCGGCGATCGAGTTGAGGTGGTGGTTGAGGTAGGCAAGCGAGCTGCGCTTGCCGGCGATGTTGACCAGGTCTGCGAGTCGCCCGTGCAGCAGAAAGCGCTCCGAGTCGAGCGTCTCGATGACGTCGCACAGGCGCGTCGGCTGCTCGATGTGTCCGCCCTGCGCCCAGGTCTCCCCGTCGCGCGCCGCGAGCGTCACCTGCGGCCACAGGCGCCACTGCGCCGTGTGGGTCGGCCGGCGCGCGGCGATCTGGCCGGTCTCCGTGGAGCCGTAGATCTCGAGGAGCTGCGTCGCGAAGCGCCGCTCGATCTCCGCGGCGAGCGGCTGCGAGAGGGGCGCGGTGGCCGACACGACGAGGTCGGTCGTCGGCAGCGTGACGCCGGAGGCGGCGAGGGCCCTTAAGTGCACGGGCGTCGATACCAGGACGCGCGGTCGCGGCACGCGCGCCAGCGTCGCGGCGACGTCGGCCGGGTAGAAGGGCCGCTCGGCGGCGAACGCGTAGCCGTTGCCGAGCGCCATGAGGACCGAGGACTCGAAGCCATACATGTGCTGCGGCGGCACGGTGGCGACGATCACCGCCCGCGGCGGGCTCGCGATGCCCAGCCGCCGGGCTTCCTCGCGCACGCAGCTCATGAGCGGTGCCCAGGTCTTGCGGTACGGGATGGGCGAGCCGGTGGAGCCGGAGGTGAAGACGCACGCGGCGACCTGACCGGGATCGATCTGGGGTACCGGGGGTGCCGCCGCCGGGCCCGGGGGCGCGTCGCCGGCCGGATAGCGGACCTGCGGCAGCCGCACCCGGCAGTCCTCATCGTCGGTCAGGCACACGACGTCCGGGGCGAAGGCCTTCAGGCGCTCGATGACCTCGGGCGTGTGCGTCGGGGGCAGGAGGCTCACCTTGCCCGCGGTGAGCGCGGCGGCGAACCCGACGGCGAACCGGTAGCGGTCGGCACAGACGTTGAGCACGTGGCCGCCCCCGCCGAGGAGCGCCGAGACCCGGGCGACGTCTTCGAGGAAGGTGCGCGCGGACAGAGCTCTGCCGGCGCGGTAGGCGATGACCGCGTCGGGGCCGGAATGCGCGATCAGCGGCAGCTTGACCAGATGCCTATTTCGTCCTGTGCGCGTTGATGTAGTCCACCAGGTGGTGGAGCGAGCCGAAGATGCGCTCGTTTTCCTGGCTGTCGGCGCGCAGCTGCACGCCGTAGTGCTTGGACACGACGAGCGCGATCTCCAGGATGTCGATGGAATCCAGCCCCAGACCCTCCCCGTACAGGGGTTGCTCGGGGTCGATTTCGCTCGCGGCGATGTCGAGATTCAAGGCGGCGACGATGAGGCCCGCGACCTCGGCCGTGAGGGCGGTCCGGTCGGTCGAGGTCTGTGGTTGCCGCAGCGGGGAGACGTTGTCGGACATGGTCTGAAGCGCTTTTGGTGGACCGGCAGGTGACATTATACAAAGGCAACGCGTGCGCGAGCGCTACCGGCGTCGCGACTTTCGCAAAGCGGGCAGCAATATCGGCGTCGGGCGTTTCCGACAGGCCCTCGCAATGATGCCATCCCGAGACAGCGTCCAGATCGGCACGCCCGCTCGCCGGTGGCGGGGCGCAGGTTCCGGAGGATCCCCGGCGCGGTCAGCTGGAGCTGCGCGAGCCCGCTGCGGGGCCGCCTGCGGGGGTGGGTCGGCGCAGGCCCCGCGCGTGCACCGGCGAGGGCGGACGTAGCGCTTGCTTTATCCGCGATTTAGCACAAGGATCTCGCAATTTTCCCGGCGGGCGAGCGGCAACCGCGAGTTAACGTAGCGAGATGACTACAACGTAAGACCCGGAAGGGACTCGCGATAATATAGTCTGGTTTGGCGCCCCTCTCATGAATGGAGCCCAGAGATGTCGGTGAGGTCCACGATCACGTCGCAGTTCCAACAGGTGGCCATCGAGCAGGAGCGGGCACTGGCGCCGTTGTCCGATGAGCTGAAGTTGGTGCAGTCCGGCCTCGATTCTCTGAGCTTCGCGATCATCGTGGCGCGGCTTGAGGACGCACTCGGCATCGATCCGTTCAACGAGGCCGTCGAATTCCCCGTGACCTTCGGCGACTTCGTAAGGCTGTACGAAAACTTTGCGAAGTGACGCGCTCTGCCTGTGGGAGTCGATCACCGCGCGGGGCCCGCCCGCAGGGCAGCTGCACGGCGCCCACGCGAGCATCGCGCTCGCGGAGCTTGCGCACTCGAGCGTACTCGGCGGACGGCTCGAGGAACTGCGTGACGCCACCGTCCTCATCGCCGTCAAAGACCAGCTCACCGCCGCCCTCGTGCTGCTCGAGCTCGACGGCGTGGCGCGCCGCATGGTGCTGTGTACCCCGGACCTCGCCGCCGAGCATTTTGCGGGCGTCATCGCCGCATCCCAGGCCGAGGCCTGCGTGCACGACGCGCTCGGCAGCGGTGGTGTCGCCTTAGGTCTTCGCACTTCGATCCAGGCCGGGCCGCTCCTCGCGCGCAGCGCCCCGCGCGGCGGCGCGCATCGCGCGACCGAGTGGGTGCTGCTCACCTCCGGTACCACCGGTGCCCCGAAGCTCGTGCTGCACACGCTCGCGAGCCTGACCAGCGCGCTCGCCGGGCAACCCCCGCCGCCGCAACCGCTTCTGTGGAGTACCTTCTACGACATCCGTCGCTACGGCGGACTGCAGATCTTCCTGCGCGCGCTGCACGCCGGCTCGCTGGTGCTCTCGGATCCCCAGGAGTCGGTGGTGGCCTTTCTGGCGCGCGCGGCCGCCGCCGGCATCACGCACATCTCCGGCACGCCCTCGCACTGGCGCAAGGCGCTCATGAGCGGCGCCGTGACGCAGATCGCGCCGCGCTACGTGCGGCTCTCCGGGGAGATCGCCGACCAGGCGGTGCTCGACAATCTGCGCGCCGCCTTCCCGGAGGCGACGGTGGCCCACGCCTTCGCATCGACGGAGGCGGGCGTCGCCTTCGAGGTGCGCGACGCTCGCGCGGGCTTCCCGGCGCAGCTCGTCGGCGGCACGGGCCCCGTGGAACTCTTCGTGCGGGAGGAGACGCTGCGGGTGCGCTCCCCCGGCACCGCGCAGCGCTACTTGGGCGAGGGGGTCGAGAGTCTGAGATCCGCGGACGGCTCCGTCGACACCGGTGACCGGGTCGAGGAGCGCGACGGCCGCTACTACTTCGCGGGCCGCCGCGGCGGGGTGATCAACGTCGGGGGCCAGAAGGTGCACCCCGAGGAGGTCGAGGCGGTGATCAACGCACATCCCTGGGTGCGCATGTCGCTCGTGCGCGCGCGGCGCAATGCCATCACCGGCGCGCTCGTGACCGCGGAGGTGGTGCTCGCCGAGGAGGGTAGTGCGCGCGGCGCGCGGCCGCCGGCGGCGACGCTGACGCGCGAGCTCACGGAGCGCTGCCGCGGCGCGCTCGCCCCCCACAAGGTGCCCGCCCTGATCCGCATCGTGCCCTCGCTCGAGGTCTCGGCATCCGGCAAGCTGGTACGCCCCGATGCGTAACGTCATCGTCACCGGCGCGAGCCGCGGCCTGGGGCTCGCGATCGCCACGGCGCTCGCGACGGCGGGCTACCAGGTGCTGGCCGTCGCCCGCACCGAGAGCGAGGGGCTGCGGCGCCTCGCGGCCGCACCCGGCGCAGGTGCCGTGCACTTCCGCGCCTGCGACCTCGCCGAGCTTGCCGCCATTCCCGCCCTGGTGAGCGGCCTGCGCAAGGACTTCGGGCCGATCTACGGGCTCGTCAACAACGCCGGTCTCGGCACCTCGGGCGTCCTGGCGATGATGCGCGACGAGCAGATCGAGGCGCTCATACGCCTCAACACCGTCTCGCCCATCGTGCTCACCAAGTACGTCGTGCGTTCGATGATGAGCGAGAAGCAGGGGCGCATCGTCAGCATCTCCTCGATCGTGAGCACGACCGGCTACCACGGGCTCTCGGCCTACTCGGCGACCAAGGCGGCACTGGTCGGCTTCACGCGCTCACTCGCCCGCGAGGTGGGTCCGCTCGGCATCACCGTGAACGCCGTGGCGCCGGGCTTCGTCGACACCGAGATGACGCAGGAGCTCACCGGCAAGCAGCGTGAGCAGATCGTCCGGCGCAGTGCGCTGCGCCGCCTGCCGGCGCCCGCCGATATCGCCGCGGCGGTGGTGTTTCTCGTGAGCGATCCGGCGCACAACATCACCGGCACGACGCTCACCGTGGACGCCGGCAACACCGCCTGATCCGCCGCTCCTGGAGCGCAGTCCTGCGGGCGTGTGGAGCGCCGCTGCGCGCGCGGCGGAACGAGTTGGGGTACGCGGTGACAGTCGGCGGGTATTGCGTGCGCGCCGGCCGCGGCACGCGCGCCGGTCGTGTCGTCCCGGCGGCTGTTACGGGACGGTCTTCGAGCCGACGTTGGAAGGGGCGCTCTCGCTGCCGTCACTGGCATACGCCGTGATGGCGAAGTACCAGGTCCCGGAGGACAGGTTCGAGACCAGGTAGGTCGTGACGGTCGGATTCGAGAGCGTGACCACGGTGCTCAGATTGCTCTGCGAAGTTCCGTAGTGCACGCGGTACCCGGCGAGATCGGTCAGGGCTGTGCCGTCGGTGTTCTGCGTAACGGAGGTCCAGTTGAGTGTCGCGCTGCCGTTGGACACCTGGTTGACGGTAATGCTGAACGCCGGCAGCGAGGCGCTGTTCGTGCCGTCGCTGACGCTGATGACGATGTTCGAGTAGGTTCCGGCCGCCGCGGCCGTCGGTGTTCCGGTAAGCGCGCCGTTGCTGGTATTGAAGTTGGCCCAGGCGGGTTTGTTCTGGATGCTGAAGGTCAGCGTGGCGCCGCTCGGCCCGCTGACCGTCGGCGTGAAGGCGTACGCTGCCCCCACGTTAACCGACGACGGCGGCGTGCCGGAGATCGTGAGCGGCGCCGTCGAATTCGTGACCGTGACCGTGAATGCCGGTAGCGCGCTCGTCTGAGCGCCGCTGCTCACGCTGATGATGATGTTCGAGTAGCTGCCGACCTGTGAGGA
>DATBBQ010000087.1:0-30452 GCA_036270915.1 Steroidobacteraceae bacterium
AACGTCCGCAAAGGACAGATGTGCGCCGATGGCGACTTCCTCACCCGCGAGGGTGATGCTGCCCGTGCAGCTCTTTCAAGCGCTCGCGAGCCACGTGCGTGTAGATCTGCGTTGTCGACAGATCACTATGGCCCAGGAGCATCTGCACGACGCGCAGATCGGCGCCGTGATTGAGCAGGTGGGTCGCAAAGGCATGCCGCAGCGTGTGCGGCGAGAGCTCCCTGGCGATGCCGGCCTTGCGCGCGTAGCGCTTGATGATGTGCCAGAAGGCCTGGCGCGTCATGCGGTCGCCACGGCGCGTCGGGAACATGTAGTCGGTCTGGCGTTCGAGCAGGATCTCGCCGCGCGGACCCTTCATGAATTCCTTCAGTGCGCGCATCGCTTCCTCGCCGAGCGGGATGAGACGCTCGCGATCCCCCTTGCCGAGGATACGGATCACCCCCTGGTTGAGGTTGATCTGGCTCTGGCCCAGGTTCACCAGCTCCGAGACGCGCAGCCCGGTCGCGTAGAGCACCTCCAGCATGGTGCGATCGCGGTTGCCGAGCGGGTCGGTGACGACCGGCGCCAGCAGCAGCGCCTCGACTTCCTCTTCCGTCAGGGAGCGCGGCAGCGAGCGCCCGATCTTCGGCATGGCGATCTGCGCGGTAGGATCTTCCTTAATGGCCCCCTCGCGCATGAAGTAGCGGAAGAAGCGCCGGAAGCTCGAGAGCTGCCGGGCGGTCGAGCGGGGACGGGCGCCGGCGCGCACGCGCCAGGCGATAAAGTCCTGCAGGTCGGCGCGCGATGTGCGCATGATCGGCACGTTGCGCTCGGCGAGCCAGCGGGCGAGAGCGGTGAGGTCGGCGCGGTACGCGGCCAGCGTGTTCGGTGACAGACCGCGCTCCATCCACACCGCGTCGAGAAAACGGGAGACCGCGGGATCGGCCGAATCGGCGCTTGAGTTCATAGCGGTCGCGGTATTGGACAAGCCTGGTCTCGCTGGGCAGCTGAGGTCAGCGCCCGCGCCATGACGCGCGGTGGACCTGCCTCGGCTTCCCGGTAATGTGCTGCCCGCAGTATGGTGAGCAGCGGCGTGCCGTCGACGTGACGATCTTCACATCACAACCCCGGCATTAACATAAAGAGAACCAGTTCACATCCGCAGCAACAGACTACTCATGAACATTGTCTCCTTGTGAACACGCCCGAGTCGCCGCGCACACGCGCCTTCCAGCCGCTGCGCACGCTGTACGCCCTCCGGGTACTGATGGCGTTCCTCGCCATCGGCCTGATCGCGCTCGCGCTGCTTATCGCCCTGCCGCGGCTCGCGCAGCGACGGCGGGCCGCGCGGGCGCTGGCGCGCGCGTTCCTGTCAGCCGCGGGTATGCCGCTCAGAGTGAAGTTCGCGGAACGCCTGCCTCAGGGTCAGTGCGTAGTCGTCTGCAATCACTCGAGCTACCTCGACGGCATCGTGCTCACGGCGGCACTGCCGCCGCGGTTCGCGTTCGTCATCAAGCGGGAGATGTCCCGATTCCCGCTCGCGGGCGCGCTGCTGAAGCGCCTGGGCTCGGAGTTCGTGGACCGCTTCAATCGCCAGCGCAGCGCCGCGGACGCACGGCGCGTGCTGCGCAACGCCGCCCTGGGCGGCTCGGTGGTGTTCTTCCCCGAGGGAACCTTCACCCGCGAGCCGGGATTGCTCAAGTTCCACGCAGGCGCCTTCGTGACCGCGGCACGCGTGGGCTGTCCGCTGGTGCCGGCCGTGCTGCGCGGGACGCGCCGGGCACTGCCGCCCAATCTCGGCGTGCCGACACCGGGCCCTCTTGAGTTCGAGGTATTGCCGGTGCTCGAGCCGCCGACGGAGAGCGAGCACGCGGTGAGTCAGCTGCGGGACCGGGCGCGCGCGGCGATACTCGCGGCGCTCGGGGAGCCCGACCTCACATGTTGCGACGGTATTGACCGCCCACCTGATACAGAGCGTGTGAGATCTGCCCCAGGGAGCAGACCTTGACGCTTTCCATGAGCTCGGCGAACACGTTGGCACCGCTCGCGGCGACCTCTTGCAGGCGCTCGAGCGCCGCCGGCCCCCGCGCGGCATTGCGCGCCTGAAAGGCGCGCACGGCCGCCACCTGCGCCTGTTTCTCCGCCTCGGTCGAGCGGATGAGCTCCGTCCCCTGGTGTTCGGCGCTGGCATCGGCACCCGACAGGTAGGTGTTGACGCCCACGAGCGGCAGCGAGCCGTCGTGTTTCTTGGTCTCATAGTACAGAGACTCTTCCTGTATCTTGCCGCGCTGATACATGGTCTCCATGGCGCCGAGCACGCCGCCGCGCTCCGAGAGTGACTCGAACTCTTTGTAAACGGCTTCCTCGAGCATATCTGTCAGATAGTCGATGGCAAATGAGCCTTGCCAGGGATTCTGAATCTTGTTCAGTCCAAGCTCGCGGTTGATGATCAGCTGGATGGCCACCGCCCGACGTACGCTCTCCTCGGTGGGCGTCGTCAGCGCCTCGTCGTAGGCGTTGGTGTGCAGGCTGTTGCAGTTGTCAAACAGTGCATACAGGGCCTGCAGGGTCGTGCGGATATCGTTGAAGGAGATCTCACGCGCATGCAGGCTGCGTCCCGAGGTCTGCACGTGATACTTGAGCATCTGGCTGCGCGGGCCGGCCTGGTAGCGATCGCGCATCGCGCGCGCCCAGATGCGCCGCGCCACGCGACCGATGACCACGTACTCGGCGTCCATGCCATTCGAGAAGAAGAACGAGAGGTTGGGAGCGAAGTCGTCGATCTTCATGCCGCGCGAGAGGTAGTACTCGGCGATGGTGAAGCCGTTCGCCAGCGTGAAGGCCAGCTGCGAAATGGGGTTCGCGCCCGCCTCGGCGATGTGATAACCGGAGATCGATACCGAGTAGAAATTACGCACGCGCTCGTCGATGAAGTACTGCTGCACGTCCCCCATCATGCGCAGCGCGAACTCGGTGGAGAAGATGCAGGTGTTCTGTGCCTGATCCTCCTTGAGAATGTCGGCCTGCACCGTGCCTCGCACCGCCTGCAACGCCTCGGCACGGATGCGTTCGTAGGTCTCGCGCTCCAGCAGCTGATCGCCCGACACACCGAGCAGTGCGAGCCCCGAGCCGTCATGATGCGGCGGCAGCTCGCCGTGATACTGCGGCGGCGCGACGCCGCGCGCCGTGCTCTCGGCGTGCAGCGCCGCGATCTTGCGCTCGGCCTCCTGCCACTCGCCCTGCGAGCGCAGGTAGCGCTCCACCTGCTGGTCGACGGCCGTGTTCATGAACATGGCCAGGATCATGGGCGCCGGGCCATTGATGGTCATGGATACGGAGGTCGAGGGCGCGCACAGATCAAAGCCCGAATAGAGCTTCTTCATGTCATCGAGCGTCGCGATCGATACGCCGGAGTTGCCGGTGCGGCCGTAGACGTCGGGGCGCGTGTCCGGATCCTCTCCGTACAGAGTCGTGGAGTCGAAGGCTGTCGACAGCCGCGCGGCCGGCTGGTTGTGGGCAAGGTAGTGAAAGCGGCGGTTAGTGCGCTCCGGGCCGCCCTCACCCGCGAACATACGCGTCGGATCCTCTTCTTCACGGCGGTAGGGATAGACGCCGCCGGTGTAGGGGAAATAACCCGGGAGGTTTTCGGTGAAGATGAAGTGCAGCAGCTCACCCCAGTCCTTGAGATGCGGCACGGCGAGCTTCGGGATGCGCGAATGCGCGAGGCTCTCGCTGTAGTTCTCCCCGGTAACCGTCCGCTCGCGGACCTTGTACGAGTAGCTGGCGCCGGTCGCGGCGCGCGCCCGCTCGGGCCACGAGCGCAGCTCCGCGCAGGCCTCGGCGCCCATCTCCTCGAGGGCCTGGTTGTAGCGTGAGCGCAGCTCGCGGCGCGTCGCGTCCGCGCCGTGCTCCTTGAGTGCCGCCTCGGGGTAGGGATGCACCGCGGCCGGCAGGGCCGCGTCGTGCACTGCCTTGAGCGTTTCGTAAAGGCCGAAGGCCCGACGTGCCGCGTCCACCTGTTGCTCGATGCGCGCGCGCGCCCCGCGCCCGCCCTGGGCGATCTCGGCGAGATAGCGGGTGCGCGCTCCCGGGATGAGCGCCGTGCGGGCGGTGAGCGCGGTCGGACCGGGATCGTCGAGGCGCCAGCTGCCGTCACCGACGTGCTTGGCCTCGAGTGCCGCACACATGGCGGCGAACAGTCGGTTGACGCCGGGGTCGTTGAAGCGGCTGGCGATCGTCGGGAATACCGGGACCTCCGCGTCGGCGAGGCGTGCCCGGTCGGGATGATTGCGCCGCCACTGCTTGCGCACGTCGCGCAGGCTGTCCTCGGCGCCGCGCTTCTCGCTCTTGTTGAGAACGATGAAGTCGGCGTAGTCGAGCATGTCGATCTTCTCGAGCTGGCTCGCGGCACCGTACTCGTTCGTCATCACGTACAGCGACAGGTTCGCGAGGTCGACGATCTCGCTGTCGGACTGCCCGATACCAGCGGTCTCGACGATCACGAGGTCGAAGCCGGCTGCCTTGTAGAGCTCGATGACTTCTCTGAGGACCGCGGCGGTCGCGCGGTGCGCGCGGCGGGTGGCCAGCGAGCGCATGTAGATGTTCTCTGCGGACAGGGAGTTCATGCGGATGCGATCCCCGAGCAGCGCGCCGCCGCTGCGCCGCCGAGTGGGGTCCATTGCCACCACCGCGATCTGCGCCTGCGGGAAATGCCGCACCAGGCGCGCGAGCAGCTCGTCCGTGAGACTCGACTTGCCTGCCCCGCCGGTGCCGGTGATGCCGACCACCGGCACCTCGTGGCGTGAACGGGCCATGACGCGCCGCACCTGCTCGGCCTGTTGCTCGGCGCCCGCCTCGCCCTCCAGCACGGAGATCGTGCGGGCGATGAGACCGTGATCGCGCGCGCTCAGCGGCCGCACTTCATACCCAGGCTTGTGCACCGTGGCAAGGCGCCGGAAGACGTCCTCGATCATACCGGCGAGGCCGAGCCGCCTGCCGTCCTCGGGCGTGTAGATCTTCTCGACCCCGTGGCGCTCGAGGGCGGCGATCTCCTGCGGTGCGATCGTGCCCCCGCCGCCCACGACGACGCGGATGTGCTCGTAGCCGCGTTCGCGCAGCATGTCCACCATGTAGGTGAAGTACTCGTTGTGGCCGCCCTGGTAGGAGCTGACCGCGATCGCGTCGGCGTCCTCGTCGATGGCCGCGCGCACGATGTCGGCAACGCTGCGGTTGTGCCCCAGGTGCACGACCTCCGCGCCGCGCGCCTGCAGCAGGCGGCGGATCATGTTGATGGCGGCGTCGTGACCGTCGAACAGCGAGGCCGCCGACACGAAGCGCAGCGGTGCGCGCACCGCCGCCTCCTCACCGCGTAGGAGGGGTGCGCTGCCCTTGAGTCCGGCGTTCATGTGTTTCCTCGCTGGCGGGTGTCCGAAAGCTCGATGGACTGACTGTTTACCCGCGGGTAGGATACCTACTACTGAGTATGATTGAGGCGCCAACGACCGGTCAACGCGCCCGTTTCCACCCGCACTGACAGCACGCCCCCGGCCGGCGCCGCTATAATACTCCCGAACCCATGAACAACCGTCGTTCCAGCCCGTCCCCGGCGGGCAAGCGCCCGGCGTCGACCGCCTCGCCCTGGCGGGCGAGCCACGAGCGCCAGCGCGACCGCGAACTGAAACGCGACGCGGTGATCCGTGCGGCGGCGCGGGAGTTCAACCGCAAGGGCTACCACAACACCTCCCTCGACGATATTGCGGCGCGCCTCGAGGTCACCAAGCCCACCGTCTACTACTACGTCACCAGCAAGGAGCAGCTGCTCTTTCAGTGCTTCGTCGCCGGGGTCGAGCGCATCCGTATCGGCTTCCGCGACGTGCGCCAGCTGCAGCTGCCGGCGCGTGAGCGGCTGGCTGCCGTGCTGCGCCGCTACGGCGAGGCCGTGGCCTCCGAGTTCGGCTGGTGCATGGTGCGCGCCGAGGAGCAGGATCTCTCCCCGGCGATGAGCAGGCACATAAAGACGCTGAAGTCCGAGATCGACCAGGGCATCCGTCGCCTGATCCGCGAGGGTGTCCAGGACGGCTCGATCGAGCCGTGTGACCCGAAGATGACCGCCTTCGCCCTCGCCGGCGCGCTCAACTGGATCGCGCACTGGTACCGCGAGGACCAGTCGCTCAGCGGCGCACAGATCGCCGCCGCTTTCGTGACCGTATTCGAAGGAGGACTGCGCCCGCGCGGCAGCGGCGCGCAACTCACCGACCGCGCCTCGCCACGGCGCCGCACGCGGCGTCCGGCGACCGCCCTCGCCCGCTGATTCAACCAAAGGATTGCCTATGCCCAACAATGACGTGGTCATCGTGTCCGCCAAGCGCACGCCCATCGGAGCGTTCCTGGGCGCCCTCTCCCCGCTGAGCGCCGTGCAGCTGGGCGCCGCGGCCTCGCGCGCGGCACTCGAGAGCGCCGGCGTGCGGCCCGCCGAGCTCGACGAGGTCATCATGGGCTGCGTGCTGCCGGCCGGACTCGGGCAGGCACCGGCGCGACAGGCGGCGCTCGCCGCGGGTGTGCCGAACAGCGTACCGAGCACGACCATCAACAAGATGTGCGGCTCAGGCCTGAAGGCCGTCATGCTCGCCGCGGACCAGATCCGCGCCGGCTCCGCTCAGGCGGTGCTCGCCGGCGGCCTCGAATCCATGTCGAATGCGCCCTACCTGCTGCCCAAGGCCCGCAGCGGTTACCGCCTGGGACACGGCGAGGTTCTCGACCACATGTTCTACGACGGCCTGCAGAGCCCCTGGGACGGCAAGCTCATGGGCTGCTTCGGGGATGCGGCGGCGGCCAAGTACCAGTTCAGCCGCGCGCAGCAGGACGAGTTCGCCGCCGAGTCCGTCCGGCGCGCACTGCGCGCAGTCGACGCCGGCGATTTCGACGCCGAGATCACCCCGCTTCCGGTGAAGAGCCGCAGGGGAGAGACCATCGTCGCGCGCGACGAGACCCCCGGTACCTGTGACCTAAGCAAGATCGCCACGCTCAAGCCCGCGTTCTCCAAGGATGGGACGGTGACGGCGGCGAGCTCCTCCTCCATCTCCGACGGCGCGGCGGCGCTCGTGCTCATGAGCGCCGAGGCCGCACAGTCACGTGGCCTCAAGCCACTCGCCCGGGTTCTGGCCTACGCCAGTCATGCGCAGGAACCGGAGTGGTTCACGACGGCCCCGGTGGGGGCGATCAAGAAAGTGCTGACTCAGCTTAACTGGAAGCCGCACGACGCCGATCTCTACGAGATCAACGAGGCCTTCGCGGTGGTCGCCATGGCCGCGATGCGGGAGGTAGACATCGATCATGCCCGCGTAAACGTCAACGGGGGTGCTTGCGCCCTCGGGCACCCGATCGGCGCGACCGGGGCACGCATCCTCACTACGCTCCTGTATGCGCTGCGCCACCGCCGCGGGCGTCGCGGCCTCGCCTCGCTCTGTATCGGCGGCGGGGAGGCGGTGGCGATGGCGGTCGAACTCCTCTAACTCCGGGCGGCGCGAGGCTCTGCCATGAAAATTCAGGACGTACGGGCGGTCATCACCGGCGGCGCCTCGGGACTGGGCTACGCGGTGGCGCGTCACTTCAGCGCGCACGGCGCCCGGGTGGCCCTGCTCGATGTGCAGGAAGGTCCGGGGCGTGCGGCCGCCGCCGCTCTCGGGGAGCCGGCGTGCTTCCTGCGTTGCGACGTCACCTCGGAAGCCGAGGTGAACGCGGCCATGGAGGCCGCGCACGCGCGGCTCGGCGGACTGAATCTTCTCGTCAATTGCGCTGGCGTCATCGGCGCGGGACGGGTGCTCGGCAAGAACGGGGCGATGGCCGGCGAATTCTTCACCCGGGTCATCCACATCAATCTGATCGGCACCTTCCTGTGTGACAAGGCCGCCGCGGCTATCATGCAGAACAACCCGGCGGGTGCGGATGGTGAACGGGGCCTGCTCATCCACACGTCCTCGGTCGCCGCGTTCGAGGGCCAGATCGGCCAGGCGGCCTACTCGGCCACCAAGGCCGCGGTCGCCGGGATGACGCTGCCGATCGCGCGCGAGCTGGCTCGGTTCGGGATCCGCTGCGTCGCGATCGCACCCGGGATCTTTCACACCCCGATGATGGACGGCATGCCGCCGGATGTGCAGGCGTCACTCGCCGCGCAGGTACCCTTCCCCTCGCGCCTCGGCAAGCCGGAGGAGTTCGCTCAGCTGATCGCGGCGGTGTGCGAGATCCCGATGCTCAATGGCGAGACGATCCGCCTCGACGGCGCGATCCGCATGCAGCCGAAGTAGACGCGTGTACGGGCGCTCACAAGAACTATGAAGGGGGCGGACGGTGACTGACACTCAGGGGATCGAGCGCGACGTCATGCAGTACGACGTCGTGATCGTCGGCGCCGGCCCGGCGGGCCTCGCCTGCGCCATCCGCCTGAAGCAGCTGAAGCCCGACGTGAACGTCTGCGTGCTCGAGAAGGCTTCTGCGGTCGGCGCGCAGTCGCTCTCGGGCGCGGTGCTCGAACCAGGTCCCCTCGAGGCGCTGCTGCCCGAGTGGCGCAGTGAGTACCCCGGCATGAAGGTGCCGGCGACCGAGGATGACTTTCGCATCCTCACCCCCGGTGGTTCCTACAAGCCCGTGCCGGACTTCCTGGTGAAGCTGCTGCCGCGCTCGATGACCTACAGCACGCCGTTCGACAACCACGGCAACTTCATCATCTCGCTCGGGCAGCTAACGCCATGGCTGGCGCAGAAGGCCGAGGCGCTCGGCGTGGAGATCTTCCCCGGCTTCGCGGCGGCGGCGCCCGTGTTCGACGACGCGGGTGCGGTTCAGGGAGTGCGCGTCGGCGACATGGGTGTCGAGCGCGACGGCAAGCCGGGCCCGAACTTCACGCCCGGCATCGAGATTCACGCCAAGCTCACCGTGCTGGCCGAGGGCGCTCGCGGCTCGCTCTCCAAGCTGCTCATCCGGCGCTACGAGCTCGCCCGCGGCCACTGCCCACAGACCTTCGCGCTCGGCTTCAAGGAGCTGTGGCAGCTGCCTGCGGGGCGGGTGCGCCCCGGGCGCATCGAGCACGGGCTCGGATGGCCGGCCGACCGGCACACATACGCCGGCAGCTTCCTCTATCACCTGGACAACGATCGCGTCTACGTCGGCTACATCGTCGGCCTGGACTACCACGACCCGCGCCTCAAACCCTTCGAGGCCTTCCAGCAGTACAAGAATCACCCGAGCGTCAAGCCGCTGCTCGAGGGGGGCGAGATCATCTCAGCGGGCGCGCGCACGGTGGCGGCCGGCGGCTGGCAGTCCACGCCGACCCTGGAGATGCCCGGCGCGATCCTGGTCGGCGACGCCGGAGGCACCCTCAACTTCGCCAAGATCAAGGGCGTACATCAGGCGATCCGCAGCGGCACGCTGGCCGGGGAGCACGTCGTCGCCACCGGAGGCGGCGCAGGTTTCGATGCCAGGTGGCGCGCCTCCCCCGGCGGCCGCGAGCTCAGGCGCGTACGTAACTTCAAGCCGGCCTTCAAAAGCGGGCTCTGGACCGGGTTGCTCAACTCAGCGTGGGAGACCCTCACGTGCGGCGCATCGCCCTGGACGCTCAAGAACAGCGCCGACTGGTCGCGCCTCGCCAAGCTCGACGAGTTCGTCTCGCCCGAGCGGCACTGGGCGCAACGCACGCTGCCGCCGCGCGACCGCATATCGTTCGTGTTCTTCGCGGGCAATACGCACGACGAGAACCAGCCGGTGCACCTGAAAGTCGCCGATACCAGCATCTGCGTCGAGCGCTGCACGCGCGAGTTCGGCAATCCCTGCGAGCGCTTCTGTCCCGCGGGTGTCTACGAGATGGTCGACGAGGGTGCCGGCGGGCGGCGCCTGCAGATCAACGCCGCCAACTGCGTGCACTGCAAGGCCTGTGACATCAAGGACCCGTACGAGATCATCACCTGGACGACACCCGAGGGGGGCTCGGGGCCCAACTACCAGTCCCTCTAGCGTGCCGCCGTGCGCGATTCCTCCATGAGTGAACTGTGGCGTCCCTCTCCCGCGCGGGTCGCGGATGCGAACCTCACGCGTTTCATGAAGTGCCTGAACGCGCGCCGCGGCCTCGCCCTGCACGACTACGACGGGCTGTACGGCTGGTCGCTCCGCCAGCCCGCTGAGTTCTGGAGCGAGCTCGCACGCTTCGCCGATATCCACGCCGACTGGGGCGCGGGGCCGCCGCTCGAGCATCCCGAGCGCATGCCCGGGGCGCGTTTCTTCCCGAACGCGCGCCTCAATTTCGCCGAAAACCTGCTTCGCTTCAGCGACGACGAGCCGGCGCTCGTCTTTCGCAACGAGCGCGGTGCGCGTGCGAGTCTCTCCTACCGCGAGCTCAATGCGGAAGTCGCCCGGGTGGCCTCGGGGCTGCGCGCCGCGGATGTCGCCGCCGGCGACCGCGTCGCCGGCTTCGTGCCCAACATTCCCGAGGCCGCCATCGCCATGCTGGCCGCGGCGAGCATCGGCGCCGTATGGTCCTCCTGCTCACCTGACTTCGGCGTGCACGGGGTGCTCGATCGTTTCGGGCAGATCGCGCCCAAGGTGCTGTTCACCGCCGACGGCTACTTCTACGCCGGCAAGAAACTCGACTCTCTCGAACCCATGGCAGCGGCGCTGGCTCAGCTGCCCTCGGTCGAGGAGGTCATCGTCATCCCGTACACAGAGGCCGAGCCGTCACTCGCACCGCTCGCCGTTCGCGCCCGGGTCAGCCTGTGGCGGAACTTCGGCAGCCGCGGCCCGCGCGCGGATTTCGTGTCGCTGCCCTTCAATCATCCGCTCTACATACTCTATTCGTCGGGCACGACCGGCGTGCCCAAGTGCATCGTGCACGGCGCCGGCGGCACGCTGCTGCAGCACCAGAAGGAGCATCTGCTGCACGTCGACCTGCGGCGCAGCGACCGCATTTTCTACTTCACGACCTGCGGCTGGATGATGTGGAACTGGCTCGTGAGTGCACTCGCCACCGGCGCGACCGTGGTGCTCTTTGACGGCAGCCCCTTCCACCCGGACGCGGGCGCGCTCTGGCGGCTGCTCGATGAGGAGCGCCTCACCGTCTTCGGCACCAGCGCCAAGTACCTCTCGGCACTCGAGAAGCGCGCTTATCGGCCGTACGAGACGGGTGATCTCTCGAGCCTGAGGACGCTGCTGTCCACCGGCTCACCGCTCCTGCCCGAGGGCTTTGACTACGTGTACCGCAGCATCAAGGCCGACGTGCAGCTGTCCTCGATTTCCGGTGGCACCGACATCGTTTCCTGCTTCGCGCTCGGCTGCCCGACGCGCCCCGTGTACCGCGGCGAGATCCAGTGCCGTGGCCTCGGCATGAGCGTGGAAGTGTTCGATGAGCATGGCCGGCCGGTACGCGGCGAGCGCGGCGAGCTCGTCTGCACCACGCCCTTCCCCTCGATGCCGATCGGCTTCTGGAACGATCCCGGGGACCGCAAGTACCACGCCGCCTACTTCGAGCGCTTTCCGGGTGTCTGGCATCACGGTGACTACGCGGCACTTACCGAGCACGACGGCCTCATCATCTACGGGCGCTCGGACGCGGTCCTGAATCCCGGCGGAGTGCGCATCGGCACGGCCGAGATCTACTCGGCGGTCGAGGGCCTGCCGCAGATCGCCGAATCGCTCGCCGTCGCACAGGAGTGGCAGGATGACGTGCGCGTCGTGCTGTTCGTGCGGCTGCAGCCGGGAGTGCAGCTCGACGAGGACCTCCGCCGCGAGATCCGCAACACGATCCGTGCCCAGACCACCGCGCGGCACGTTCCGGCGCGCATCATCGCCGTGCCCGACATCCCGCGCACGCTTTCCGGGAAGCTCACCGAACTGGCGGTGCGCAACGTCATTCACGGACTGCCGGTGAAGAATCTCGACGCACTCGCCAACCCCGAGGCGCTCGAGTACTTCCGCAATCTGCCGGATCTCGCGACCTGACGCGCGGTGTCAGGGCCAGACACCAGCGCCGCGAGGCCGGCGGGGCACGCGAATGCCGCCGCCGATGATCTGCTGTGCCGCTACGAGGCAGAGGTCGCCGCCCGCCACTTCCGCCGTGACCCCGTGCAGCTGCAGGCGCTGGCGCGCCTCGATGAGTTGCGCACGCGGCTGATCGCGGCCACGCCGGCCGGTGCACAGCTGCGTGCGCGGGCGCTCCTGGGGACGCTCCTGGGCCGCGGTCGCTGGCCACCCGTGCGCGGCCTGTACCTGTGGGGCGGCGTCGGTCGCGGTAAGACCTGGCTCATGGACCTCTTCTACGCGAGCCTTCCGGTACCCGCGCGGCGACGGCACTTTCACCGCTTCATGCACGAGGTGCACGGTGAACTCACGCGGCTCAGGCAGCGCCGCGCGCCCCTCGAGCTCGTCGCGGCGCGGATCGCGCACGAAGCACGGGTGCTGTGCTTCGACGAGCTGTACGTCGCGGACATCGCCGACGCCATGATCCTCGCCGGGTTGTTCGAGGGCCTGCTGCGCCGCGGCGTCACCCTGGTCGCGACCTCCAACGTCGCGCCGCAAGGCCTGTACCGCAACGGACTACAGCGGGAGCGCTTTCTGCCAGCGATCGCGCTCCTTGAGCGGCACCTGGACGTCATGGAGCTCGCCGGAGGCCCGGACTATCGCCTGCGCCAGCTCACCCAGGCGGGCGTGTACCTCAAGAGCGGCGAGCCGGAGACGGCCGCGCGCCTCGCCGCACTCTTCCAGGAACTCGGCGGCGCCGGGGCACAGCTCGACGGCAGCATCCAGATCGAGGGTCGCGCGATCCCGGTGGTCCGCGCCGCGCACGGAGTGCTCTGGTGCGCCTTCGGGGTGCTCTGCGGCGGCGCGCGCAGTCAGGACGACTACATCGAGATCGCGCGTGAGTATCAGTCGCTGATCGTCTCGGACGTGCCGGTCTTCGACGCGGCGCACGAGGACGAGGCACGGCGCTTCATCGCCCTCGTCGACGAGCTCTACGACCGCAATGTCAACCTGGTGCTGTCGGCGGCCGCGCCGCCCGCGCAGCTCTACCAGGGCGCCTCACTCAAGGCGCCGTTCGCGCGCACCGTGAGCCGCCTGACCGAGATGCAGAGCGAGGAGTACCTCAGGCGCGAGCACCGCCCCTGAGGCGCGTCCTTAGATGACGCCGCGACGGATCTGGTCCTGCTCGATCGACTCGAAAAGGGCACGGAAATTGCCCTCGCCGAAGCCCTCATTGCCCTTGCGCTGGATGATCTCGAAGAAGATCGGGCCGATGACGTTCTGCGTGAAGATCTGCAGCAGCACGCCCTCGCCCTTCTCGGGGTTGCCGTCGATGAGGATGCGCCGCCGGCGCAGCTCCTCGAGCGCCTCGCGGTGTCCGGGTACCCGCGCGCTGACACCCTCGTAGTAGGTATCGGGCGAGTCCTGGAAGGCGACGCCGTGCGCGCGCAGCAGATCGACGCTGCGATAGATGTCCTCGGTCGCGAGCGCGATGTGCTGGATACCCTCGCCGTGATACTCGCGCAGGTACTCCTCGATCTGGCTCTTGTCGTCCTGCGACTCGTTGATCGGGATGCGGATCTTGCCGCAGGGACTGGTCATGGCGCGCGAGAACAGCCCGGTGTGCTGACCCTCTATGTCGAAGTAGCGGATCTCGCGGAAGTTGAACAGCTTCTCATAGAAGCCCGCCCACACGTCCATGCGCCCGCGACCGACGTTGTGCGTCAGGTGGTCGATGAGCACCAGGCCGGCGTTCGGTGCCGCGCCCGCGTTGTCCACGGGACGGAAGTCGACGTCATAGATCGTGCGCTCGCCGTACAGATCCACGAGGTAGATGAGCGAGCCGCCGATGCCCTCGATGCACGGGATGTTGAGCTCCATCGGCCCGGCGCTGTGCGGCCCCGCCTTGGCGCCGAGCGCCAAGGCGCGGCTGTAGGCCTGAGCCGCATCGCGCACGCGAAACGCCATCGCGCACGCCGACGGCCCGTGGGCGCGTGCGAAGGACTGCGCGAACGACTCGGGCTCCGCATTGATGACGAAGTTGATATCGCCCTGGCGATGCAGGGTCACGTTCTTCGAGCGATGCCGGGCGGTTACCGGGAAACCGAGCCGCTCGAACAGCGCGCGCAGCAGCTGCGGATCGGGCGCCGTGTACTCGACGAACTCGAATCCGTCCGTACCCATGGGGTTGGCAAACAGGTCGCTCATGTTCCTCACTACCGCTACGCCCGGGCGCTTTGCGGGCCGGCACACCTCATTATATCCCGCGCGCGTGGCCCCCGGGCCGCGCCCCGCGGGGCTGGCGCGGACGCCGACGGCGGGCGCAGGCAGTCCGCCACGCGCCACATGTATAATCGCGCGCCGCACCAACCCGGGATGCGTGGCGGCCTCGCTCTTACCTTAAAATGACTGACCCGCAGGCGACGCCGCACTCCCCGCCAGGATGATTGGGTATGCACGCAGTTGCTGTTGAGGATGGCCGCCTGCGCGGTATACCGGCCGCGCGCGTGGCGCTGATTGAGCGCATCGTGCGCAGCGCCGGCGAGCGCGCCCGCAAGGAACTGTCACAAGGCTTCCTGCGCGCTTACTTTTACGGCGTTGCCGAGGAAGATCTGGCCGCGCGCACTCCGCAGCAGCTCGCCAAGGCCGCGCTCGCGCACCTGGAGTTCGGCGCACGCCGCAGCGCCGGACGGCCGCTGGTGCGGGTCTTCAACCCGAGCCTCGAGGGCGACGGCTTCGAATCGCCGCACACGCTGGTGCTGACGGTAACCGACGACATGCCGTTCCTCGTCGACTCCCTCGGCATGGTCTTCAGCCGCTCGGATCTCGCCGTGCACCTCATCGTGCATCCGGTGCTGCAGGTGCGCCGCGACCGCGGTGGTCGGCTCGTCGACATCGGCGCCAACGGCTCCGAGCCGACGCACGCCGAGTCCTGGCAGCTCTACGAGATCGACCGCATAATCGAGCCGGCGCAGCTGCGCAAGCTCGAGGACGACCTCGCCGCAACGCTCGCCGACGTGCGCGCCGCCGTCGCCGACTGGGGAGTGATGCGTGAGCGGGTACGCGAAGTCGTGGCGACACTGCAGACTTCCCCGCCCCCCCTGCCACACGACGAGGTGAGCGAGGCCGCTCACCTGCTCGAGTGGATGGAGGCGCGGCACTTCGTCTTCCTCGGCTACCGACGCTACCACCTGCAGCGCGGCCGCCGCGAAGACCGTCTGGTGTCCGAGCCGGCTTCCGGGCTCGGTATCCTGCGCTTGCCGCGCCACGGGGCGAAGCGTGCCGAGGCGACCGTACTGCACGGCGACGTGCGCGCGCGGGCACGCGAGCCGGAGCTGTTGATCGTCACCAAGGCGAACTCGACCGCGACCGTGCACCGTGGAGAGCTTCTCGACTACGTCGGCGTGAAGACCTTCGACCGCCGCGGTCGGGTCGACGGCGAGCAGCGCTTTCTCGGGCTGTGGACCTCGACCGCCTATCACGGCAGCCCGCGCGACATCCCGGTCCTGCGCCGCAAGGTCGACCAGGTCATCGCCCACTTCGGCCTGGATCCCGCCGGCCACGACGGCAAGGCGGTCCTTAACGTGCTCGAGACCTACCCGCGCGATGAGCTCTTCCAGGCCGGCATCCCCGACCTGATCCGCATCGTGCGCGGCGTCGTCAACCTTTACGAACGGCGCACGGTACGCCTGCTGGTGCGGCGTGATCCCTATCACCGCTTCTACTCCTGCCTGATCTACGTTCCGCGTGATCGCTACAACACCGAGGTACGCCAGCGCATCGAGCAGATCGCCCGCGAGGGCTTCGCCGGCAGCAGCGTCGAGAGCCACGCGCAGATCTCCGGCTCGAGCCACGCGCGCCTGCACGTCGTCGTCCGCACCGATCCGGGCGACCGGCGTCGTCCGGACTTTGCGCAGATCGAGAAGCGCATCGGCGAGGCCGCCCTTACCTGGAGCGACCGCCTGCGCGAGGTGCTGGTCGAGCGGCGCGGTGAGGCGCAGGGGCTATCGCTCGCCGCGCGCTACCGGCACGCCTTCCCGCTGGCCTACGAGGAAGACCTGGCCCCGGGGGAGGTCCTCACCGACCTCGAGGATCTCGAGGCGCTGCGCACGCAGCCCCAGGCGCTGCAGCTGAATCTCTACCGGCCGCCGGCGCAGATACTCGAGCGGGTGCACCTGAAGATCGTCAAGCGCGGCGATCCGGTGCCGATCTCGGACGTGCTGCCGATGCTGGAGAACTTCGGCCTGCGCGTGATTTCCGAGCGGCCCTACGAGCTGAGCTGGCCAGAGGGCGGCGCGGCCTGGATCCAGGACTTCGAGCTCGAGCAGCGCGACCGCCTGGTCGTGGACATCGCGCGCATCGAGGACCTCTTCCGCGAGGCCTTCGCTGCTACCTGGAGCGGCGCGGTCGAGAACGACGGCTTCAACCGCCTGCTCATCGGCGCCGAGCTCAGCGCCCGGCAGATCCTCGTCGTGCGTGCCTACTGCCGCTACCTGCTGCAGACCGGCGTGCCCTTCAGTCAGGCGTCGATGGAGCGCACACTCGCGGCCAACACGGCCATCGCCCGGAACCTGGTGCGCCTGTTCGAGACGCGCTTCACGCCGGAGCGCCGCGCGCGGCGCGGCGCCGAGCGCAAGGCGGTCGCGATCGTGTCGCAGATCCGCGCTGCGCTCGACTCGGTGACCAGCCTCGATGACGATCGTATCCTGCGAGCCTACCTGACGATGGTGCAGGCCACGCTGCGCACCAACTTCTTCCAGCCCGCCGCCGACGGCGCGCCCAAGGCGTACCTGTCCTTCAAGTTCGACCCGGCGAAGATCCCCGACCTGCCGCTGCCGCGCCCGAAGTTCGAGATTTTCGTCTACAGCCCGCGGGTCGAGGGCGTGCACCTGCGCATGGGCCACGTGGCGCGCGGCGGCCTGCGCTGGTCCGACCGCCGTGAGGACTTCCGCACCGAGGTCCTCGGCCTGATGAAGGCCCAGAACGTCAAGAACACCCTGATCGTCCCGGTGGGCGCCAAGGGTGGCTTCGTCGTCAAGCGTCTGCCGGCGAGCGGCACGCGCGAGGAGCAGCAGGCCGAGGTCATCGCCTGCTACCAGACCCTTATCCGCGCCCTGCTCGATCTCACCGACAACATCGTCACCTCGCGCGTCGCGCCGCCGACGCAGGTCGTGCGCGTGGACGGCGACGACCCGTACCTGGTGGTCGCTGCCGACAAGGGTACGGCGACCTTTTCCGACATCGCGAACGCCATCTCGGCGGACTACCACTTCTGGCTGGGCGATGCCTTTGCCTCCGGAGGCTCGGCCGGCTACGACCACAAGAAGATGGGGATCACGGCACGCGGTGCCTGGGAGTGTGTCAAGCGCCATTTCCGTGAGATGGGAACTGACATCCAGAAGAGCGCCTTCACCGCGGCCGGCATTGGTGACATGTCCGGTGACGTGTTCGGCAACGGCATGCTGCTCTCGCGCCACATCCGCCTGCAGGCCGCCTTCGACCACCGCCACATCTTCCTCGATCCCGACCCGGATCCGTCGGTGAGCTTCGCCGAGCGCGCGCGCATGTTCGCTCTGCCGCGCTCGAGCTGGGACGACTACGACCGCAAGAAGCTCTCGCGCGGGGGCGGCGTCTTTGCGCGCTCGACGAAGGCGATCGCGCTGCCGGCCGAGGCGCGCGCGCTCCTGGGCATCGAGAGCAGCAGTGCGGCGCCGAATGAGATCATCCGCGCGATCCTGCGCCTGCCGGTCGATCTGCTCTTTAACGGCGGCATCGGCACGTACGTGAAGGCGAGTGACGAGCGCAACGCCGAGGTCGGGGACCGCGGCAACGATGCCGTGCGCATCAACGGCCGCGAGCTGCGTGCCAAGGTGGTCGGTGAAGGCGGCAATCTCGGGCTGACACAGCGCGGCCGGGTCGAATACGCCCTCGCCCGCGGCCGGCTCAACACCGATTTCATCGACAACTCCGCGGGCGTCAACACCTCGGACGTCGAGGTCAACCTCAAGATTCTCCTGAACCCGCTGATGCGCGAGGGGCATCTCACGCGGAGCGACCGCAACCGGCTGCTGGCGCGCATGACCAACGAGGTGGCCGGGCTGGTGCTGCGCAACAACTACCTGCAAAGCCAGGCGCTCAGCACGCTCGAGCTGCAGTCGGCGGCTCGTCTGCCGGAGTTTCAGCACCTGATCCGCTCGCTGGAGCGCTCCGGGGAGCTAAACCGCGCGCTCGAGTTCCTGCCTACCGACGATGAGCTCAGCGAGCGCCGCAAGAGCGGCACCGGACTGACCCGTCCGGAGCTGGCGATCCTGCTTGCCTACAGCAAGATCTGGCTGAACGGCCACCTGCTTGCCTCCGACGTGCCCGAGGACCCGTATCTGTCCGTCGAACTTGTGCGCTACTTCCCGGGCCCGGTACAGGAGCGCTTTCCGCGCGCCATCAGCCACCACCGCTTGCGCCGCGAGATCATCGCCACGGCGACCACCAACAGCCTGGTGAACCGCATGGGCCCGAGCTTCGTGACCCGCGCGCAGGAGGACACGGGGGCCGAGCCGGCGCAGATTGCTCGCGCCTACACGGCCGCGCGCGAGATCTTCGCGATGCGCGAGGTGTGGGAGCACATCGAGTCCCTCGACAACAAGGTTCCCGCGGTCCTGCAGTACGAGGCGGCCTTCCAGACCAGCCGCCTGCTGCGACACGCGACCTACTGGCTGCTCACCGCGCGCAGCAAGCTGCAGGTGGCGAGCGCGGTCGCCGAGTTCCGTGACGGAGTACGGCGCCTGCAGGCGGAAATCCACGAACTGCTCACGGGCGCGGAGCTGACGCGCTTCGAGGAGAGCCGCCGCCGCTTCACCGAGGCCGGACTGCCCGCCCCGCTCGCCAGCCGTATCGCGAGCCTCGAGGCCCTGAACGCCGCGCTCGACATCGTCGAGGTCTCCTCGACCTACAGGGTGAGCGTCGGGGAGGCGGCGCGCGTCTACTTCGAGGTCGGCACACGCATCGGCTTTGACTGGTTGCGCACGCGCATCGAGAAGCTGGTCGTGGACGGCCCGTGGCAGGCGATTGCCCGTACCGGACTGCGCGATGCTGCACTGCGCGTGCAGCGCCGCCTCACCGAGCGAGTGCTCGCCCGCAAGGGCCGGGGGAGCGCACATGCGCGCGTGAGCGCCTGGGTAGAGGCCGCCGGCAAAGACCTCGTTCATTGGCAACGCACGCTCACCGACATGCGTGCGGCCGGCGCCGGAGACTTCGCCACGCTCAGCGTTGGCGTGGAATCAGTGCGCAAGCTCGCCAGCTGAAGGTCATCGCCGCGATGCCGACCACATCCGCCGCCCCGCCGGGCAAATTACTCCTGGTGCGCCACGGCCAGAGCACCTGGAACCTCGAGAACCTATACACCGGCTGGACGGACGTCGATCTCTCCGAGCTCGGGCGCGCCGAGGCGCAACAGGCGGCCCGCGAAGTACTGAAGGCGGGTCTCGAGTTCGAGATCGCCTTCACCTCCCTGCTCAAGCGCGCGATCCGCACCCTATGGATCATGCTCGACGGGATGGATCGGATGTGGATGCCCGTCGAGCGCTCCTGGCGGCTGAACGAGCGTCACTACGGCGCGCTGCAGGGTCTCAACAAGGCGCAGACGGTCGCGCAGCACGGTGAGTCCCAGGTAAAACTCTGGCGCCGAAGCTATGACGTTCCGCCGCCGCCACTCGACGCGGAAGATCCGCGTCACCCGCGCTTCGACCCGCGTTACCGCGACCTGAGCCCGCAGGAGCTGCCGGTTACCGAGTCCCTTAAAGACACGCTGGCGCGCGTGCTGCCCTTCTGGCACGCGCGCATCGCGCCTGAACTGCGCGCGCACCGCAACGTCATGGTGGTCGCTCACGGTAACAGCCTGCGCGCCATGGTGAAGATGCTAGACGCCGTGAGCGAGCGCGACATCACCGAGCTGAACATCCCGACGGGCGTGCCGCTGCTTTATGAGCTGGACTCCGACCTCAGGCCGCGCGGCCACCGCTATCTCGGGGATCCGGCCGCGATCGCCGCGGCCGCCGAGGCGGTGCGGGGGCAGACCGAGCAGCGGCGCGGCTAAGGTCGCCGCCGCGAGCGGAAGCGCGCGCCGCGTGCAGGGGGGCGAGATCTCGGTCTCACGCGGCCCAGCCGTCGTAGCTGCCGCCGAGTTCGTCCGCGAGGGCGGTCAGGCGGCGGCTGATCTCCTGCATGTCCGGCACGATGAGGCGCATGCTCTTGCTCGCGTGCAGGCTGAAGCCCGGGCCCTCCTGCATGGGCTTGCTGTCGACGCTGAACTCCGGCTCGAGCCGTGACCGTGCGCTCTGACAGGCGAGCTCGTCCGGCAGGGCAAGGAAGAAATCGACGCGGTAGTCGTTGAAGGGCGCGTAGCCCTGCGAGCGCAGGCGGCCGATCGTCTGCTCGTCGTAGGTCTCGGCACGCGACTTCTGCACCGTGCGCACCTTGAGATAGATGCGCAGCGCGATCAGCGCGAGCGCCGCGACCAGCACGATGTCGACCCACTTCGGCACGGTCGTCCTTCCTGCCGCTCAGCCCGGGCCGCGCCCCGGAAACTCCGGCTTGCGCTTCTCGAGAAACGCGTTGATGCCCTCTGCACCCTCGGCACTCACCGCGTGCGCGGCGATCGTCTCGCTCTCGAGGATCATCTGTGATTCCAGCGCCCCGAGCGCGTGCGCCACGAGGCGCTTGGTCGCGCCGTAGGCGCCGCGCGCCCCCTCGGCGAGGCGCTCGGCGATCTCGAGCGAGCGCGGCAGCAGCTGCTCGTCGGCCACGACCTCGTTCACCAGGCCCCAGGCGAGCGCCTCTTCAGCCTGCAGCGTGCGATTCAGCAGCAGCAGCTCCATGGTGCGCTTGGCGCCGATGTTGCGCGGCAGAAGAAACGACGTTCCGGCATCGGGTGTCAACCCCGCCTTGGTGTAGGCGAGATTGAACTTGGAGCTGCGCGCGCACAGCGCCAGGTCCGCCATGGCCACGAGCCCGACGCCGGCACCGGCCGCGGTGCCGTTGACCGCGGCGAGCACCGGTGAGTCCATGCGCACGAAGTGCGCGATCGCGGCGTGCAGGTAGGTGGTGAGCTCGCGGATGTAGTCATCCCCCGAAGTCTCGCGCGAGGCCATGGCCCGCAGGTCGCCGCCGAAGCAGAAGTTGCGACCCGCCCCGGTGAGCACGACGGCGCGCACGGCGGCGTTGCGCGCGCAGGCGAGCGCGGCCGCCAGCAGGTCCATCGCCATCTGCAGGTTGAGGGTGTTGGCACTGTCCGGACGATTGAGCGTGACCAGCGCCACCGCGCCGCGCGTCTCGAGCTCGACGGTCGGGGTGGCCACGCGCGGCTCACTCGTCCGGGGCGATGCGCACGCGCAGCCCGGCGAGTGCCGGCGTGAACTCGACCTGGCAGGAAAGCCGTGAATTGTCCTGATAGTGCGAGAGCTCCGAGAGCAGCTCACGCTCATCGGACATCATCGCCGGCAGGCGGTCCTGCCATTCGGGGTCGATATACACGTGACAGGTAGCGCACGAGCACATGCCGCCGCAGATGGCCGCGACGCCATAGTCGAGTTCGCGCAAATTCTCCATGACCTTCAGGCCGGTCTGACCTTCAACTTCGTGCTCCACTCCGTCGCGATCCACGACCCGCAGCAGCGCCATGCATGTTCCTCAGTTACCACGGAAAGATCGCTCGGGGCGAGTCTGCCCCCAACCCGGTAGTTTGCCGCTTCGCCTGCGGGCCCGCCAGCCGGCGCGCCGCGAGCTCATGCCGGGGTCAACGGACCGAGCAGCTTCATCACGAACACAGCCTTGTGCTGCTCCGCGCCGAGTGCCTCCAGGGTCTCGCGCAGTTCCCGGCGCATGAGGTCCATCACTTCATCGTAGGCGCCAAACACCTGGGTACTCATGCTGTTCGTCTCGATGCGCAGGCGCGGCGCGCGCCCGAGTCGGGCGATGAAGTCGCGGATGACCGGGGCAAACTCGCCCCGGAGGGGATACAGGCTGATCTCGATTCCGATGTCCATATTGCATGCCTCCCAAGTGGCACGGCCCGCACTAAGTATTGCACGACATCGCGGGGCGGCTGCCGCCCCGCCCCCGCCCGGACTAGAATGCACTGCCCGGGGTCTACGGTGTGAGGAACGATGGCGCGCAAAATCCAGGTGCACCAGGTTGACGCGTTTACCCGCGAACCGTTCACCGGCAACCCCACGGGCGTCGTGCTCAATGCCGACGTGCTCGGCGAGGCGCAGATGCTCGCGATCGCCCGTGAGCTGAACAACGCCGAGACCGCCTTCATCCTCTCTCCCGATGGCGACGATCACAGCGTACGCGCGCGCTTCTTCACGCCGCGCAGCGAGGCCGGCTTCGTCGGCCACGCGACGGTTGCCGCCCAGTACGTACTGTCACGCCGCCACGACGCGCCGCGCTGGCAGCGCCAGAAGTCCAAGGCCGGCATCGTCGACATCGAGGTGCGCGGCACCGGACCCGAGCGACGCATCGCCATCCGCCGCAGCCCGCCGACGCTCGGCCGGGAACTCAATGACCGCGAGCGCCTCGCCGTCCTCGATGCGCTGGCACTCGCCTCCGAGAGCCTCGACCCGCGCCTGCCGCTGCGCATCGTCGGGGCGACCGGCACGCGGCTGCTGATCGGCGTGCGCGGTCCCGAACCGCTCAAGCATCTGAAGCCCGACCTGCAGCGCCTGACGACGCTCTCGGCGCAGATCGGCGCGGCGGGCTACTTCGTGTTCACGCTCACGGCGGACACGACCGATCACCTCACCGAGTCACGCATGTTCTGCCCGGCGCTTGGCATCGCGGAGGATCCGGTCAGTGGCAACGCCCACGGACTCCTCGGCGCGTATCTCGCGCACCTCGGCATCCTGCCGCGCAACGCCGATCGCGCCCGCTTCAGCGGCATCCAGGGACACAGCCTGCACCGTCCGGGGCGCGTGGAGGTCGAGCTGGAATACAGGGACGGCGACCTCGCCGGCGTCTGGATCAGCGGCCAGGCGGTGTCGATCTTCGAGACCGAGATCGAGCTTTAGTGCAGGTGAGTGAGTTCCGCGCCATCGCCCGCCTCGGCGACGTGCCGGCCAACAGCATGCGCGCCTTCGTGGTCGACGGGCGCGAGATCGTCATCTGCCACACGCGCGAGGGCGTGTTTGCGCTCGATAACATCTGCACGCACGCGCACGCGCGCCTGTGCGAGGGGCGGCTGCGCGCGACGCGTCTGGTCTGCCCCCTGCACGGCGGCTCCTTCGACGTGCGCGACGGGCGGGTGCTCGGCGCGCCGGCCGAGGTCGCCCTGCCGACGCACACCGTGCGTATCGTCGGCGACGCTATCGAGGTGGCGCTGTCTGCCGGGTCGTAGCCGCGCCGGCGGCCGCGGCGCCGCGCAGCAGTGCGACCGCCGGCAGGGTCACACAGGCTCCGACGAGAAAGGGCGCCGCGCTGCCCAGATACACGTAGATGGGACCGGAGGTGAACGGTCCGAAAACGCGCGCGAGGCTGGCGCTCGCCACGTAGGCACCCATGACGGCGCCGCGCTCGTCACTTCCGGCCTGACGCGAGGCGAGCGCCGAGGCGCTCGGGTTGTAGGCGCCGAGGCCGACACCGCACAGCACGAGCCCCGCCACCGCTGCGGCGAACGTGAGGGCGAGCCCGACGGTGACCAGCCCTGCGGCGAACACGAGCACGCCGGCGACGGCGAGGCGCGTCTCCCCGAGACGCGGGACCAGCAGCCGCACGACTCCGCCCTGCATCACGAGCGCCGGCAGCGCCACGCCGAGGAGCAGCAGGCCGACGGTGCGCGGCCCGAAGCCGAAACGGTGCAGTGCCCAGATCGCGAAGATGGATTCCAGGATGGCCTGCGAGTAGGTGACGCTGA
Organism: Steroidobacteraceae bacterium; assembly: GCA_036270915.1. Lineage (GTDB taxonomy): Bacteria > Pseudomonadota > Gammaproteobacteria > Steroidobacterales > Steroidobacteraceae > 13-2-20CM-66-19. Next base: position 23,879 of record DATBBQ010000087.1, read on the forward strand.
GCGTCGCGCCCGCGAGTCGCGCGAGCTGCGGCCGGGCGCGCAGCAGCTGCCAGGCTCCGCCGCGCGCGGAGCTCGGGCGCGCGCGCAGCTCTGGAGCGTGACTTTCCGGTAATACGCGCCACACGAGCGCAATCGCCAGCAGGCTGGTCGCCATCGAGACCGCCGCCGGCAGTGTGAAACTCGCGTGGGCCGGGTCGCCTCCGGCGAGCAGGCCGCCGAGCGGGGGGCCGAGCGTAAAGCCGATACCGAGCGCCGCGCCGATCAGCCCGAGCGCCGCCGCGCGCTGCTGCGGCGTGCTGACGTCCGCCGCGTAGGCAAACGCCGCGGCGATGTTGCCGGCCATGAAGCCGGCGAGCATGCGCGACGCGAGCAGCCACCAGGTGTTGTGGGCCAAGCCGAGCAGCAGATACGACAGGCACGCGCCGGCCAGGCTGCTCATGAGTATGGGCCGCCGCCCGCGGCGGTCGCTGAGCCTGCCCCACAGGGGCGCCGCGATCAGCTGGCACAGCGAATAGCTGCCGAGCACGGGGGTGATTAACTGCGGCGCGGTGCCGAAGCGGTCCGCCATGTAGGGCACGAGCGGGATCAGGATGCCGAAGCCGAGCGTATCGATGACGCAGAAGAGGAACAGCGCGCCCAGTTGTCGCCGCACGACTACTTAGAACCGCGCCCGCGGCTCAGTGGCCGGGGACGATCGCCGACAGGTCCGCGCCGGGCAGCGCCGCGGGCGGCATGTAGTCGCGCGCCCCGCGCACGATCGCGTTCGGGATGCGCGCGTCGTCCCATTCGCCCGCGCGGCCGGCCGGGTTCCCCGTGCACAGGATGGCGATATCCATCGAGGGTACGAGCCAGAGTCGATTGCCCCCCGAACCAGCGACCAGATAGACGTCGCGCGTCGCGTACGGCTCACGCCCTAAGGTCGCGCGTGTGCCGAGGCGTACGTAGGCGCCGTAGTCCGGATCGCTCCGCGACGGCGAGCGCATGAGCGTGACCCAGCCCGGGCGGATGAGCTCATCGCCGCGGTAGTTGCCATCGTGCAGCAGCAACTGGCCGACCCGGATCCAGTCGCCCTGCGCCGCGAGCAGGCAGCAATCCGCGTGTGCCAGTCCCCCCGACCGGTCGAGCCAGAGCCACGCGTCGGAGGCACCGATACGGCGCCAGAGTGCGTCGGAGAGGAAGTCGGCGTAGCGCGCGTGCGTCGCACGCTCGAGCGCGAGCGCGAGCAGCTGTGGGTCGGCCGCCTGCACCAGGTGCCTGCTCCCTGGCGGTGCGAGCTGCGGGCGCGTCAGCAGCGAGCGGGTGAGATCGGCATCCGCCGCCGGTGCCTGCGGAGAAAGGCCGCTCGCCATATGCAGCAGATTACGAATTGTAATGGCGCCGCGCCGATCGTCGCGCCACTCGCTGATCAGCACGCCCGTGGGCTCGTCCGGCCAGCCGATGCGCCGGTGCGAGATCGCCACGCCGGTCGCCAGCGCCGCGAGCAGCGGTGTGAAGGACTGCGAGTCGATCAGGGTGTGAAAGTCCGTGCCCCGCCAATAGCGCTCGAAGACGATGTGGTCGTGGCGGCTGACGATGAGCGCGAGCGATCCGTGGGCTGCCGCATACTCGGCGGCCTCCTCGAGCGCGCGAGCGTCGAGGCTCTCAAGCCCGGGTGTCACGCGCGGCGCCGGGGATTCGTTTCCGCCGACGACACGTTCCCTGGGTAGATAGAGCGGCGCGGTGCGCTGCTCGAGCGCACCGAGGTAGCGCCGCCATAGAGAGGGACCGAGGAAAACTGCCCCCAGGAGGAGCAGCGCGAATCCGGCCGCGGCGGCCTTCGAGGGCGGGCGTGCCATCGCCGCATTGGAGCATAGTCGCCGCGGCATAATCGGGTATTCTTTCGGAGGATTAAGGCACGCACGCAGACCTTTCGGGGGGTCGGATGCAGCCTAAAATGTTCGCGCCACGTTACTGGCTCACCTGGGCCGGCCTTGGAATTCTGCGCCTGCTGGCGCTGCTGCCCTTCGCGGCCCTGCTCGCCACCGGACGCGTCATCGGTGCGATCGTGCGTCACCTGCCGATCGGGTTCGTGCGCACCGCGCGCCGCAATATCGAGCTGTGCTTCCCCGAGCTTGACGAACCGGCGCGCGAGCGACTCCTCAACCAACATTTTGCCAGCCTCGGCATGGCGCTCACGGAGGTCCCGTTCGCCTGGTGGAGCACGCCCGAGGAGCTGGCGAGGGTCGTGCGCGTCCAGGGCACCGAGCATCTGCACGCGGCGCTCGCGCGCGGACGCGGCGTCATCCTGCTCACCGCCCACTTCACCTCGCTCGAGCTCGCCGGACGCATCCTGCTGTCGGTAACGCCGGTACCGCTCGGCTTTCTCTACCGCCCGACCAAGAACGCCGCCCTCGCCTACGCCCTGAAGCGCTTCCGCTGCGGCTATGGCGGCTATGCCATCCCCAAGGACGACATCCGCAGCTTCATCTCGGCGCTGAAGCGCAACGAGTGCGTCTGGTACGCCCCCGATCAGAGCTACCGCAAGAAGGGGGCGCAGATGGTGCCGCTGTTCGGCATCCCGGCGGCCACCAACACGCTCACCTCGCGCCTGGCGCGCACCACCGGCGCCGCGGTCCTGCCGTACTTCGTGCAGCGCCTTCCGGGTGCGCAGGGCTACCTCGCCACCATCCACCCGCCGCTCGAGGACTTCCCGAGTGACTGTGCCACCTCCGACACGGAGCGCTTCAACCGTATGATTGAGGCCCAGGTGCGCATCGCACCCGAGCAGTATCTGTGGATCCATCGACGCTTCAAGGGACTCACCGCGGACTACCCGGACTATTACGGCCGGCGGCCACCCCGCCGGGCGTGAGTGCGGCCGTCGACGGCGCCTTCGATCTACTCATCGTCGGCGGCGGCATCAACGGCTGCGGGATCGCCCGCGACGCGGCGGGCCGCGGACTGAAGGTGCTGCTGTGCGAGCAGGACGATCTCGCCGCGCACACCTCCTCGGCCAGTACCAAGCTGATCCACGGCGGCCTGCGCTACCTCGAGGACTTCCATTTCCGGCTCGTGCGCAAGGCGCTGCGCGAGCGCGAGATCCTGCTCGCGGCGGCACCGCACATCACGCGCCCGCTGCACTTCATCATGCCGCACGACGCGCACCTGCGCCCGGCCTGGATGATTCGCGCCGGCCTGTTCCTCTACGATCACCTGGCGCCGCGGGCGCACCTCGCAGCCTCCGGCGCCGTGGATCTGCGCACCCACATCGCCGGCGCGCCGCTCAAGGCCAGCTACCGCCGCGGCTTCGTCTACAGCGACGGCCAGGTCGATGACTCGCGGCTCGTGGTCCTCAACGCCCTCGACGCCCGGACGCGCGGCGCACAGATTCTCACGCGTGTGCGCTGCGAGGCGCTCACGCCCCACGGCACCGGGTGGAGCGCGCGCTTGCGGGGCGCGGGCGCGCTTGCGCTGATCCAGGCACGCGCCGTCGTCAACGGCTCCGGACCCTGGGTGAGCGAGTTCCTCACCGAGGCGACCCCGGTCCGGGCGCGACATCAGGTGCGCCTGGTTAAGGGCAGCCACATCGTCGTGCCGCGCCTGTTTGCCCACCGCTTTGCGTACATCTTCCAGAACGAGGACCGCCGCATCGTCTTCGCGATACCGTACGAGCATGACTTCACCCTGCTCGGCACCACGGACCTCGACTACCGGGGTGATCCGGCCGCGGTTGCCATCGACCCCGACGAGACCCGCTACCTGTGTGCGCTCGCCAACCGCTATTTCCGCCGGCAGATCACGCCGGAGTCGGTCGTATGGAGCTACTCGGGCGTGCGTCCGCTGCTCGCAGACGAGGCGAGCGACCCGATGAGCGTGACGCGTGACTACGCGCTCGAGCTCGATCGCGCACCCGCGCCGCTGCTCTCGGTGTTCGGCGGCAAGATCACGACCTACCGCCGCCTGGCAGAGGACGCCGTGGACCTGCTCAACACGACCCTCGGCGAGCGCGGCGCGCCCTGGACCGCGGGGGCGGTGCTGCCGGGTGGCGACCTGCCCGAGGGCAGTTTCGCCGTCTTCCTGCGCGCGCTGGAGCGGCGCTACAGCTGGCTACCGGCGCAGCTGCGCCGGCGCTACGCACACGCGTACGGCACGCGTATCACGTGCGTGCTGGGCGAGGCGACCTCGCTCGCCGGACTCGGCGCGGAGGTCCTCCCGGACCTCTATGAACGTGAACTCGAGTACCTGTGCCGCGAGGAATTCGCTCTGACCGCCGAGGACATCCTCTGGCGTCGCTCGAAGCTCGGTCTGCACTTGATGGGGGCCGACCTCGCGCCGCTTGAGGGCTGGCTCACGCGGCGCATCCCCGCCGCGCGTGAGGGGGTCGCCTGAGCCGGCGCGCCGCAGCCCTCGCGCTGCCGGTCCTCGTCGCGCTCGCGCCGCTGTGGCTCGCCGGCCTGTTCGGTCGGGGGCTGTGGACGCCCGACGAGCCGCGCGAGGCCGACATCGCCTGGCGCATGACGCAGCAGAGCGAGCATGCGCTGCCGCAGCTCGCCGGGACGGCCTTCCTCGAGAAGCCGCCGCTCAGCTACTGGATGTCGGCGGCGGCGCTCACGGTATTCGGGGATTCGCCGGGCAGTGCGCGGCTGCCGAACCTCGGTTACGCGCTCGTAGTGGCCCTCGCGGTGGCAGCGCTCGCACTCGCCATGGGCCTCGAAGGCGGCCCGCTGCTGCTGAGCGTTCTCGTGGCTTCGTCCGCCCTCACGGCCTATCGCGTCAGCATCTGGCTGGCGCCGGACGCGGGGCTCCTCGCCGGCAACGCGCTCGCCCTGCTCGGTCTGTGGCTCGGTTACCGCGCCGCGCCCGGCCGCGGCAAGGCCGCCGGCTATGCACTCATGCACCTGGGCGCCGCGCTCGGCTTCATGGCCAAGAGCGCGCCCGGCTGGCTGGTACCGGCGCTCGCCCTCCTGGTCCTCATCGCCTGGGAGCGACGCTGGTCGGAGCTGCGGCGCTGGGAGCTGTACGCGGGCCTGCTGCTGCAGGCGCTCATCGTCGGGCCGTGGATCTTCGCGGTCGCGCACGGTGCCGACGGGGCCGCGGCGCTGCGTACGCTGCTTTGGAACAACGTCGTCGGGCGTTTCACGCACGTCGCCTCACCCGCGGCGCTCGACTACACGAGCGGGCATCGCAACACCCCGGGCAAGTACCTCCTCGAGCTTCCCGTCTATCTGCTGCCCTGGACGCTGGTGGCGCTCGCGGCCCTCGTGCGCGCCGCGCACGCCGCGCGCGTCGCGGGTGCGTCGGGCACGCGCTGGCGCTTCGCGCTCGCCGCGGCCATACCCTGGCTCGTCGTGCTGTCATTGGCGGCCACGGCGCGCGACATCTATGCGGCGCCGGCACTGCTCGGCTTTGCCCTGCTCGCGGGACTGTGGCTGCAGGAGTCCCGGGGCGGCGCCACGGCGCTCGATCGGCTGTGCACCACCGGAACGGGCGTGCTCGTCGCGCTGTTCATGCTGGTGGTACTCGCCGCGCTCGCGGTCCTGGGTGCCTCGGGCGCCGCGCCGCGCTGGGCCGTGGTGCTGTGCGCGGCCTTCATCGTCGCCATCGGCGGCGTGGCCCTCACGCACGCCGCGCAGGCGGCGCGCGCGGCGGACGGGTGGCACGCACTCGCCTGGTGCTACAGCGCGTACGCCGCCACCGTGCTGCTGAGCTTTCTGGTGATCGCCCCGGTCGTCGATCGCTGGCAGGACCTCCCCGGGCTCGCGCGGCGGATCCATCGCGACACCGCGGGTGAGGCCCTCGCGCTGCTCGATCCTGACGAGACCACCCTCGCCGTCATGGACCATGGCTCGCCCGCGCCGCCGGCGGTGCTGCGCACCTCGGGGGCGCCCGTGCCCGAGGCCATCGCGCGCTGGTTTACCTCGGCCGGGAACCGGGCCCGCGTGCTGGTGCTGCTTCCGGGGCACGCCGGTGGTGACGTGACGCGCTTCCTCGGGCGCGCCGGTACGAGCTCGGATGGCATCGCGGGCGAGCTCACCTCTTCCGGCGCCGCCGTGCTCGTGCAACGCTACGAGCTGCCACAGGGGCGACGGTATGCGCTGCTCGGGCCACCTCCCGCGCCGTGACCGCCGCAAACCTGCGTCCACACTGACGGAGCACTACCCTTCATGAGTCAACCCGAAGCCGGCCTGTCGCGGAACCTGCGCAACCGTCATATCCAGCTGATCGCAATCGGCGGCACCATCGGCGTTGGCCTCTTCCTCGGCTCCGCGAAGGCCATTCACGCCGCCGGACCGGGTCTGCTGTTCGCCTATGCCGCCGGGGGAATCGCGATCTTTTTCATCATGCGCGCGCTCGGGGAGCTGCTCACCTACCGCCCGGTGGCCGGCTCGTTCGCCATCTACGCGGACGAGTTCTGCGGGCCGTTCGCCGGATTCGTCACCGGCTGGTCGTACTGGTTCATGTGGGTCGTCACCGCCATGGCGGAGCTCACGGCGATCGGCGTGTACATGCGCTTCTGGCTTCCGGACCTGCCGCAATGGGTGCCGGCGCTCGTCGCTCTGGTGCTCCTGTACGGCGCCAACCTGCTCGCCGTGCG
>DATBBQ010000088.1:0-13672 GCA_036270915.1 Steroidobacteraceae bacterium
GCCATGGTGTGGGCCGATCCCACCAACAACGCGCTCGTCATCACCGCGCCGCCGAAGCTGATGCGCGCGGTCATGGACATCATCGACAAGCTCGACATCCGCCGTCCGCAGGTGCTGGTCGAGGCCATCATCGCCGAGGTGGACGTCGACAAGGACGCCGAGCTCGGCATCAACTGGGCGGCCTTCTCCAACGGTCAGAACGTCCCCGCCGGCAGCTTCGTCTCCCCGGTCGGCGGCACCAGCATCGTCGACCTCGCCGCCGCCGTGCAGAACCCGGCGAACGTGACGACCGCGCTGCTGCAGGGCACGACGCTCGGTATCGGCCGCGTCGCCGGCACCGGCGTGAACTTCGCCGCCATGCTGCGCGCCATCCGCGCCGACACCACGACCAACATCGTCGCGACCCCCTCGACCGTGACCATGGACAATCAGGAGGCGGAGCTGAAGGTCGCACAGGAAGTGCCCTTCATCACCGGGCAGTTCACCAACACCACCGCCGTCACCGGCGGCACGGTGAACCCCTTCCAGACCATCCAGCGCGAGGAGGTCGGCACGATCCTCAAGGTCACCCCGACGATCTCGCCCGAGGGCTCGGCGGTGATGCTGAAGATCTCGATCGAGAGCTCGAGCATCGGCCAGAAGCCGGCCGGCGCGGTCGACCTCGTGACCAACAAGCGCACCATCACCACGAACGTCCTGATCGAGGACGGCGGCATCGTCGTGCTCGGCGGACTCATCGAGGACGACAGCGTCAAGGGCGAGAACCGCGTCCCCTATCTGGGCAACATCCCGATCATCGGGCTGCTGTTCAAGACGCGTAACCACATGTCGACCAAGAACAACCTGATCATGTTCATCCGCCCGAAGATTCTGCGTGATCAGGCGCAGGCGGCGTACGAGACCGAGCTCAAGTACAACTACATGCGCGACCAGCAGCTGAACCTGCACAACCCGGCCGACATCCCGACGCTGCTGCCGAACACCCCGCCGCCGAAGCTGCAGCCGCTGCCGGCCGCGCCGCCCGCGGGTCAGCAGCCGACGCCCCCGCCCTCGCGGGCGACGCCGGACGAGTCAGCCTCCTCCGCCCCGTCCACCGTCCCGCGGGGCCCGGGGACGGCGGCCCCGCAGAGCACGCCCCAGGGCGTGCCGGCCCCCGATACCACGGCGCAGCCCTCGACGGCGCCTCCCAAGGACACCTGGCGCAATCCATGAACGACGTGGCTCAACTTCGCCCGCCGGCGCCGCCCGAGGCCGGAGCGGAGCGGCGCCTGTCGTTCGCCTTCGCCAAGCGCCACGGGGTGCTGGTCAGCCGGATCGCCGACGGGGTCGCCGAGTGCATCTACCGCGACACCGCCTCCCCGCACGCCCTCGCCGAGGTGCGCCGCTACCTCGGACGCTCGCTCAGGCTCGAGCGCGTGCCCGAGGCGCAGTTCGACGAGCTCCTGCGCCGCTCCTACGAGGCGGGCTCGGACGCCATGTCGGCGGTCGAGGGGCTCGACGAGAAGACCGATCTCGCGCACCTCGCCCAGGAGCTGCCCGAGCAGGCGGACCTGCTCGACAGCGAGGACGACGCGCCGATCATCCGCCTGATCAACGCCGTGCTCACCCAGGCGGTGAAGGAGAACGCGTCCGACATCCACATCGAGCCGTTCGAGAACCGCCTGGTGATCCGCTTCCGCGTCGACGGCGTGCTGCGTGAGGTGCTGCAGTCCAAGCGCGCGGTCGCCCCGCTGGTGGTCTCGCGCGTGAAGGTCATGTCGCGCCTGGACATCGCCGAGAAGCGACTGCCGCAGGACGGGCGCATCAGCCTGAAGATCGCCGGGCGCGCGGTGGACGTGCGCGTGTCGACCATTCCTTCCGGGCACGGCGAGCGCGTGGTGCTGCGTATCCTCGACAAGCAGGCCGGCAAGCTCGACCTCAACTCCCTGGGCATGGACGCACGCACCCAGGCGGCGATGGACGAGCTGATCCACAAGCCGCACGGCATCCTGCTGGTCACCGGCCCCACCGGCTCGGGCAAGACCACGACGCTGTACGCCGCGCTCGAGCGCCTGAACGACAACACCCAGAACATCATGACGGTCGAGGACCCGATCGAGTACTACATCGACGGCATCGGCCAGACGCAGGTGAACACCAAGGTCGAGATGACCTTCGCGCGCGGCCTGCGCGCGATCCTGCGCCAGGATCCGGACGTGGTGCTGATCGGGGAGATCCGTGACCTCGAGACCGCGCAGATCGCCGTGCAGGCGAGCCTCACCGGGCACCTGGTGCTCTCCACGCTGCACACCAATACCGCCGCCGGCGCGATCACCCGCCTGCGCGACATGGGCATCGAGCCGTTCCTGCTCTCCTCGAGCCTGATCGGGGTGCTGGCGCAGCGCCTGGTGCGCGTGCTCTCACCCGACAGCAAGCAGCCCTTCACCGCCGGCGAATACGAGCGGCGCCTCCTGAACTTAGGGCCCGACGACCCCTCCCCCACCCTGTACCGCCCGGGGCGCGACAACACCGGCGGCTACCGCGGGCGCTCGGGTATCTACGAACTCATCATGGTCGATGACACGATGCGCACCATGATCCACGACGGGGTCTCCGAACAGGAAATTGAGCGCCACGCGCGCCACCGCACCCCCTCGATCCGCGACGACGGCCGCGCGCGCGTGCTGCGCGGGGAGACCACGCTCGAGGAAATACTGCGCGTCACGCGCGAGGATTGAATTGGGCGCGTTCGAATACACGGCGCTGGAAGCCAGCGGTCGCGAACGCAAGGGCATTCTCGAGGGCGACACGCCGCGGCACATCCGCCAGCTGCTGCGCGAGCAGCAGCTGCTGCCGGTCACGGTCACGGAGGTTGCGCAGCGCGAGGCCAAGCGCCAGCAGTCCTTCAGCTTCGCCCGGCGGGTCTCGGCGGGCGACCTCGCGCTCTTCACCCGGCAGCTGGCGACCCTGGCGCGCGCGGGCCTGCCCCTGGAGGAGGCGCTGCTCGCGGTCTCGCAGCAGACCGAGAAGCCGCGCGTGCAGAGCATCATCCTCGGCGTGCGCGCCAAGGTGATGGAGGGCCACACCCTCGCCGACGGCCTCGCTGAGTTCCCGCGCATCTTCCCGGAGATCTACCGCGCCACGGTGGCCGCCGGCGAGCAGGCCGGGCACCTCGACAACGTGCTCGAGCGGCTCGCCGACTACACCGAGAGCCGCGAGCAGATCCGCCAGAAGGTGCTGGCGGCGATGCTCTACCCGATCGTGCTCACGGTCATGTGCTTCGTGATCGTGACCGGCCTGCTGGTGTTCGTGGTGCCGAAGGTGGTCGGGGTGTTCGAGTCAAGCAAGGCGAAGCTGCCGATCATCACGCAGCTGCTGATCGCCACGAGCGACTTCTTCCGCCTGTACGGGGTGTACGTCCTGATCGGCGTGGGCCTGTTCGTATTCGCGTTCCAGCGCTGGCTGCGCGACCCGGCCGCCAAGCGCCGCTTCCACAGCTTCCAGCTGCGCCTGCCGATCATCGGCAAGCTGGTGCGCGGCTTCAACAACGCGCGCTTCACGCGCACCTTCAGCATCTGCTCGGGCAGCGCCGTACCGGTGCTCGAGGCGCTGCGCATCGCGGGCGAGGTGGTCACCTGCCTGCCGATGCGCGACGCGGTCACGGACGCCACCGCGCGCGTGCGCGAGGGTGCGCCCATCGGCCGCTCCCTGAGCTTGAGCCGCCTGTTCCCGCCGATGACCATCCACCTGATCTCGAGCGGCGAGTCGAGCGGGGAACTGGAGAGCATGCTCGAGCGGGCATCGATCAGCCAGGAGCGCGACCTCGACGCGCTGCTCGCCACGATGGTCGGGCTCCTGGGTCCCGTGCTCATCATCCTTATGGGGCTGTTCGTGATGGGGATCGTGTTCGCGATGCTGCTGCCCATCTTCGAGCTCAACCAGCTGATCCACTGAGGGTCGCCGGGCGGTGACAGGGGGCCGCACTTCACAATCCGCGCTAGACACGTTGCAGATGTCACGCGATCTGATTTAATTTCGCGCCGTCTGATTCCTGCAGGGCCACCCTGACTGGCATGAGCGAGAAGCCGGAAGAGGAATTCGAGGACGAAGAAGCCGACGAACCGGTCATCGGCGACGGCGACGTCGATCTGGATCAGGTCATCAAGGACCTCGATCTCGCCAAGCGCCGCGGCCAGAAGGCGGGCGATCCCGCCTGGCGGCGCCTCGAGCGGCTGCTCGAGGAGAAGAACACCGCGGAACTCACCAGCGACTTCGAGGACTACGAGGTCGGGGGCGACGGTGACCCGCCGCGCAGGCCGCGCCGCAAGCCGCGCCACGGCTGAAGTGCGTCAGTGAAAGTCGCGCGAGCGCGTCAGCAGCTCGCCCAGGAGCGCCGTGCGGTCGATGAGGCGCTGCGCGATGAGGTGCGCGACCCCCTCCTGATGCTGCCACTGCCCGTGCACCTCGAGGAGGCGTGCCTCCAGGAGCGGCCGGCGCTGCTCCTGGCCGACGCGCTCCCAGACGATGACATTCACCTGCCCGCTCTCATCCTCGAGCGTGACGAAGGTCACGCCGCTCGCGGTCGCCGGGCGCTGGCGCATGATGACGATCCCGGCGGTGCGCACGCGCGCGCCGTGGGCGACGTCCGCCAGCTCGCCGGCGCTCTTGAGCGAGTCCCCGCGCAGCCGCTCGCGCAGCAGTGCCAGCGGGTGCCGTCCGAGGGTGAGCCCCAGGGAGGCGTAGTCGGCGACGATCCCCGCCCCCTCGCTCGGGGCGCACAGGAGCGGCCTGCCCTCCGCGGCCGCGACTCCCCGTTCGTCCCTGAAGCCGAGCGCCGTGGCGCGCTCGGTGCCGGCCACCTCCCAGAAGGCCAGATGGCGGTTGCCGCTTAAGGCGGCCAGCGCCCCGGCGGCGGCGAGTGCCTCGAGGTCGCCGCGGTCGAGGCCGCAGCGCGCGGCGAGGTCGGCGACGCTCAGGAAGGCCCCGCGCCCGCGTTCGGCGACGAGCCGCCCGGCGCCGGCCTGCGAGAGCGACTTCACCAGGCGCAGTCCGAGCCGCAGCGCCGGCTCCCCGTCCTCACGCCGCTCGAGCGAGCAGTCCCAGTCGCTCGCGGCGACGTCCACGGGGCGCACCTCGACACCGTGGGCACGCGCATCGCGCACCAGCTGCGCCGGGGCATAGAAGCCCATCGGCTGGCTGTTGAGGAGCGCGCCGGTGAAGGCGGCCGGCTCGTAGTGCTTGAGCCACGCCGAGTCGTATACCAGGAGCGCAAAGCTCATCGCGTGCGAATTGTGGACGATGAAATTGTCAGCCAGGAAGTTGTGATCGCCCTCGATCTGCAGGTCGTAGGTCGCCTGGCAGCCGAGCTTCTCGATCGAGACGACCTGGTCCCAGTAGACCTCGGAAGCCGCAAGCCGCGCGACCGGCAGTGAACGCGCGGTCGCCACGTAGTCACCCGTCAATAGCGTGCCGAGCGCACGCCATCCGCGCATGGTCAGGAAGGGGTGCTCCGCCGTCGCAGCGATCGAGTGGCCCAGGGCCGTGCGCAGGCGCCACACGGGTTTCACGCCGCTCGCCCGGACGGCCAGGACCCGGCGCCGCCGTAAACGCAGGTCCATGCCGCAGGCGATCGTGCTGTTCACCTGGGCGCGTCCGGAGACGATTGCCTCGATGCTCAGCCAGCGACCCGAGTCGGCATCGACCACCCGTGTTTCGCCCACGACGCATTGCGGGAAGCCGTACTCACCGAAGCCGAGCATCTGCTGGTAGATGCGCTGCGCGAACTCCTCCGGGTAGCCACGCGTGTGCATGCCCTGAAGCAGCCGCTCACGAAAGGGGTCGAGCCCCCCGGTTCTCTTCCAGGCGCCCATCGCGCGGCGCAGCGCGTCCGCCTCCCCCGGGGAGAAGCCCGCGGCGACGATCGCGATCTGCATCACCTGCTCCTGGAAGATGGGCACGCCGAGGGTGCGCTCGAGGACCTCGCGCACCTCCTCTCCCGGGTACTCGACCGGCTCGGCGCCACTGCGCCTGCGCAGGTAGGGGTGCACCATGTCGCCCTGGATGGGCCCCGGGCGCACGATGGCGACCTCGATCACGAGGTCGTAGTAACAGCGCGGCTTCAGGCGCGGCAGCATCGCCATCTGCGCGCGCGACTCGATCTGGAAGACCCCGATGGTGTCGGCGCGGCAGACCATGTCGTAGACGTTCTGGTCCTCGGCCGGCAGCGCCCCGAGGGTGTGGTGCGTGCCACGGAAGTCGTTGACGAGCGCGAACGCGCGCCGCAGCGCGCTCAGCATGCCGAGCGCCAGCAGGTCCACCTTGAGCAGCCCCAGGTCGTTGAGATCGTCCTTGTCCCACTGCACCACGGTGCGCTCGGGCATGGCCGCGTTCTCCACCGGCACCAGCTCCTCGAGCAGATCGCGCGCGATGACGAAGCCGCCGACGTGCTGCGAGAGGTGGCGCGGGAAGCCCGGGAAGGCGGTGAGCTCCTGGGCGAGCGGCAGCAGTCGCCTGAGCCAGTCTGCGTCGGCATCAAAGCCCGCCTCGCGCAGCCGCTCACCCATCGTATGGCTGCCGTCCCACCACTGCATCACCTGCGCAAGGCGCCCGCTCTCCTCGGGCGTGAGTCCGAAGGCCTTGCCGAGATCGCGCAGCGCGCTCCTCGGGCGGTAGGTGATGACCGTCGCGGCGAGCGCGGCGCGCTCGCGCCCGTACTTGGCGTAGACGTACTGCAGCACTTCCTCGCGCCGCTCGTGCTCGAAGTCGACGTCGATGTCGGGCGGCTCGTTGCGCTCGCGCGAGATGAAGCGCTCGAAGAGCAGCGCCGCGCCGCGCTCCGGATCGACGGAGGTGATGCCGAGGCAGTAGCAGACGCGCGAGTTGGCGGCCGAGCCACGCCCCTGGCACAGGATCCCGCGCCCGCGCGCGTAGGCCACTACGTCGTGCACGGTGAGAAAGTAGGGCTCGTAGCTGAGCTCGGCGATGAGCGCGAGCTCGTGCTCGATGGCCGCGCGCTCACGCTCCGGGATGCCTCCCGGCCAGCGCCAGCGCGCGCCGGCCTGCGTGAGCGTGCGCAGGTAGCTCGTGGGCGTCTCACCCTCAGGCACGAGCTCGCGCGGGTACTCGTAGCGCAACTCATCGAGCGAGAAGTGACAGGAGGCGGCGAGCTCGGCGGACGCCTCCAGGAGCTCGTGCGGGTAGAGCCGCGCGAGGCGCGCGCGCTCGCGCAGGTAGCGCTCGCCGTTGGCGTACAGCCGCGCGCCCGCCGCACTCACCGGCACGCCCAGACGGATGGCGGTGAGCGCATCCTGCAGGCGCCGCCGCGCGCGCACGTGCATGTGCACGTCACCGCTCGCCACCCGCGGCACGCCGTACTCGGCGCCAAGCTCCGTGAGGCGCGCGAGCCGCGCGGCATCGCCGCCCTCGCGCAGCAGCTCGACCGCGACGCGCAGCCGCGGGCCGAAGAGCGTGGCGAGCCAGGCCAGCTCGTCCGCCGCCACGGCGCGCCCGGGCAGCCACAGGATGAAGCACTGCCCGAGGTCGCAGGCCGCCACGTCGGCGCGCGTGAGCGCATAGGCGCCCTTCTCGGCCGCGCGCCGCCCGCGGCTGATGAGGCGGCACAGCCGCGCGTAGCCGGCGCGGTCGATGGCGAGCGCCACGAAGCGCAAGCCACACGTGAGGCGGAACTCCGCGCCGACGATGAGCTTCAGCGGGTATTTCTTCGCCGCCATGTGCGCGCGCACCACGCCCGCGACCGAGCACTCGTCGGTGAGGGCGAGCGCCTCGTAGCCGAGCGCGGCGGCCCGCTCGATGAGCTCGTGCGGATGCGAGGCGCCGCGCAGGAAGGTGAAGTTGGAGAGGCAGTGCAGCTCCGCGTAACGCCCGGGCCCCACCTGCGGCGTCGCGCTCACCCGAAGATCCCGTGCAGGAACCAGCGGTGCGGCGCGCCGCGCTCGCGAAACAGCCACAGTCGCACGCCGTGCGCATCGAGTGCCACGTAGTAATCGCGCTCGATCTCCGCCCCGTCCCACCAGCCGCTCTCGATGCGTTCCGCCTCGCTCACGAGCGTCAGCGCTCCGCGCCGGCGCGGCAGACCGTCTCGCACGGGGAGCGGTTGCGGCTCGGGCAGCAGCCACAACGGCCGCGCGGCGCAGGGCAGCGCGCCGCGCGGCCCGTCGGCGGCGCGCGTCGCCCGCGGGGCCGGCGGCGCGCTGCGCGCGAAGCTGCGCTCCGGACGATGCCCCTCCAGGAGCGTGAGCCCGTGCACCGCGTCCGCGCCGAGCCGCGCGCGCAGCCGCTCGATGAGCCCGAACCCCTCGTGGCCTGCGCCGCCGCCGTGCTCGCCGGGCTGCCACAGCGAGTGCGCCTGCGGCGCGCGGGCCAGGAGGGTGTCGGCGCGCAGTTCCAGGGCGCGCACGCTCTCGGGGAGCTGACAGCTGCCGAGCCGCTCGGCGAAGAGCTGCACGAGCTGGCGGGCGTCGGCCGCGGGGGTGGCGAGCTCGAGCACGCAGCAGCTGGGCGGGGCATGCCGGTGCAGCAGGCGCCATTCCAGTCGCATCACCCCGTACTCGCGCGCGCGCAGGAAGGTCTCGAGCTGCACGAGCAGCGGCTCGAGCGCGGCGAGCAGCCAGGCTTCATTCTCCAGCTCGCAGCCGAGCTCGCGCCGCCGGCGGAACCGCTCCTTATCCTTAAAGAGCGCGCGCAGCTCGCGGCGCTGCCCGGTGAGCGCATCGAGCATGGCGAGCTGCGCGGCGCCGAAGCGGCGCGCAAAGCCGGCCCGCGGCAGGCGCAGCACCGCGCCGATGGTACGCACCCCGGCGCGCTTCAGGCGCTCGAGTACCTCGGGTGCCCAGCGCAGCCCCGCGAGCGGCAGCGGTGCGAGTGCGCCGGTGAGCGCGGCGCGCTCATACACCGTCAGCGCGACGCCTGAGCGAGCGGCCACGAGCGCCGCGAGCGGGGTCGGCGCAAACGCGAGCACCGGCTCAAGTCCAAGATCCCGGCAGGTGGCGAGCAGCTGCCGGCGCAATCCGGGAAGCCCCGCAAAGAGGTGCAGGCTGCCGCGCACTTCGAGCAGCAGCCCGTCGGGCGGCTCGGGACTCACGCGCGGGGTGAAGCGCTGGGTGCGGCTCGCGAGCGCGGCGAGCGTATCGGGCGAGCTGCCGCCCGGCAGATGCACCGCCGCCCAGAGCTCGCCCTGCGCAGCCACGTGCGGCGCGGCGGGACGCGCCAGAGCCAGACGCGGCGCGCGCACTTTGGCCGCGGGAGTGGCATGGGTTTCGGAACCCGCGGGACTTTGCCGCTGACGCACGCTCATCGCAGTCAGAGCCGCGGCCAGCCGTCACGGTCTGACAGCTCGACGACACCGCGCGCGGCGCTGCGCCCCTTGAGCACCGTGACACGCACGCCGGTGCGCGTCGCCCGCACGGCGAGACGCAGCTGCGCCGCCGAAGACTCGTGCGCCGCGCGCTGCGGCCGGAATAGGACCCCGAGGGTGCGGCCGCGTTCGGCGGCCAGCTGCAGACGGCGGATGTCGCGCGGCTGCGGCCCCTTCAGCCAGGCGAGCGCGACATCGCAGGCACCCGAACCCAGCACCTGCTCAAAGGCCCACAGCGGCCGCTCACCGCCCACGACCGCCACCCGCTCGAGCACCATGCCCTGCGCGACCAGCGCCGGGGCAAAGGGCATGAGGGGCGGGGCGACCCACACACACCAGCGGGCGGATACCGACTGTGTCGCCGCGGCGAGTGCCGGCAGGATGAGCTGCAGCTCCCCGCTGCCGAAGCGCGCCAGGAGAATCTCGATCAGCCCGTTACGGGGCCAGCCTCCGCCGGGCAGATGCTCATCGAGCGCGGCATAACCGCTCGCACGCACGCCGGGCCGCGCCGCGGCGCGACCGCGCCAGATGGCCGGGTGCTCGAGCAGGCGGGCGAGTTTCCGATCCCCGTCGTCCATGGTGATACCGAGACGAACAGCGTGCGACCTCTGAGGTGAACGGCTGCGAGCGAGTGCACCGGCTTAATTCACATGAAGCCGGCGGAACGGCCGCGCCGCACGACCCCGACGACGATGCCCTCGATGAGGAGCGGCTCTTCCTTCAGGTCGACGCGGAGCGGCTCGAAGGCGGAGTTCTCCGGCATGAGCCACACGACGGAGCCTTCCTGGCGATAGCGCTTCACCGTGACCTCGTTCTCCAGCCGTGCCACCACGATCTGGCGGCTGCGCACCTCCGAGGTGCGATGCACGGCGACGAGGTCCCCGTCGAGAATCCCCGCGTCCTTCATGCTCATGCCGATCACCTTCAAGAGGTAATGAGGCCGCGGCTGAAACAGTCCTGGGTCGATCTGCAACCGCGCCTCGAAGTTCTCCTCCGCGAAGATCGGCCTGCCGGCTGCGACCCGGCCGATGAGCGGCAGTCCTATCTGCTCGCGCATCGTGTCCTTGAGCTGGATGCCCCGGGAAGTACCGGGAACGAGGGCGATGACGCCCTTGCGGGCGAGCGCCCGCAGGTGCTCCTCTGCGGCGTTGGCGGACCGGAAACCGAGTTCCTGGGCGATCTCAGCCCGGGTGGGCGGCATTCCGGTCTCGCCGATGAAGCGCTGGATGAGCCGCAGGATCTGGGTCTGGCGGGGGGTGAGGTCCGACATAGGAGCCTGCCTGTTTATATATACAGTAACTGTGATTATATCCAGATTGGGCTCTTCGGCAAGATCCTGAAGCGGGAAAAATCCAGCCCGACACGGGCATGGTGCTCTCAAGCTCGCGCTTACCTTTGCGCCGCCAACATGCCCTCGCGTCTTGCTCCCGACACACTCCCCTCGGGCGAATGTCGCTCTTTTACATGCGATTCCAACCTCAGTGCTCCATGAAACATTCTTAAGAAATGCCCACTCTCCGCGACCAGAAATATCCTGCTCTGCAGCAACATACTCGGCGCGCACGCGGCAAAAACCTCTGCACTACACATGTTTAATCCCGGTGCACGATGTCGCGTCGCGAAGACAACGTGGCGTGTTAGACTTGAATTCGAACGGCAAATTTGATGCAGTTGTCGACGGCGAAGACGGCGGAACTTGCCCACCGGAGTCGCTTCGGTTATTCAGGACATCCCGAATCAACAACCCAAAGGGGACGTTTATGAAGTGCGCGAGCGTTGTGAAGGCGGCGACTGCCGTGGCAGTAGTGGTAGGTCTGGCGGCCTGCACAGACCTGAAGCCTATCGAGGCTAAGGTTGCGGACCTGCAGTCGCAGGTATCGAAGTTACAGGGCGACGTGTCCGGCGCGAAGAGCGCTGCTGATCAGGCGAACAGTGCCGCGCAGTCGGCCGGCCAGGCGGCCAGCGGTGCGCAGAGCACGGCCAATCAGGCATTGGCGGCATCGCATGCCAGCCAGTCCTGCTGTGACGCGACCAACGAAAAGATCGACCGTATGTTCAAGCGGTCGGTTTCGAAGTAAGCCGAAAGGTCTTACAGTCGATCCACACGCCGCGCTTACGCGCGGCGTTTTTTTTGGGAGCTCGGAAGCTCGCTCAGTAGCGCACGAGCGCCGAGCCCCACGTGAAGCCCCCGCCGAAGGCCTCGAGCAGCAGCAGGTCGCCGCGCTTGATGCGGCCGTCGCGCACGCCGAAATCCAGCGCCAGCGGCACGGAGGCCGCCGACGTATTGCCGTGATCCTGCACGGTCACGATCACGCGCTCCATCGGCAGGTCGAGCTTGGCGGCGGTCGCCTGGATGATGCGGATATTGGCCTGGTGCGGCACCAGCCAGTCGATCGCCGAGCGCTCCAGGCCGTTCGCGGCCAGCGTCTCATCGACCACCGAGCCGAGCTTGGTGACGGCGACCTTGAAGACCTCCCTGCCTTCCATGGAGATCGCCAGCTTCGGCGCGAAGCCCTTGGAGACGCCGCTCGCGCAGTAGAGCATCTGGTCGTAGCGGCCGTCGGCGTGCAAGTGCGTCGAGAGCACACCGGGGGCGTCACCCGGCTCGAGCACCACCGCCCCGGCCCCGTCGGCGAACAACACCGCCGTGGCGCGATCGTCCCAGTCGGTGATGCGCGAGAGGGTCTCGGAGCCGATGACCAGCGCGCGCTTGGCTTCCCCGCAGCGCACGTACTTGTCGGCGATCGAGAGCGCATACATGAAACCCGCGCACGCGGTCTCGAGGCTGAAGGCCGGCACGCCCAGGCAGCCGAGACGCTTCTGCAGCAGCACGCCGCAGTTGGGGAAGATCAGGTCCGGCGTGGTGGTGCCGAAGGCGATGAAGTCGACGTCCTCGGGGTTCACGCCGGCGGCCTCGAGCGCGCGCCGCGCGGCCCTCTCGGCCAGATCGACGGTGGTCTCGCCTTCGGCGGCGATGTGCCGCCGCTCGATGCCGGTACGCGTGCGGATCCACTCGTCAGTGGTATCCACCCTCTTTTCCAGCTCGAGATTGGTAACGACGCGCTCCGGCAGATACGAGCCGGTGCCGGTGATGCGCGAATAGATCAACTCAGAGTCCCTTGTGCCTGCAGTGCCTGTGCGATGCGCGTCGTGAGGCCGCGGCGTACCGCGATCGCCGCGGTGCCGATCGCGCGCGCGAACGCGACACCGTCGGCACGACCGTGGCTTTTTACCACGATCCCGGCGAGTCCGACCATGCACGCGCCGTTATAGCGACGTGGGTCAAGCCCAGCGGCCGCGCGGCGCAGCACGGGCCGCGCCACCAGTCCGGCCATCCGATCGAGGAAAGACGCCTGGAATTCCTGGCGCATGCGGTCGGCGATGAGGCCCGCGACCCCCTCCATGGTCTTCAGCGCCACGTTGCCGGTGAATCCGTCGGTCACCACCACGTCGACGTCGCCGGAGAAGATGTCGTCCCCCTCGACGAAGCCCACGTAGTTGAGCCCGCCCGCGCCGATCAGCGCGTGCGCCTCCTGCACCACCTCGTGCCCCTTCATGTCCTCTTCGCCAATGTTGAGCAGCCCGATGCGCGGGTTGGCAACACCGTTAAGGTCGCGGGCGATGATGGCGCCCATCGCGGCGAACTGGCGCAGCTGCTCGGGGGTCGCCTTGGTGTTGGCCCCGAGGTCGAGCATCTGGGTGAGGCCGTGCGCGGCCGGAATCGCCGAGATGATCGCCGCGCGCTCCACCCCGGGCAGCGTCCTCAGCACGAAATGGGCGATCGCCGTCAGCGCGCCGGTATTACCGGCGCTCACCGCCGCGCTCGCTCGTCCGTCGTGCACCAGGTCGACCGCGACGCGCATGGAGGAATCCTTCTTGCGGCGGATCGCCTCGCGCGGCTTCTCCTCCATCGTCACGACCTGTGAGGTCGCGACCGTCTCGAGGCGCTCGCGCACGTCTTGCGGGGCGCCGGCGATCGCCGCGGCGATCAGCTGCGGATCTCCGACCAGCAGCAGGCGCAGCCCGGCGTCGTCAGCGAGCGCACGCAGCGCCCCCGCCACGTACTCGCGCGGCTCGTGGTCGCCGCTCATCACGTCGATCGCGATAGGCAGCACGCCGGTTCTTCGTCCGCGCCGACTGGGGGACTATTCCTTGTCTTCGCTCTCGGCGGACTTCTCGATCACCCGCCGCCCGCGATAGAAGCCATCGGGCGTGATCCGGTGGCGCAGGTGCGTCTCACCGGACTGCGGGTCGGTCGAGAGCGCCGGCTTCGCGAGTCCGTCGTGCGAGCGGTGCATGCCGCGGCGCGAGGGCGTCTTG
>DATBBQ010000089.1:0-8169 GCA_036270915.1 Steroidobacteraceae bacterium
AGCGGCTGGCCGGCCCAGCGGTTGAATGCCTGCACGGCCTGCTCGGCCGGCATCGCGAGGCGCACGGTCGCTTGCGCGCGCGGCAGCGGCAGCACCTTCAACGACACCTCCGTGAGGATGCCGAGGATACCCAGTGAGCCGCACAGCAGGCGCGACACGTCGAAGCCGGCGACGTTCTTCATCACCTCGCCGCCGAAGTGCAGTTCCTCGCCGGCCGCCGTGAGCAGCCGCGTGCCGAGCACGAAGTCGCGCGCCGCGCCCGCGTACATGCGCCGCGGACCTGAGAGACCGGCTGCGATCGCGCCGCCGACGGTCGGGTCGCCCCGGAAGCGTGGCGGCTCGAAGGCGAGGAACTGACCGTGGCCCGCGAGCGTCTCCTCGAGCTCCGAGAGTCGCGTGCCGCAGCGGGCCGTCACCACGAGCTCGGAGGGCTCGTAAGCGGTGATGCCGCGATGGCCCGCGAGCTCGAGCACCTCGCCCTCGAGGCGCTCGCCGTAGAAGTCCTTGCTCCCCGCCCCGCGCAGGCGCAGCGCCACGCCGCGCTTGCCCGCGCTGCGTACGCGTTCGCGCAGTTGCGCGAGGGAGGCGTCCGGGGCGTGCGTCGCGTCCATCCTAGAAGCGCGGCAGCTCGGGGTGCGGGAGGGCGCCGTGATGTACGCGCATGCGCCCGTACTCGGCGCAGCGAACGAGCGTCGGGATCAGCTTGCCGGGATTCAGCAGCCCGAGGGGATCGAAGGCCTCCTTGACCGCAAAGAAGGCGGCGCGCTCGCCGGGGGTGAACTGCACGCACATCGAGTTGATCTTCTCGATGCCGACGCCGTGCTCGCCGGTGATGGTGCCGCCGAGCTCCACGCACAGTTCGAGTATCTCGGCCCCGAAGCGCTCGGCGCGCTCCCACGAGCCGGGCTCGGCGGCGTCGAAGAGGATGACGGGGTGGAGGTTGCCGTCGCCCGCGTGGAAGACGTTCATGCAGCGCAGCCCGAAGCGCTCCTCCATCGCCTCGATCGCCTCCAGGACGCGGCCGACGTGCTTGCGCGGGATGGTGCCGTCCATGCAGTAATAGTCCGGCGAGAGTCGCCCGGCCGCCGGAAAGGCATTGCGCCGCCCCGACCAGAACCTCAGGCGCTCGCTCTCCGAGGTGGATATCTTGAGGCTCGTCGAGCCGGCCTCGCGCAGCACGCGCTCGATGGCCGCGATCTCCTCGGCGACTTCTTCCGCGGTCCCGTCGGATTCCACCAGCAGGATGGCCGCGGCCTCGAGATCGTAGCCGGCGCGCACGAAGGGCTCGACGGCCTGGGTGGCCTTGCGGTCCATCATCTCGAGCGCCGCCGGAATAATGCCGGCGGCGATCACCGCCGCCACCGCGTTGCCGGCGCTGTGCACGTCGGGGAACGAGGCCATGACCAGCTGCACGCACGGAGGACGCGGGATGAGCTTCACCAGCACCTCGGTGACGATCATGAGCAGTCCCTCCGAGCCGATGGTGAGCGCGAGCAGGTCGAGCCCCGGGCCGTCCGGGGCCGCGCCGCCGAGCTCGAGCAGCTCCCCCGCTGCCGTGAAGCCGCGCACGGCGAGCACGTTGTGCACGGTGAGGCCGTACTTCAGGCAGTGCACGCCGCCGGAGTTCTCCGCGACATTGCCGCCGATCGAGCAGGCGACCTGTGAAGAGGGGTCGGGTGCGTAGTACAGGCCGTGCGCCGCGGCCGCCTCGGACACCTTTAGGTTCGGCACTCCGGGCTGCAGCCGCGCCGTGCGGCTCACGGGATCGAGCTCGAGGATGCGGTGCATGCGTGCCAGGGAGAGCAGCACGCCCTGCGCATGCGGGGTGGCGCCGCCGGAGAGCCCGGTGCCGGAGCCACGCGCGACGAGCGGCACCTTGAGGCGGCTGCAGGTGAGCAGCACCGCGCGCACCTGCTCCTCGGTCTGCGGCAGCACCACGACGAGCGGCAGTTGCCGGAAGACCGGCAGGCCGTCGCACTCGTACGGGCGCCGCTCCTCCACGGAGGCGAGCACGCAGTCCGCGGGCAGTACCGCACGCAGCGCGCCGACGACGTCGTTGGATGCCACGTTGGCATCGTAGCGCGATCCGTGCGTTCGCGCGCCAGCCGCTGCGCCGCATCACATCTGCTAGTCTTGGCGCCCGCAATTGCGGCTGAGCCCGTTGGAGACGCCATGCGTGCGATCGCTCGAGCGACGTTGGGCCTTGTGCTTACGGGCGGCGTGCTCGCGCTCGCCGCGGCGCAGACCTCGCCGATGCAGGCGGACATCCCGCAGTTCAAGCCACCCACTGCCGACTTCGAATACGAGAAGCGCGAGGTCATGATTCCGATGCGCGACGGGGTGAAGCTGTTCACCTCGATCGTGATCCCGAGGGGCGCGAAGAACACGCCGATGATCCTCACGCGTACGCCCTACAACGCCGCCAAGCGCACCGAGCGCATGATGAGCCCACACATCCTCTCCACGCTTTCGCAGGGCGATGAGGTGTTCGCTCCCGAGGGCTACATCCGCGTGATCCAGGACGTGCGCGGCAAGTACGGCTCCGAGGGCGAGTACGTCATGACGCGCCCGCTGCGCGGGCCGCTCAATCACACCGACGTAGATCACTCCACCGACGCCTACGACACCATCGACTGGCTGGTGAAGAACGTGCCGGAGTCCAACGGGCGGGTCGGCATGATCGGCTCCTCGTACGAGGGCTTCACCGTGCTCATGGCGCTCATCAACCCGCACCCGGCGCTCAGGGCCGCGGTGCCGATGAGTCCGATGGTCGACGGCTGGAAGGGCGACGACTGGTTCCACAACGGGGCCTTCCGCCAGACCAACTTCGACTACATCTACGGCCAGACCACCCGGCACGGCGAGGGCTATGAGATCGCGCGCGGGGTGTACGACGACTACCAGCTGTTCCTCGAGAGCGGCTCGGCCGCAGACTTCGCGCGCCGCTTCGGCATCGACGCGCTGCCCTTCTATCGCAAGCTCGAGGAGCACCCGGCGTACGACGAGTTCTGGAG
Organism: Steroidobacteraceae bacterium; assembly: GCA_036270915.1. GTDB lineage: Bacteria > Pseudomonadota > Gammaproteobacteria > Steroidobacterales > Steroidobacteraceae > 13-2-20CM-66-19. The sequence continues at coordinate 3,015 of DATBBQ010000089.1, forward strand.
CGCCCAGGCGCTCGATCAGATCCTCGCCAAGGAGCCGCTGAAGACGCCGACGCTGTACGTCACGAGCATCTGGGACCAGGAAGACATGTACGGCGGCATCCACGCCTACCTCGCGACCGAGCCTAAGGACGGCGGCAACGACAAGAACTTCCTCGTGCTCGGGCCCTGGCGCCACAGCGGCGTCAACTACGACGGCACCACCCTGGGGCCGCTGAAATTCGAGGGCGACACGGCGCTGCAGTTCCGCCGCGGCGTCATGGAGCCCTTCCTCGCCCAGTACCTGAAGGACGGGGCGCCGAAGGCCGACACGCCGCCGGCGTTCGTGTACGAGACCGGTGTCAACACCTGGCAGCGCCTGAAGGCCTGGCCGCTCTCGTGCGACTCGGGCTGCGGCTCGAAGCCGAAACGCCTGTACCTGCAGGGGGGCTTCTCGCTCGGCTTCGGCGCACCGGCCAGGGGCGCCGCGGCCTACGACGAGTACGTGTCGGATCCGGCGAAGCCCGTGCCCTACCTGCCGCGGCCGGTGCACTTCGCCGACCGGGCCGCCTGGCAGCGCTGGCTCGTGACCGATCAGCGCTTCGTCGCGGACCGCCCCGACGTGCTCACCTACGTCACGCCACCGCTGACCTCGCCGCTGCACATCGGCGGCGCGCCGGTGGTGAACCTGTTCGCCTCGACGAGCGGCACGGACAGCGACTGGGTGGTGAAGCTGATCGACGTCTACCCCGACGAAGTGCCCTCCGAGCTGCCGATGTCGGGCTACCAGCTGCCGATCGCCATGGACATCTTCCGCGGCCGCTACCGCGAGAGCATCGAGCACCCGGCCGCGCTCGCCGCCAACAAGGTGCTCCCGTACCGCTTCGCGCTGCCGCAGGTGAACCACGTATTCCTTGCGGGGCATCGCCTGATGGTGCAGATCCAGTCGAGCTGGTTCCCGCTCTACGACCGCAACCCGCAGACTTATGTCCCGAACATCTTCCTCGCCCAGCCGGGCGAGTACCGCAAGGCGACGCAGCGGGTCTATCACTCGGGAGACACGGCCACGTTCATCGACCTGCCGGTGGTCGGCAACTGACGCTCAGCGGCGCCAGCGCCCGGGCGGCTGCCGCTTTGGGAGAAGCCGATGCCGCAAACCGGCCAGTTCGCCCGGGCGGGGCTGCCCATAATGGCGCGGGGCGTCTTGCCCTAAGGGTTCATCTTAAGGACAGTGCTATGGATGCGCAGCCGACTCCGACCGCCCGAGGGCGCCGCCCGAGCGGGCGCGACGCGAAGATCGCCGCGCGCACCGCGCGCTCGCACGCCTTCGTCCCCTACATCACGCGCAACATTCCCTACTACGAGGTCCTGGGCGAGGAGGGGCTCGCGCTCCTGGAGCACAACGCCGACACGATTCTCGAGGAGATCGGCATCGACTTCCGCGACGACCCGGAGTCGCTCGCGCTGTGGAAGGCGGCCGGCGCGGACGTGCGCGGCGAGCGCGTGCATTTCCCGCGCGGCCTGTGCCGCAGCCTCGTGCAGCGCTCGGCACCGCGCGAGTTCACCCAGTACGCGCGCAATCCGGCGCGCAACGTCGTCATCGGTGGCGGCCGCACCGTGTTTGCCCCCGCCTACGGCTCGCCGTTCGTGCGCAACCTCGACGAGGGCCGCCGCTACGCGAAGATCGAGGACTTCCGCAACTTCGTGAAGCTCGCCTACGTGTCCACGGCGCTGCACCACTCCGGCGGCACCATCTGTGAGCCGGTCGACCTGCCGGTCAACAAGCGCCACTTCGACATGGTCTACAGCCACATGAAGTACAGCGACAAGCCGTACATGGGCTCGGTGACCCACCCGGAGCGCGCCCAGGACACGGTGGAGATGACGCGCATCCTCTTCGGCCCGGAGTTCACCGATCCTGCGACCGGCAAGCCGCGCACCTGCATCGTCAGCCTCATCAACGCCAACTCGCCCCTCACCTGGGATGCGACCATGCTCGGGGCGCTGAAGACCTACGCGCGCGCCAACCAGGCAACCATCGTCACGCCCTTCATCCTCGCGGGAGCCATGTCGCCGGTGACGGTCGCCGGCACCGTCGCGCAGACGCTGGCCGAGGCACTCGCCGGCATGGGGCTCGCGCAGCTGGTGAACCCGGGTGCGCCGGTGATCCTCGGCAGCTTCGCCTCCTCGCTCTCGATGCAGTCGGGCGCGCCGACCTTCGGCACCCCGGAGCCGGCGCTCGTGCTGTACGTCATGGCGGCGCTCGCCCGGCGGCTCGGCGTGCCGTTCCGCTCAGGCGGCTCGCTGTGCGCGTCCAAGATCCCGGACGCGCAGGCCGCCTACGAGTCAGCCAACACGCTCATTCCGACCTGTCTCGCCGGGGTCAACTTCGTGCTGCACACCGCGGGCTGGCTGGAGGGCGGGCTCGCCATGGGATACGAGAAGTTCGTCATGGACGCCGATCAGGCGGGGATGATGCACACGCTGCTCGCGGGCGTGGATCTCTCCGAGAACGGTCAGGCGCTCGATGCCATCCGCGAGGTCGGCCCCGGCAAGCACTTCCTCGGCTGCGCGCACACCCAGGCCAACTTCCAGACCGCCTTCTACCGCTCCCCGCTCGCCGACAACAACAGCGTCGAGCAGTGGGAGGCGGAGGGCGCCAGGGACATGGCCGCGCGCGCCAACGCACTCTGGAAGAAGCAGCTCGCCGAGTACGAGGCGCCGCCACTCGACCCCGCGGTCGATGAGGCGCTGCTCGCTTACATCGCGCGCCGCAAGTCGTCCTTCCCCGACTCGAACGTCTAGGCGCGCCGGCGCCCGCGTGCGCCGGTGCGCAGCGCCGGGGCTTTCGGGGGAGGCAGCTGCACCGCCGCGCGCAGGTGCGGGTAGGGATCGGTCGTGTGCGGCAGGCCCATCGCCGCGACGAAGTGCGCCTGGAACTTCGGCTCGATCGCCGTCTCGATCTTCTCCACGCGCCGCACGAGCTCCTCGATGGTGCCGCGCGAGGCATTGTCGAGGAGCGCGATGCGCGCGCCCGCACCGGCGGCGTTGCCGGCCGAGGAGACCTCGCCGAGCTCGCAGTCCGGGATCATGCCGAGGACCATCGCGTACTTGACGTCGATGTGGCTGCCGAAGGCCCCCGCCAGGCGGATGCGATCGACGTGATCGGTGCCGAGGTGCTCCATGAGCAGCCGCACGCCGGCGTGCAGGGCGGCCTTCGCGAGCTGGATGGCGCGCACGTCGTTCTGCGTGATCTGCAGGGGCGCGGCGGCCTCGTACAGGGTGTAGGCGAAGGTGCGCCCGGTGGGCACGATGCGCGCGCTGCGCGCGGCAAGCGTACCGTCGATCACCCCGTCCTGGCTGACGATCCCGGCGAGGTACATCTCGGCAATCACCTCGATGATCCCCGAGCCGCACACGCCGGTGACGCCGGTGCGCGCGACCGCTTCGGCAAAGCCGGGCGCGTCCGACCACAGGTCGCTCCCGATCACCTTGAAGCGCGGCTCGAGTGTCACCGGATCGATGCGCACTCGCTCGATCGCCCCGGGGGCGGCGCGCTGGCCGCAGCTGATCTGCGCGCCCTCGAACGCCGGCCCCGTGGGGCTCGAGCAGGCGAGCAGGCGCTGCTTGTTGCCGAGCACGATCTCGGCGTTGGTGCCGACGTCGACCAGCAGCGTCAGCTTCTCGGACAGGTCCGGCCGCTCGGCGAGGATCATGCCCGCGGCGTCCGCCCCCACGTGCCCGGCGATGCACGGCAGGGTGTAGATGCGCGCGCACGGATGCAGCGCCAGTCCGATCTCGCTCGCCCAGAAGGTGAGCGCCTCATCCGTCGTGAGTGCGAACGGCGCGCCGCCGAGCTCCACCGGATCGATGCCGAGGAACAGGTGGTGCATGATCGGGTTGCCGACCAGCGTCACCTCGAGGATGTCGCTCACGGGGACCTTCGCCTCGCGCGCGACCTCCGCGGCGAGGGTGTTGAGCGCACCGCGCACGGCCTGCGTCATCTGGGCTGCACCGCCCGGGTGCATCATGGCGTAGGAGACGCGGCTCATGAGGTCCTCGCCGAAGCGGATCTGCGGGTTCATGAGGCCGCCGGAGGCGACCACGTCGCCCGACTCGAGGTCGCACAGGTGGCCGGCGATGGTGGTCGAGCCGACGTCCACCGCGAGCCCGTAGACGTGCTCGTGCAGCCCCGGCCAGATGGCGATGATCTGCGAGCCGTTGTGCACGGCGACCGTCACCTTCCAGGCGCCCTTGCGCAGCGCGGCCTGCAGGTTCTGCAGCACGTAGAGGTCGCAGGATAGCCCGCTCAGCTGCCACTCGGTCTCGAGCGCGGCGAGCAGGCGCTGCAGGTCGCCGGAGGGGTCGTGCATGTCCGGCTCGCGCACCTCGACGTAGTGCAGGTGTACGACCGGATCGAGCGTGATCGGCCGGGCGTCGGCGGCCTTGCGCACCACCTGGCGGTGTACCTGGCTGTTCGGCGGGACGTCGATGACCAGGTCGCCCTGGATCTGTGCCGAGCAGGACAGGCGATGCCCCGCGGCCAGCGGCCGGCGCCGCGCGAAGCTCTCCTCGGCGGCCGAGACAGCCGAGAGGTGAGCGGCACCGGAAGTGACGCCGTGCTTGGGGAACTCCCCCTCCATGACGAGCACCTGGCAGCGTCCGCACAGTGCGCGTCCGCCGCACACCGAGTCCACGTCGACCCCCAGTGTGCGCGCCGCCTGCAGCAGCGGCGTCCCCAACGCAAAGCGCCCGCGCTTGCCCGAGGGCGTGAAGACGACGAGGGCGTCGCGTTCGCTCATGAAGGCGTGGCGGCCCGGCGGCGGTGACCGCCCTCGCGCCGGCCGCGTGCCGCGCCTTCCTGGGCGGCCGCGGGGGCCGCGCCCGAGGCGGTGAGCACCGGCGCTTCGCGGAAACGCTTGATCCAGCGCGCGCAGTCGGGGTCGTGCCCCATCATGACGTCGGCCGCCATGCAGGCCTTGACGATCTCCACGTGCATCGGGTTCATGATCGCGGAGGTCAGTCCCGCGGCGATCGCCATGCTGAGGAAGGTCGCGCTGATGCCCTCGCGCGCCGGCAGTCCAAAGCTCACGTTGGAGGCGCCGCAGGTGGTGTTCACCTTCAGCTCATTCTTCAGACGCTGCAGCAGATGCATGACCTGGCGCCCCGCCTGGTTGAT
>DATBBQ010000090.1:0-14359 GCA_036270915.1 Steroidobacteraceae bacterium
GGAGCCCGACCGGGTGGCCATCATCACGCCCTCAAGTGGCGTGAAGCCCATCGTGGTGTCGACGGAGCGTCCGTCGGCGACCGCGGTGACCGAGCAGCCACTTCCCAGGTGGCAGATGATGAGCTTCGCCGGCGTGCGCCCGAGCAGCGCCCGCACGCGCGAGAGACTGTACGAGGCGCTCAGTCCGTGAAAGCCGAAGCGCCTGAGACCCCAGCGCTCACTCCACTCGTAGGGCAGCGCGTAGCCGGCCGCCGCTTCCGGCATGCTGGCGTGAAAGGCCGTGTCGAACGCGGCCACTTGCGCGACACCGGGAAACGCCTCACTCACTGCGTCGATACCGGCGAGCGCCGGCCGCATATGCAGGGGATCAAGACCCTGCAGCTCACCCAGCGCCCGCCGTACGCGAGAGTCGATGACGACGGCTGACCGGAACTCAGTGCCGCCGTGCACGATGCGATGACCGACCGCCCTAAGGCCGGAAAGCGAATGCAACGTCGCGCGCAGCTGGGCGGCTCGCTGAGCCGGGTCACCTTGCCAGTCGAGGCTGCCGCCCTCCACGGTCGTGCCGGTCTCTTCCGCGAGCACGGACCACTTGAGCGTGCTCGAGCCGGCGTTGAGCACGAGGACCGATGAGCCGGATGCGAAGTTCTCGGGCATTGCGAACGAGGATAATCGAAGCGCCGTCGCCCGTCCTGCGGCAACGCCAAAGGCACGGGTCCCGCGCGTACACCGACACGGCGTGCAAGAGGACTGTCATGCGGGGGCTGCGTGGCGTCGGCTACAGTGACGCTCGCGAGACTCGAGGACAACCCATGCACAGCGCAGACACAAGCGATGCGGTGGCAGCACCCACCGAGCAGGAACTGGGGCTGCTCGATGCCTGGTGGCGGGCCGCCAATTACCTCTCCGTCGGTCAGATCTATCTGCAGGAGAACCCGCTGCTGCGCGAGCCACTCGCGCCCGCACACATCAAGCGCATGCTGCTCGGACACTGGGGGACGACTCCGGGGCAGAACTTCATCTACGTGCATCTCAACCGGGCGATCCGCACGCACGACCTCGACATGATCTACGTGTCGGGTCCGGGTCACGGCGGTCCGGCCCTCGTCGGCAACGCCTACCTCGAGGGAACCTACAGCGAGATCTATCCGGAGATCTCACAGGACGTGGCGGGTCTGCAGAAGCTGTTCAAACAGTTCTCCTTCCCCGGGGGTATACCGAGTCACGTCTCGCCCGAGTGCCCCGGCTCCATCCACGAGGGAGGAGAACTCGGCTACTCGCTCAGCCACTCCTTCGGTGCGGTGTTCGACAACCCTACCCTGATCGTCGCCTGCGTCATCGGCGACGGTGAGGCCGAGACCGGACCACTCGCCACCGCCTGGCACTCGAACAAGTTCCTAAACCCGCAGAGTGATGGAGCCGTGCTGCCGATCCTGCACCTGAACGGCTACAAGATCGCAAACCCGACCGTCCTGGCACGCATTCCACGCGCGGAACTGCAGCAGTACCTCGAGGGTTGCGGGTGGGAGCCGCACTTTGTCTCGGGCGATGAGCCGCGGCAGATGCATGCCCTGATGGCGGCAACCCTCGATGAAGTCATCAGCCGGCTGCGCGCCATCCAGTCCGCGGCGCGCGAGCGCGGAGGAAGCGAACGGCCGCGGTGGCCGATGATCATCCTCGACAGCCCAAAGGGGTGGACGGGACCCAAGGAACTCGACGGCAAGCGAATCGAGGGCACATTCCGCGCGCACCAGGTGCCGATCACGGACCCGCGCACCAATGAGGCTCACCGCGCCGCGCTCGAGCAGTGGCTGCGCAGCTATCGGCCGCAGGAACTGTTCGATGAGCGGGGCCGGCTGCGTGCCGAGCTGCGCGCGCTCGCGCCGCGCGGCGAGCGCCGCATGAGCGCCAATCCACACGCGAACGGCGGGTTGCTGTTGCGCGACCTGGTGATGCCCGAGTTCGAGAAGTATGCGGTCGTCGTGCCCACGCCGGGAGCCACCGATGCCGAGGCGACGCGCGTCCTGGGGACCTACCTGCGCGACGTCGTGCGCCTCAACGAAGCGCAACGCAACTTCCGCATCGTCGGACCGGACGAGACGATCTCCAACCGCCTGACCGCGGTGTTCGAGGCGACGGCACGACAGTGGGACGCCACACGCGTCCCGGATGACGAGTACCTAGCACCCCAGGGACGCGTGCTCGAAGTCCTGAGCGAGCACCAGTGCGAGGGCTGGCTGGAGGGTTACCTGCTCACGGGACGTCACGGGCTCTTTAACTGCTACGAAGCCTTCGTGCACGTCGTCGACTCCATGCTCAACCAGCACGCCAAGTGGCTCAAGGTCTCCGCGCACCTGCCGTGGCGCGCCAAGATCGCATCCCTGAACTACCTGCTGACCTCGCACGTCTGGCGTCAGGATCACAACGGCTTCACCCACCAGGATCCCGGGTTCATCGACCTCGTGGTCAACAAGAAGGCCGAAATCGTGCGCGTCTATCTGCCGCCGGATGCGAACTGCCTGCTGTCGGTGATGGACCACTGCCTGCGCAGCCGCCATTACGTGAATGTTGTAATTGCCGGCAAGCAGGCCGCGCCGCAGTGGCTGACCATGGACGAAGCGGTCGCCCACTGCACCAAAGGCATCGGCATCTGGAGCTGGGCGAGTAACGACGCCGGCGCGGAGCCGGACGTGGTCATGGCCTGCGCCGGGGACGTGCCGACGCTGGAGACGCTCGCCGCCGTGTCGATCCTGCGCGCGGCGCTGCCGCAGCTGCGTGTGCGGGTGGTCAACGTCGTCGATCTCATGCGCCTGCAACCCGACACGGAACACCCGCACGGTCTCAGTGACTGCGACTTCGAGACGCTCTTTGCGCGCGACCGCCCGATCATCTTCGCCTTCCACGGCTATCCCTGGCTCATCCATCGTCTCGCCTACCGACGCCGCAACCACGAGCACCTGCACGTACGCGGCTATAAGGAGGAAGGCACGATCACTACCCCCTTCGACATGACCGTGCTCAACGATCTGGACCGCTTTCACCTGGTTCAGGACGTCATCGACCGGCTGCCACAGCTGGGCGACCGCGCCGACTACCTCAAGGAGGACATGCAGAACCGCCTGATCGAGCACCGTCAGTACATCACGCGCTACGGGGAGGACATGCCGCTGGTGCGCGACTGGCGCTGGGACGTGCCCGCACGGCCGCAATAGCGGCGCGCGGCGGCGAACTGCCCTCAGGCGCCCGCGAGATAGCGCGGATCGTGTGGCGCGCGCGCGAAGATGCGCCGCACCAGCGGCTCGAAGGTCGCGAGCGGCTCGCCGGGATAGTCCGGGTCGAAGGAGCACTGATCCCACGCCGCGCAGAAGTGCACGCACGCCTCGTACCAGGGGTGATCGCGCAGTCCCTCGCGCGCGTGACGATCGCCGCCGAGATGGTGGACGTAGTAGTAGTTCTGGAAAAGGCCGTGCTGCGCGACGATCCAGCTGACTTCGGCGCGCACGTAGGGGCGCAGAATGGCGGCCGCGAACTCGGAGTGGTTGTACGGGGCGAGCTCGTCACCGATGTCGTGGGTAAGAGCCGCGAGGATGAGTTCCTCGTCCGCACCGTCGCGCAGCGCCCGGGTCGCCGCTTGCAGCGAGTGACCGAGGCGACTCACCGGATACCCCTCGAGCGAGTGATCGAGCTTGCGCAGGGCCTCCAGCACGCGCTCGCCGAGGCCCTCGGCGTAGCGCTTCTCCGCCTCATCAAGCAGCAGGTAGTCCTCGCGCGTGCCGTCCTGCATCCGCCGGAAGCTCACCAGCCGCTTCACGCGCTGCGCCTCACGGCGGCGGCCTGACTGCTCCGGCGGCGCAGCACGCGGTACTGACTGCGCGGACCGTCGATGTCGATGTAGCAGCCCTGCAGGTGCCGCAGGCCTTCCGCGGGGTCAAAGCCCGTGCGCCCGTGCAGCAGACGGCAATTGTCGAACATCACGAGGTCACCGGCCTTCAGCAGAAAGCGCAGCTCGAAGTCCGTCGCCCGCAGCCGCCGGTCGAACTCGCGCCGCGCGCGGTAGTAGCTCTGCAGTCGCGCGAACGGCAGCAGCGGCACGAAGTCCAGCCGCGGACTGAAGTGGATCGCCCGCAGCGCCCCCGTGACGTCCAGCTCGATCGGCGGCGCGCTCGCGGTGAGTTCAGTGTCGCCGTCGACGTACTTGAAGCGTACCGGGGTTGCGGCGAGGACCGCGAAGGCCTCCGCGTCAGCCTCGCGCAGCGCGCAAGCCACGGCAAAGCCGTCGACCAGCGTCGACAGTCCGCCGCTGGTCTCGTTGGCCAGGCAGTGCAGCAGCTGAATGCCCGGTACCGGAGCGCGGTAGGGGTTGTCGGTGTGCGGATCGAGCGACACCGAGGTATAGGCAAGGTCGGTGGCCGCGGGAGTCGAGCGTACGTCGAACAGCGCGCCGAAATTCGTCTCGCGCACGAAGCCGAAGGCCGCGCCGATCTCGAGCACGGTGCCCGGTTCGGTCGGCACGCCCTCGAAGATCACGAAGCCCAGAGAGAGGAAGGTCTCGAGCCAGGCGCACCGCTCGTCCTCCTCCGCGTCGGCGCGCCAGTGCACGCGCGGCAGGGGTGCCAGCGTCCCGTTCCACAGGCGCGCCGGCGGGCAGTCGTGGCTGTTGGGCTCGAGTGCAGCCTCCTCGAGAATGTCCGCGGCGCTGAAGGTCGTCTCGTGACCGTCGCTGAACTTCACCCGCAGGCTGCCGGCGGTGGGCTGCGTGACCGACACGATCGTCAGCTCCAGGTCGAAGTCGGAAGGGTCCGTCCAGCGCTGCTGCGTCTTGAGGTCCATGGAGACGGCATCCCGGCAGCGCTCGCGCAGCCACAAGGGATGAATCGGGCAGGCAGCACCGCCGCAGCGCTCCAACAGCAGCTGCGTCGGAGAGGCGATCTTAAGTGCGAGCGTGCCTGACGGTGCGTTCATGCCGGAAAGTCTAGCGTTGGCTCTGAACAAGTGTCCACTGGCCTGCCTTTCAGCGATTTTAACCGCGTGCGCGCCCAGCCGCACTGCTCGCGCCGCCCGGACTTGCAGAAGTTCCATTCGCGCTTGATGGCGGCGGCCTAGCTTCGCGCGAACTACGCGCAGTCACGCAATTCAACCGCGTGACGCGCTGCACTGGCGGGTTGCGAGTCTGGTACGCTGACCAACACGCGCGATTCTCAAGAATTTGTGCGCGGTCGCGCCTTATGTCGCTTAACTGCCCAGGAAAGTCCGCGGCTTTACCGCATGTATTTCGATTCAACCGTCTACATCGTATTCCTGGCGCTGGTCGTGCTCGTGTACTGGCGCCTGCGGCTGCGCGCTCAGAACCTTTTCCTCCTGGGAGCGAGCTATTTTTTCTACGGTTGGTGGGACTGGCGCTTCCTGCTGTTGATGGGGGCATCCACGGTGGTGGATTTCCTCGTCGCAAGAGGGCTCGAGGATTCACCGAACCCGGCGCGGCGGCGCATGCTGCTCACGCTGTCGCTGGTTGTGAATTTCGGCTTTCTCGGATTCTTCAAATACTTCAACTTCTTCGTCGACTCCTTCGCCGAGCTGGCCCTTTACGTCGGCCTCAAGAACGTGCCGCACACCCTCTGGAGCATCGTGCTGCCCCCGGCCATTTCCTTTTATACGTTTCAGGAGGTCGCCTATATCGTCGATGTGTACCACGGTAAGGTGCGCGCGGCTCGCTCCCTGGTTGACTACGCCCTGTTCGTCAGCTTGTTCCCGCACCTCATTGCCGGGCCGATTCAGCGCCCCTCGCACCTGTTGCCCCAGGTCCAGCAGTCACGTACCTGGGATGCGAATAAGGCATTCGACGGTCTGCTACTGATACTGGAGGGACTGTTTCGCAAAGTGGTGGTCGCCGACAATTGCGCGCTGATCGCCAACGCCGCCTTCAGCGGGAACTTCGGCGCGCCGAACCTCGCCACCGTGGCGCTCGGCACTTACGCCTTTGCGTGGCAGATATACGGGGATTTCAGCGGCTACAGCAGCATCGCCCGGGGCAGCGCGCAGCTGCTCGGATTTCACTTCATGGTGAACTTCCGCCAGCCTTATCTGGCGCAAAGTCTGCAGGACTTTTGGCGCCGCTGGCACATCAGCCTGAGCAGCTGGCTGCGCGATTACCTCTACATACCGCTCGGCGGGAACCGCAAGGGCCGCGTGCGTACCTATCTCAACCTGATGACGACGATGCTGCTCGGTGGCTTGTGGCACGGGGCTAACTGGACATTCGTCATCTGGGGCGGGATTCATGGCGGCGGGCTCGCGGTGGAGCGGCTGATCGCGGGCGAGCGTGAGGTTAGCGACGCACGAAACAAACTGGCCGGATGGCTCCGGCGTATCTTCATCTTCAACGTGGTGTGCGTCGCGTGGATCTTCTTCCGCGAGCCCTCACTGCATGGCGCCCTCGCCCAGCTGGTTGCACTGGGCAGCTGGCAATGGCAGCCGGTGTACGGTGTTGCGCTGGTGTTCCTCACGGTCATCGCCGGATTGTTACTGGCGCTTGATCTGCAGCTGGAGGCGAAGGGGACCGAGTATCTGTTCGCTGATCGCAGCCTTCACGTCAGGGTTGCAATCGGACTGCTGTTCTGCGTGCTGATAACGCTTATGGGAGCGAACCAGGCCAATGCGTTCATCTACTTCCGCTTCTGATCCCAAAGCCGCGGCTTGGGCGATCGCGGTGCTGCTGGTGGCCATGACGGTCTATTTCGTGGCGCTGGAGGTTGCCATGCGCACAGTGCTGCCGCGCATCAGCACGACACAGCGACGCATAGTGCAGGATGCGACCCGCGCGGAGGCGTTGACTGCGCGGAGCGCCGGCGGGGCGCCCACCGTGCTCCTGGTCGGTAACTCGCTCCTCGCGCAGGGGGTCGACCGCCAGGAACTGCAGCAGCGTCTGCAGCCGCGGTACGCTGTGACCTATTACCCGATCGAGGGCACCACCTACCTCGACTGGCTCTATGGCTTGCGACGACTGTACGCGCGGGGTGCGCGCCCCACGGCGGTCGTGCTGTGCATGTCCGCACGGCAGCTGCTATCGAACGGCACGGACGGCGACGTCTTTGCCTACTGGCTGCTGCAGACACGCGATCTGCCCGGAGTAGTTCGGGATGGCCGGCTCGACATGATGACGGCCAGCGCGTATTTCTTTGCCAGCAAGAGTGCCTGGCTCGGGGCGCGCAACGGCATTCGCGACTATGTGCTGCAGCAATGGCTGCCGCGGGCAGATGTGCTCGCCGCCCATCTGACCGACGTCGCTCCGCTGCCAATTGTGCCCAACCAGCAGACCCTGGGGCGTGCCATTGAACGATTGAGCCGCCTGCGCGATGTCGCCCAAGAGCATGGTTCTGAGTTCATCTACCTCGTGCCGCCGACACTGAGCACCGAAGACATCGCTCCGGAAATCGCGGCGCGAGCGCGCGCCCTCGGGATACAGGTGTTGATTCCGTACCGCCCCGGTGCGTTGTCACCGACGAAATTTGCCGACGGTTTCCATCTGAATGCCAGTGGCGCGCTTGATTTCAGTGACCGGATCGCCCCCGCACTGCTGGGCGTACTAGGAGAGACCGGGCGAGACCGCTCCCCGACCCCCTGATTGCGAGCGGCGTTATGCGCCGCGGCGATATACTCCCTCTTCCCAAGAGCCGATGGTTCGGCCGTGGGCACCCTGGCCGCGGCAGTGAGTGGGAGCGAAATGCTGGGAGCAGGTTTATGAGCGTGAACCGCCGCGAACTTCTGAGCGCGTCCGCCCTGCTGCTCGCGGGCCCCGCGTGGTCGCTGCGACTCGCCAGCGCACGCACCCCGGGTACAGCTCCCATCGTACTTTGCTGGAACGAGAACCCCTACGGGCCCTCTCCGGCCGCGCGCGAGGCGGTCGCGAGCTCGATCGCCGACGGCTGTCGCTACCCTTCCGACGAGGAGCTCAAGGCGCTCACCGAGGCGCTCGCGCGCCACGAGGGCACTGAGCCCGAGAACATCGCGATCGGCACCGGCTCGGGCGAGCTGTTGTGTGCGCTCGGGCTACTGTGCGCCCGCGAGGGCGGCGAGCTGGTCGCCGCCGAGCCGACGTACCTCGAACTGCCGGAGTACGCGCGTCGCGCGGGCGCCGTAGTGCGCTTCGTACCGGTCGACGCTCAGCTGCGTCACGACCTCGCGGCCATGGGCGACGCGCTCGGCGAGCGCACCCGCGCGCTCTACCTGTGTAATCCCAACAATCCCACCGGCACGGCCGTGCCGGCGGCACAGATCCGCGCCTTCGTGGCCTCGATCCCGCCGCACGTCACGGTGATCGTCGACGAGGCCTACATGGACTTCACCACCGGCGCGGGTGTTCAGTCGGTGAGCGATCTCGTCAAGGGTGAGCGGCGCGTCGTCATCCTGCGCACCTTCTCCAAGATCCACGGCATGGCGGGCCTGCGCCTGGGCTACGCGGTCACCCGTCCGGATCTGGCGAAAACGCTGCGTGCAACCTGCATGACCACTCCCAACATCCTCGCGGTGCGTGCCGCGCGCGCCAGCCTCGCGGACGAGGCCTTCCGCGCCGACACGCGCCGCCGCATCCTCGCCAGCCGCGCGCGCATCACCGCCGAGCTGACGCGGCTGAACCTGCGTTACGCTGAGCCGGAGGGCAACTTCGTATTCTTCGACACCGGCGTGCCGCTGAAGGCGTTCTCGCAGCGCATGAAGGCACGCAACATCCTGGTCGGGCGACTGTTCCCGCCGTTTGCGAGCTGGTGCCGTATCACGATCGGCACCGAGCCCGAAGTCAGCGCCTTCCTAGGCGCGCTGCCCGAGGCGGTGCGCGCCTGAGGCCGGCTCGATAAGGATACTCAGGCACGTGAGCGCGGCTTCCGCCTTGTGCAGCTCGCGCACGTCGAGCGCGCGGGTGCGAATCCCGGCCTGCTCCAGGCGCCGTCGCGTGAGCGGGAATTCCGCGCTCACCAGCGTGGTGCCCGAGACGGTGAGCGTGTTAGCGCCGAACTCCTCCCCGGCAGCGACCGTGATCACCCGAGCCACGGCGAAGGCCCCCGGGTCCACCCAGTCGGGGTTGGCGAGCAGCAGGTCCGGCGCGATGAAGGTCACCGCACTCTTCAGGTGCAGGCAACCCTGCATGGCCACCGCGCGGACCTCGTAACCAAAGGGCGCGAGCGCCGCGGCGAGCTCGGCCACGCCGGCGGCGTTGCTGCGCGCGGAAGTGCCCACGTACAGCGCGCGGCCGATCCGCAGCACGTCCCCGCCTTCGAGTGTCGCCGGCGGGCGCAGCGCAACGGTACGCCCGTGGGCCGCGAGTGCACTCGCGACCGAGCCCACCTCGCCGCGGCGTGAGGCGACCCCGGGGCTCGTGAGCACTCCCAGCTCTGGCACGACGACCGCGGTGTCCTCCACGAACACCCCGTCGGGATACTCCGGGAGCTCCGGCAGCCACTCGATCTGACAGCCGAGCTCCGCGAGCACGTGCACGTAGGCCAGGTGCTGGCGACGCGCCAGCGCGACATCGATCGGCGCACGCGCGAGGTAGCTCAGCTCGCAGCCCGCGATCGAGTCCGCGGGGACACGCACCAGGGCCGTGAGGTGGGGGTTGCGGGTGTCCACGCGGCCATCGTCCCCGGACGCAGCGCGAGCGTCAACGCGGGCGTGCGACTCGACAGTCTTGCCGGCGCTCCACTATCGTAACTGCGATGCCCACGTTACCCCACCTCGGCGGAGCGGAGCTTGCCCTGTCGATCGCGCTCGGCGTGGGACTTGCGGCCGCGGTGGGCTTTCGCGTCTTCCTGCCGATGCTCATCCTGAGCATCGCCGCCTACAGCGGCCACCTGACCCTCAGCAGCGGCCTTCAGTGGCTCGGCACGGCCCCCGCCGTCCTCACGCTGGCGGTGGCGGCTCTCGTCGAGATCTGCGCGTATTACGTCCCCGGCGTCGACCACCTGCTCGACGTGCTCGCGGCGCCCGCGGCCCTGATCGCCGGCACCGTGGTCGCCGCCGCGGTGATGGCCGACCTGCCGCCGCTCGTTAAGTGGACCACCGCGGTCATCGCCGGGGGCGGCGCCGCCGGCCTCACCCAGGGAATTACCTCGCTCCTGCGTGTGAAGTCGGCGACGCTCACCGGTGGACTCGGCAACCCGCTCGTCGCGACCGGCGAGTTGGGCGGCGCGCTCGGCTTCTCGCTGCTCGCCTTGTTCGCCCCGGTCGTCGCCGTCGCCCTGCTCGCGCTGTTCTGCTGGTTGGCGGTGCGCTTCCTGCGTCGCATGTTCCGCAGGACAGCACCGGCGAAGGAGACTCCCGGACCGGCCGCCTAGGTGATCCCTCAACCGCGCGGCAGGCGCGGCTTGGGTACGTCCTTCGCGGCAAGCCGCAGGCAGGCGAGAAAGGCGGTCGCGGCCGGCGGCAGCTCCCCGGGGGCGCGGAAGATGGCCCCGACCGGGCTGTCGACCGACTTGAGTTTCACCGGCAGGAGGGCGAGCAGGCCTTCCTCGACGTCATCGAGCGCGACGTGATACGGCATGACCGCGATGCTGTCGGACTTGCGCAGCAGCACCCGGTTGGTGAGGATCGAGACGGACTCGATCACATTGCGCGGCAGCGGCACGCCGGCCTCGACGAACGCGCGCTCGACCTGACGGCGCAGGTCAGTCTCCGGCAGGGGCAACAGCCAAGGCTCTGCGGTGAGATCGCGCAGTTCCAGGCGTCTTCTGCGCGTCAAGGGGTGACCGCGGCGTGTCACGAGGCACACGGGCTCGGCGTAGAACTCCTCGTACAGGAGGGCGCTGCTGCGTCCCTCCTCCGGCAGCCGCCCGAGAACCATGTCCAGGTCCCCGGCGAGCAGCGCCGGCATGAGTACATCGTAGGTGCCCACGCTGACACTGATCGCCACTCCGGGACGCTCCTTCTTCAGCAAGGCAATGGCGTCGGGAAGGATGCTGGCGGCGGCGGCCAGCAGCGTCCCGACCGTCACCTTGCCGCTGTAGCCGGCACGCAGACTCTCGAGCTCCTCGGCCGCGTGGCGCAACTGGGCGAGCACGATCTTGGCATGGCGGGCGAAAATCTCCCCGTACGCGGTCGGTTCGATGCCGCGATTGGTCCGCTGGAACAGCTTCAGCCCGAGCGTGGACTCGATGTCCTGCAGCGCCTTGGTCACCGTGGGCTGGCTCAGGTTCAAACGCCGCGACGCCTTGAGGATGCTGCGCGAGGCATGCACCTCGGCGATCAGCTCGACGTGGCGCAGGCGAAACTTGCGGGTGATCCAGCGTTCGAGGTGGGCGGAAGACATGCGCGGCGCTCTCGGGGTAACGACCGGCGCCGATCATAACGGGGCACGGCGCCCGCGCGCCGCGATTCCTCAGGCGCTGCGTCGGGTCTGCAGCGGCAGGGCCGGCGCGGCCGGCGCGCCCTCGAGCGCGAAGAAGCGCGCCGCGTTCTCGCCCAGGAGCTTCGCGCGCATCGACGCCGGCAGCGACTCGTGCGAGCGGATGAGGTTGCCGACGCGCTGCTCGCCGAGCGGGAAGGGGTAGTCAGAGCCGAGCATGACCCGGTCCTCGCCCATGGTCTTCACCAGAAAACTCAGGGCGTCACCGCTGAACACCGCGGCATCCACGTAGAAGCGGTCAACGTACGTCGAGGGCAGCCGCGGGCAGTCCTCGCGTACCAGGTCGCGGTTGCGCCAGGCGTTGTCCACGCGCCCGAGGAGGTAGGGGAAACTGCCGCCGCCGTGGGCAAAGCACAGCTTGAGCGAGCGCGGCAGCCGCTCGAAGGCGCCGGAGAGAATGAGCCACAGGATCGACAGCTGCGTCTCCGCCGGCATCGCCACCAGCCACGGCAGCTGGTACTTGCCCATGCGCTCGGCGGCCATCATGTCCCAGGGATGCACCAGCACCGCCGCGCCTTCGCGGGCGCAGTGCTCGAGAAAGCTGATGAGCCCCTCGTCGTTGAGGTCGCGCGTGCCGACGTGGTTGCCGATGTGCACGCCGACGTGGCCGTCGGCCATCGCGCGGCTGAGCTCGCGACAGGCGAGCTCGGTGTCCTGCAGCGGGACCTGGCACAGTGACTTCAGCCGCCGCGGCGCGTGCGCGCAGATCTCGCGCGCCGCGTCATTGAAGATGCGGGCACATTCGAGCGCCTGCTCGGCCGGGCGCTGGTAGGCGAACAGCACCGGGGTGGCGCACATGACCTGCACGTCGACGCCGTCGCGATCCATGTCCTCAAGACGCACGCTCGCGTCCCAGCAGGCGGCGGTCACCGGGCGAAACTCCTTGTCGCCGAACATCAGCATGGCCTTGCCGGGGGCGGTGTGCCTGAGCCACGGCCACGCGCCGCCGAAGCGCGTCGCCAGGTCCGGCCAGGTGCGCGGCAGGAAGTGCGAGTGGATGTCGATGACGCTCAAGCCTGTACTCCTCAGTTCGCGACGCTCAAGGCGCGCGCCCCGCCGGGCGGTAGGCGATCGCCTTGATCTCGATGAGCAGCTGCGGGTGCGGCAGCTCCGCGACCGCGACCGTCGTGCGCGCCGGGCCATCAGGGCCGAAGAACTCGCCGTAGACCCGGTTGTAGCCGTCGAAATCGCGCATGTTGACCAGGAAGGTGCTCACCTCGACCACATCACCGAGCGCGGCGCCCGCGGCGGCGAGGATATCGCGCACGTTCTCGAGCACCGCGCGCGTCTGGGCGGCGATGTCGAGGCGGTAGCTGCCGTCGACGAGTGCTTCGGCGCCGGCGATGGAGTCGTCGGCACGCCGCGAGCTGGTGCCCGAGACAAAGATGAAGTCCCCGGCGCGGCGGAAGTGCGGGTAGGCGCCGCGCGGGCGCGCCTTGCCCGCGAGCACGGCGCTCGCCGCAGCGACGCCCGCGGACGTGTGCACGCCGGGCGCCATGTCAGAGCTTCACACAGATGTTCATGGTGTCGGAGAAGAACGCGAGCGAGTGCATGCCGCCCTCGCGGCCGATGCCCGAGAGTTTCGAGCCGCCGAAGGGCACGCGCAGGTCGCGCAGGTACCAGTCGTTTACCCAGGTCGTGCCCACCTGCATCTGACGCGCGACGCGGTGCGCGCGCGCGAGGTTCTGCGTCCACACTGCCGCGCACAGCCCGTAGCGCGTGTCGTTGGCGAGGGCGATCGCCTGCTCCTCGGAATCGAACGGCGCGACGTGGCACACCGGTCCGAAGATCTCTTCCCGGACGCAGCGCGCATCCTCGGCGAGCCCGCTGAGCACCGTCGGCTCGATGAAGGCACCCGCGTCGCGCTCATCGCCAAAGGCCGGGACGCCGCCGCCGCAGCGCACTTCGGCGCCCTCCTCGCGCGCGAGTCGGTAGTAACCGAGCACCTTCTCGCGGTGGGCGCGCGAGATGAGCGGTCCCAGGTCCGGCTCCTCGTACGGGCCACCGATACGCAGCCGCCGCGCGCGCTCGGTCAGCGCGGCCACGAAGCGCTCGAACAGCGGCCGCTCGACGTACACCCGCTCCGAGCACAGGCACACCTGGCCGCAGTTGGAGAATACCGAGCGCATGGTCCCGGCGAGTGCCGCCTCGAGGTCGCAGTCGGCGAAGATCAGCGCCGGGTTCTTGCCGCCGAGTTCGAACGACAGGGCCTTAACGCTCGGGGCGGCGCTGCGCATGATGGCCGCCCCCGTCGCGGTCTCCCCGGTAAAGGCGACCGCGTTGACGTCCGGGTGACTCACGAGCGCCTCGCCCGCCGATCCGGGTCCGAAGCCGTGCACGAGGTTGAACGCCCCCGGCGGCATGCCCACCTCGTGCATCACCTGCGCGAGCAGCGTCGCCGTGGAGGGCGTCTCCTCGGACGGCTTCACGATCACCGCGTTGCCGCACGCAAGCGCCGGCGCAACTTTCCAGGTCATGAGCAGGAACGGCAGGTTCCAGGGAACGATGACGGCCACCACACCGATCGGGCGGTGCAGCGAGTAATTGAGCGCGCCGCGCCCGTCCGGGGTCGCCATCTCAAAGCATTCCGAGCCGCGCGCCAGGAGCAGATCCGCGTACGAGCGGAAGTTGGCGGCGCCGCGCGGGATGTCGAGCGTCGTCGTCTGCTTCAGCGTCTTGCCGGTGTCGGCGATCTCCGCGGCCACAAACTCCGCAAAGCGCTCTTCGATGCGCGCGGCGACCTTGCGCAGCAGGGCGACGCGCTCGGCCGTCGTCATGCGCCCCCAGGGGCCTGAGAGCGCCGCACGCGCCGCACGCACCGCGCGGTCGACCGAGCTGGAGTCCGCCTCGCTCACCGTCGCGATCACGCGGCCGTCTACGGGACTCACGTTATCGAAGGCACGCGGCTCACGGACGAATTCGCCGGCGAGGAAACACGGCAGCTGCTGGCCCGCCAACGGATACGGGTCA
>DATBBQ010000091.1:0-17425 GCA_036270915.1 Steroidobacteraceae bacterium
TGTAGCGCCAGTTAGTGTAAGTTTGTGCGCGCACGCTCTCGATGCATTCACGCAGGTAATCGGCGCCGTTGTAGACCGGCGTTATGACACTCACCGGGGGCGCAGAGGGGTCACTCATGGGGAGAAGGAATCGCCGCGGGACGGCCCGCAGCGGCGCGGGGGCGCACGGGCTTAGTCGGGCGACCGCCCGCTATCGGCGCCGCATCTAGCGGGAGTTCTTGTTGCGCGTATTGTTTGTCCATACCAGGCCGTACCTGCCGCAGCTGCTCGGCGGGGTCGAGACGACCACGTTCGATCTGTGCCGACAGTTGGCGCTCATGGGACACGAGGCCGCGGTCATATGCGAGCTCGGCAAGCATGACGGGGTATGGCTTAGGAACCGGATAGCCAGCCGCCTCAGCGGGCGCAGGTTCCCGCGCGGCAGCTACCGGGGCGCGACCGTGTATCGCGGCTACGATCCCGGGCGCGGCCTGCCGGAGGTGGTAGAGGACTTCCGGCCCGACGTCCTGGTCGTGCAGGGCGCCGAGGCCGCCTTCGCGGTGGCGGCCGAGTGCGCGCGCACCCGCGTGCCGACCTCGTTCTACTTCCACGAGCTGGTCTCGGCGCGCAAACGCAGCGACTTCACCCAGCTCGACGGGATGCCGCTGCTCGCCAACTCGGCCTATACGGCCAAAGTTCTGCAGGGCCTGCTCGGGCGCGAGGCGGCCGTCGTGCCGCCGCTCGTCGATGCGGCCGCCTACCGCACGGCGACGACCCGCAGCTACGTCACGATGGTCAATCCGCGCAAGATCAAGGGCGGTGAGATCGCCCTCGAGCTGGCGCGTGCCTGCCCGGACATCCCGTTCCTCTTCCTCGAGGCGTGGCACGCGGACGACGAGTTCGTCGATCAGTTGCGCGCGGCCACCCGCAGCCTGAACAACGTAACCTGGCGGCAGGCTACGACCAACATGCTCGGCGTCTACGCCGGCACGCGCATCCTGCTGATGCCGAGCCGCTGGGAGGAGACCTGGGGCCGGGTGGCCACAGAAGCGCAGGCTTCCGGCATCCCGGTGCTGGCCACCGATCGCGCTGCCCTGCCCGAATCGGTCGGTCCGGGCGGGATCTTGGTGCCGCCGGACGCGCCGATCGAGGATTGGGTGCGGGCGCTGCGCTCGCTGTGGGACGATCATTCGCTCTACGACACCCTGAGCGCCCGGGCGCTCGCGTTCGCTGCGCGCCCCGAGGCGCAACCGGCGCAGCGGGCCGCCGCCTTCATAGCCGCCCTGTCTCAACCGGTATCCCGCCACACCTTCCAGGGGCAGTCGCCACGGGCCTCCATGCGCTCGTAGGTGATCTTGTCCTTGTAGGTGTCCATGCACTGCCAGAAGCCGTCCCAGCTGTAAGCCTTGAGTCTCTGCTCGGCGATCAGCCGGGCGAAGGGCTGTTCGACGAGCTCCTCGCCCTCGTGCACGTAGTCGAAGATCTCACGGCGCAGGACGAAAAAGCCGCCGTTGATTCGCATGTCGACGTCCTGCACGGTTCCCAGCGAGGTCACGGTGCCGTCGGCACGGGCCTGGACGGCGTGAAAGCTCAGTGGACTGCGCACCGCGACGAAGCTCGCGAGCGCCTGCTTGGCGCGGAAGTCGGCGATCATCTGCGGCAGCGGCACGTCGCAGAGGCCATCGGCGTAGTTGGCGAGAAATTCCGCATCCTCGCCGAGATAGGCGCGTGCGCGCAGCAAGCGCTGGCCGATGTTGCTGTGCAGACCGGTCTCGATGCAGGTGACGTTCCAGTCCTGCGCGTCGTGACTGTGCAGCTCCACGGTGCGGCCGCCGTCGCGCCAGGTGAAATCGTTGGACATCGCCTCGTTGTACTTCAGGAAGTACTCGCGAATCATGTCGCCGCGGTAGCCGAGGCACAGAATGAAATCGCGGTGGCCGAAGTGCGCGTAGTAGCGCATCAGATGCCACAGCAGCGGCCGGTTGCCGATGTTCACGAGCGGCTTCGGAATGGTGTCGGAGTGCTCGCGCAGGCGCGTACCCAGACCCCCACAGAACAACACGACTTTCATGTTTGCCGGCGCCTCACTTTGCTGGCATGGGTTTTGCGGCTGGCTCGGCCGGACGCCGACGTGCCGGTACTGCGCGTGGCGCGCGCCACGCGCAGCAGGCCCGCCTGGCGCAAGGACTCGGCGGCACGGCGCAGGGTCGCGAGCGGCATGCCGGAGCGGCGGGCGACTTGCAGCAGCGAGTGCCGTCCGTCGGACTGATTGAGCATCCACAGGAGAGCCTGCTCGCGCTCCTCGGGCGCACCGCCCCCGAGCGTCCCGTACAGTCCGCGCTTGCCGAGCCGCGGCTCACCCTTGGGTTTGCGGTTGACGTAGTACTCGTTCGCCTCGAGCACCGTGACGATGTCGCGGCACGCGGCCAGACTGTGCGCGAGGGCCTGGGGCGTGATGAGAGAGAGATCGTCGGCGGAGGTGTGGTACTCGGGGTAGCCGCCGTTGACCGAGCGTGTCAGGCGACCGACCGGCAGGTCGAACCCCGGCGAGCACAGCTGGCGCTCGTCGTATCCATACGGAGAGAAGGCAATGACGCTGCCCTGCCCGGCGAGCACGTAGGCCGCGGCGTCGTCGATCTCGCGTCCCTCGTGGCGAGTGCGCTTGTAGGTGAGCGCCCCCGGGTCACCGAGCAGCCCGAGCACCAAGCCGTGGCGCACGCGGCGCAGCCGCGACTCGTTGCGCTTCAGCCAGGTGAGCGAGCCGATGGTGCCCGGTGCAAACACGAAGCGGTAAGTGAATCGACGCGGCTCGCCCGCGATCCAGGTGGCGAGCTCGGTCGCGACCGCCATGCCACTGACGTTGTCGTTCGCGAGCGAGGGGTGACATACGTGCGTGAACAGCAGGACCTCCTCTTTCGAACGTCCCGGGATGCTCAGCTCCCCGTAGGTCAGCGCGCCGCGCGCGAGGGAGCTCCTGATCTCAACGCGATAGCGTCCCTCGGCGAGCCCCGCACGCGCACGCGCGCTCAGACAGAATCCCCAGCTGCGCTGGTAGTAGCTGGTGCGATAGGGAATCCACTCCGGGTGCTCGGCCTGCACGTGCAGCCGCGGGGCGAGCTCCTTGAGCGTCATGGTGGCGCGCACCGGCTCGGAGTAGCTGACGATATGCAGGTTGTGCGCCTGAAAATCGATCACCCGCCGCCCGTCGGCGGCAAACACCGCGGCGTCCTCGATGTTCCACTCGTCCGGGATTTCCCAGTCGAAGACCCGGGTGCCGCTCGGCACCTCGTGCACGACCAGCGGGATGCGCTCGCGGATGAGCGCGAGGCTCTGGCGCACGCCCGCGCCGGTAATGCTGCGGCAGATCGGGTACAGCCGCGCCGCAAGGTGGTGCAGGCGTTGCCCTTCGCTCACCTCGGGTGCGTGCACGCGCGCGTCCATCACGGCGGCGCACCCCGCGCCGCCGCGCTCCGGCGCGCCAGCTCGCCCTCAAACGCGGGGCGCGCGAAGTCCGGATAGCCGGCGTCGCGTTGCGCAATGACGACGCCCTGCTCCACCGGCCAGCGGATCGCGAACGCCGGGTCGTTCCAGCGCACACCGCAGGCGAGCTCCGCGGCGTGAAAGTCGGTCATCTGGTAGAGCACTTCGGAGTGATCGAGCAGCGTCTGGAAGCCGTGCGCGACGCCGGCGGGAACGAAAACGGCGTCGCGGTTGTCCTCGTCGAGGACCACCGCGCGATGCTCGAGGTAAGTCGGCTGCTCGGGGCGCAGGTCGAGCAGCACGTCGTGGATCGCCCCGCGCAGGCAGCGCACGAGCTTGCCCTCCCAAGAAGGCGGCCACTGAAAGTGCAGTCCGCGCACGGTGGCGCGCCGGTGGCTGAGGGACACGCTCGCCTGGACGAACTCGGCCGGCAGGCCGTGCTCGCGAAACTCGCGCGCGCACAGCGAACGCGCGAAGAAGCCGCGCTCGTCCTCGTGGCGCTCCATGTGCACGAGAGCGGCGCCCGCCAGGCCCAGGGTCTCGAACTGCATGTCAGCGCCAGTAGAGTTCGGCATCGATCTGCCGCGTCGCCTGCAGGTACTCGAGCTGCCGCAGGCGGGTGAAGGCGCGGAAGCGGTAGGTCTCCGGCGTCATCTGGATGCGTTCGAACAGCGCGTGCAGCTGCCGTACGCCGTCGCGCGCGGTGTGGCGGCACTTGAATCCGGGCAGCTCACGGGCGATGCGCGTGAAATCGACACGGTAGCTGCGGTTGTCGCCCTGCGAAGAGCCCGTCGTGACCGTGCAGCCCGGAAACTCACCGGCTACCAGTTCCGCAAGCTCCCGCACCCGATAATTCTCAGAGTTCTGCCCCACGTTGAATATCTTGCCACTGACGGCGCTCGCGGGCGCGATGAGACTTAAGTAGACCGCCTCGCAGATGTCGCCGACGTGCACGACGGGGCGCCAGGGACTGCCGTCGCTGGTCATGGCGATGCGCTGGGTGGTCCAGGCGAGTGCGCACAGGTCGTTGATCACGATGTCGAAGCGCATGCGCGGCGAGGGACCGAAGGCGGTGGCATTGCGCAGGATGACCGGCGTAAACGCCGCCCCGGCCAGGGCTACGAGGTCCCGCTCGACCAGGACCTTGCAGTGCGCGTAGGCGGTCTGGGGTGTGACGGCGGCCGACTCGTCGAGAAAGTCACCGCTGCCGGCTCCGTACACGCTGCACGAGGAGGTATACACAAAACGCGAGACGCCGGCCCTAATGGCCGCGTGCGCCAGAGCCACCGAGCCATGGTGGTTGATCTGGTGGGTAACCTCGGGGTTGTTCTGCCCGAGCGGATCGTTGGAGAGCTCCGCAAGGTGTACCACCGCGTCGCAGCCCGTCAGATCCTCGACGGTGATACGCCGCAGATCCTTGTTCAGCGTGTACGGCTGGATCGCGAGCTCGCGGTCGTCGCTGTAGAGCCAGCCGTCACGGTAGTAGCCGGTATCGAGCCCCAGAATCTGCATGCCGCGGGCATGCAGGTAGGGCGCGAGCACCGCGCCGATGTAGCCGTTCACCCCCGTGAGGAAGACCCGCATGTGCGAGATGCCGTCGCCGCGCGACGCCGCGTCGAGCTCTCAGCCGTTGGCGGCCGGAGTCACCTCGAGCCGCGCCGGGCGCGAGATGCCGTCGAGATGCCAGCGCTGCGGAAAGAACACCAGGCCGAAGCGGTTATCGATGCGCCGGCTGGAGTTGTACACCGGGGCCTCCTCGACATCGAGATGGACGGCGTTCTCCAGCGCCTCAAAGATCTTCTTCGTCAGCACAGAGTCGACCCACAGCGTGAGGAAGTAACGGCCCGGCAGCAGATTGAGGGCGTCGATCTCGAGCTCGACGTAACCGTCGCCGGGGGGTACCTCCGGAATGTCTATGCCGTGCAGCCAGGTGCTGCAGTCCGTGACCAGGGTGCCGAGATCGGAGTGCATGCGAAAGCCGAAACAGGGGCGCTCGATCGGCTCGTTCGCGTGGTAGTGCAGCCGTACCACGACCCCCTTGCCGCTGCGGGTCACGGTCTGCGGCTCGCGCTTCGGGGAGAGAAACTCAACGCGCGTGAAGCGGATCTCACCGCTGCCGCGGCGGCCATCGACCGAAGTGAGCTCACTGCCGGTGCTCTCGGCCGAGTTGAAGGAGTTCATGTAGGCCTCGATGACCTCATGAGTCGGCCCATCGAGACGCACCTGGCCGTTCGCGATCCAGATACCGCGCGTGCACAGATTCTCCACCGCCGCCATGTTGTGCGAGACGAACAGTACGGTGCGTCCGCCGCCGCGCAGATCCTGCATCGCGGTCAGGCATTTCTTCTGAAAGGCCGCATCGCCGACCGCCAGGACCTCGTCGACGATCAACACGTCGGGTTCCAGGTGCGCCGCGACCGAGAACCCGAGACGCATGCGCATGCCGCTCGAATAGCGCTTGATGGGCGTATCGATGAAGCGTTCGACCCCGGAGAACTCCACGATCGCGGCGAGCCTGGCGTCCACTTCACGCTTTTTCATGCCGAGAATGGAGCCGTTGAGGTAGACGTTCTCGCGTCCGGTCAGCTCCTCGTGGAAGCCGGTCCCTACCTCGAGCAGTGACGCCATCCGACCGCGCGTGCGCACCCGCCCGGACGTCGGAAAGGTAATCTTTGAGAGAACCTTGAGCAGCGTGCTCTTGCCGGCGCCGTTGCGACCGATGATGCCGACGACCTCGCCTTCCTGGACACTGAAGGACACGTCGCGCAGCGCCCAGAGGGTCTCCTTCGGACGTCGCCTCCGGAACGGCGCCTGCAGGAAATGCACGATCTGATCGCGCAGCTGCGTCTCCTGCTGCAGCGCCCCGAGTTCGTAGCGCTTCGAGAGATTTTCGACGGTGACGGATTCAGCCATGGCCCGAGTATGCCCGCATTCAGACGATGTCCGCGAATACCCGCTCGGTGCTGCGGAAGTGCAGACCGCCGATCAGGAGCAGGGAAAGAGTGATGACCCAGGATGCGCCGACCAGCCCCCAGTTGACGGGCATGGCGAGCAGACAGGCGCGAAACCCCTCGATGATTCCCGTCATCGGATTTAGCGCCAGCCAGGACTGGTAGCGCACGGGGAAAAAGCTGACGGGGTAGATGACCGGGCTCACGAACAGTCCGACCTGCGTAACGAACGGAATCGTGTACTTGACGTCGCGGTAGCGCACGTTGAGCGCCGCCAGCAGCATGCCGGTGCCCATGACCAGGATAGCGGTCTCAGCGACGAACAGTGGCGTGAGCAGCAGCATCCAGCCGACATGGATCGACTGATGGTAGTAGACCATCAGACCGAGCAGGAACACCGAGCCCACCAGGAGGTCGAGCACCCCCACCAGGGAGCTTGCGGCTGGCAGCAGCACACGTGGAAAGTAGATCTTGGTGATTAGGCTCGAGTTGGTGACGAGACTGTTGCCCACCTGGGCGAGCGTGACGGAGAAGTACGTCCACAGCAGCAGCCCCGAGAACGAGAAGAGCGGATACGGGATGCCGTCGCTCGGCATCTTGGCGAGTTTCCCGAAGGTCAGCGAGAAGATGACCATCGTGAAGAGCGGCTGCAGTACCGCCCAGGCGACCCCCAGTGCCGCCTGTTTGTAACGCACCTTCACGTCGCGCCATGTCAGGAAGTAAAGAATTTCCCGACAGCGCCAAATCTCGGATAGCCATTCACCCACGGTGTGTATTCCGCGCGAAATTCCCTAGCTGTTGGCGGCGACGGGCGAGCAGTAATTTTCCGCTGCGAGATGACAAGATCCCCGCACGCCTTGTCCCTTGGACCTTATATTATCGTTAATTCCCAAGGATATTCGATTCCAACCGCGGGGACGCTTGAAGTACCCACGAATCGGCACTCAGAACGACAGTCCGCGGCGCTACCGAGCCCGCGGGCACGGCCCTGTAGGGCGTGGCCGACTATTGTCAATAGGAACGGACTGACAGAATGACCGGTGTGTCACGCTGCCGATTCTGCGCACAACCCCTCCAGCACACGTTCGTGGACCTGGGAATGTCACCCCTGTGCCAGACGCACGTGACGCGCGAGCAACTCGGCGCGATGGAGCCGTTCTATCCGCTGCACGCGTACGTGTGCGCGCGCTGCTTTCTCGTGCAGCTCGAGGAGTTCGTCGCCCCCGAGCGCATCTTTGGCGAGTACGCCTACTTTTCCTCCTACGCCACGAGCTGGGTCGAGCACGCGCGCGCCTACTGTGAGCAGATGATCGAGCGCTTCGGCATCGGCCGGAACAGTCGCGTGGTCGAGATCGCGAGCAACGACGGCTATCTCCTGCAGCACTTCGTCGCACGCGGGATCAGTGTCCTCGGGGTCGAACCCGCCGCCAATATCGCCGCGGTGGCCCGCGCCAAGGGCATTCCCACGCTGGAAAAGTTCTTTGGCACCGCGACGGCTCGCGAACTGACGGCGGACTTCGGTCATGCGGATCTGCTCGTCGGCAACAACGTGCTGGCACACGTCCCGGACCTCAACGATTTCGTGGCCGGACTGAAGCTGCTCCTGCGTCCCGGCGGACTGATCACGATGGAGTTCCCGCATCTGCTGGAGCTGCTGCTGCACAATCAATTCGACACCATCTACCACGAGCACTTCAGCTACTTCTCGTTCACGACCGCAGGGGAGGTGTTTCGCCACCACGGACTGACCCTGTACGACGTCGAGTGCCTGCCGACGCATGGCGGCTCCCTGCGCATCTACGCCCGGCACGCGGAGGATCCGCACGCCGCGCTTACGCCGCGCGCCCGGGAGTTGCAGGCGCGTGAGCAGCAACACGGGCTGGGGCGGCTCGCGACCTACGAGGCCTTCGCCGAACGGGTGCGCGAGACCAAGCGTGCGCTGCTGGAATTCCTGATCGCCGCGAAGCGAGCCGGCAAGCGCGTCGTCGGCTACGGCGCGCCGGGTAAGGGCAATACGCTCCTCAACTACTGCGGCATAGGCCGCGACTTCCTCGACTTCACCGTCGACCGCAATCCCTACAAGCAGGGCAAGTTCACGCCCGGCATGCACATTCCTATCCTGCACCCGGACGAGCTGCGCGCCGCGCGCCCCGATTACGTGCTGATCCTGCCGTGGAATCTCAAGGACGAGATCCTCGCCACCGTCGGCAAGGAACTGGGCCCGGCCGCGCGCTTCGTCGTACCGATCCCCCGGGTCGAGGTGGTGGGCTAACCGCATGAGCTCCGGGCTGGTCATATCGCGCTATTTCCCGTTCGACACGACGCGCGTGCACGCCGTGTATCAGCGGCTCGGCACCCAGGTACAGGCGCTCGCGCGCGTGGTGGAGCACGTCGAATGTCTGTTCCTGGTCCCGCCCGACCTGCAGCGCACCCCGGCCGAGCTTCTGGAGCACGAGCGGCAGCTGCGCTCGCAGTGGTGCGCGCCGCTGTCACTGCGGCTGGCTGCGGTCGCCCGTGAGGAGGAGCCGCCCGGGGCCTGGGAGCGCTTCGGTCGCGGCATCTTCGATTTCAACGCGCACGCGATCGCGCGACCGCTCGCCAACGAGGCGGCCGTGGCCGCGGTGGACGCGGCGCTCGCGACGCGGCCGGACGTGATCCTCGCGCACCGCCTGTCGGCACTGTGTGTACTCATGCGCCGCAAGATCGCGGTCCGGGCGCCGATCTTCTTCGACATGGACGACATCGAACACGTCGCGTGGGCGCGGCGCCTGTGGCGCGACCCGACCTGGCCGAACGAGCGCTGGCGGCTGCTGCAGGTGCCGCGCCTGATGCTCACCGAGGCGCAGGCGGCGCGCCGCGCCACCGCGACCTTCGTGTGCTCGGAGGCCGACCGGCGCTACCTCGCGCGCTTCGCCGGTCCCGGGCGTGTCGAGGTCATTCCCAACAGCGTGGCCTTCCCGGCGCTCGGCAGCGACGAGTCAACCGAGCCGCTGGTGCTCTTCGTGGGCAGCATGGGCAGCCGTCCCAACGCGCAGGCGGTCGATGAACTCGTGGCGTCGATCTGGCCACTCGTGCGCAAGCAGGTGCCGGAGGCGCGGCTCGCAATCATCGGCAGCGGCGCGGAGCTCACGCAGTCCTATCCCCCTCGTGACCCGAGCGTGAGCTTCCTCGGATTCGTCGACGATCTTCAGGAGTGGTACCGCCGCGCACGCCTCGTGTGCTGCCCGATCCACCACGGCTCCGGTACTCGCGTGAAGATCATCGAGGCCGCCGCCTACGCGAAGCCCGTGGTCTCCACGCAGCTGGGCGCCGAGGGCCTGCGATTCGAGGCGGAGCGGGAAATCCTCCTGCGCGATGGGGCGCTCGCGCTGGCCGACGCCTGCGTGCAGCTGTTGCGCGATCCGCGGTCCGCCGCGCGGGTCGGCCGCGCCGCCCGCGAGCGCGCCGCGACGCTCTACGATCGCGAGGCGGTGGTGCGGCGACTCGAGGAGGTGTTCCGGCGCCCGCGCCCGGGACGGCCTGCATGAGCGCCGCATTGCCCGGACAGCCCCTGCCCCTGATCAGCATCGTCATGCCGGCGTACAACGCCGAGCTTCACCTCGAATCGGCCATTCGCTCCGCGCTCGCGTCGGATCTCGAGAATCTCGAGCTTCTGGTGATCGACGACGGCTCCTCGGACCGCTCACTGGAGATCGCCCGGGGCATCGCCGATCCGCGCATGCTGGTCATTACGCAGAAGCCGAGCGGGGGACCGTCGCGGCCGCGCAACGTCGGCATCGCGCGCTCACGCGCGCCTTATATCGCCCTCCTCGATGCGGACGATCTTCTGAAGCCTGACAAGCTCTCCCTGGCGGTGAGGGCGCTCGAGGCGCATCCCGAGGCGGGCGTGGCGTTCGCCGACTATGAGCGCATCGACGACGGCGGACGGGTGCTCGAGGCGGCCACCCTTGCGGGGTACCCGGTGTTCCGGACCCTCAGCGCCCTGCCGGCGGCCGAACCCTGGCGCCTCATTCCGCAGCCAGAATTCGCGCGCGGGCTGCTGCACGAGAACTTCATCGGGACCTCGGGGGTCGTCCTGCGGCGCAGCGCGCTCGAACGCGTCGGGGTCTTCGATGAGAGCCTGACCTACTCCGAGGACCGGGACCTGTGGTTCCGCCTCGCGCACCACGGCGCGGCCCTCTACAGCGACAGGATCGGACACGCCTATCGCGTCAGCCCGGGGAGCCTCAGCTTTCGACCCGGAGTGAGACAGGCACTCAGCCGCATCACCGTCCTGCGACGCGAGCGTGCCCGCTGGAACGAGCGGGCCGCGCGCCGGCAGATCGACCGGCTGATCGCCGAGAATCTGGCGGCCATCGCCTACGACCACCGCAAGGGCGGTCGACGCCTGCGCTCGGCGGCCACGTTTCTGCGCGCGACGCTCACCTCCCCGGAGTCGCGCTGGATGCGCGCGGCGCTCGGCTCGCTGGCGGGCTCCTCACGGCGCGCTTCCTGAGGGCCTGGGTGCGCGCTGGCGCACACGATCGCGCCAGCGGTAGAGGGAAGCCAGCACCGGGCCGCGCAGGATCTGTACGCAGCTCAGCTCGTGACGCTCCTGGCTCAAGAGGCGCTTGAAGTCGCTGCTGCGCCCCGGACCGGCCAGGAAGTCGTAGACGGCGACGCCCCGATCTGCGGCGCCCTCCATGGCGTAACCGAGGTGGAGCAGCCCGAGGGAGATGCGCCCGCTCAGCCGCGGGTCGAAGGCCATCTTGATGTTGTACTGCCGGTCGGGCTTGCGGATGTCGTAGAGCATCGACACGGTCTGTCCGCCGACGCGCAGACGCGAGAGCGCCAGTTCCCCACGCGCGTCGAGCCGCCGCGCGAGCTCGAGATGAAACTGCAGTCGCCGACCTGCGAAGGCGGGCTTGCGCCAGCGCAGGCGATGCAGGCGGTTGAGATCCTCGAAGCCGCCCTCGATATCCGCGCCGGTCAGCTGCTCGATCCGCACTTCCCCGCCCACCGCCAGACGGCGGCGCAGATTCCACAGGCTGCGACGCGTCGACTGGTGCAGGCCACTCAGATAGGCGGCAAAGCCGGCGCGCAGATCCGCCTGGTAGGTGATCGAGCGGTCGAGTTCGCGCAGGTAGGACCCCTCGCGCGCCGCGACCTGCGTGAGCGCGGCGCGCCACTGCGGGCCGCTCGCGGTGAGGCCGATGACGAACTCCGTCCAATCCGGATCGGCGAGCAGGCTGCACAGGCACGCCTCACGCACCGCCGCGAGATCCGCCGCCGGCGCGATCACGTCGAGATATTCGGAGATGAGCGGCCCCGGCTCACGCCAGGACAGGCCGATCACCTGCACGGAGCGGGCGGGAAGGAAACCGCCGCGCACCACCCGCCGTCGGTAAAGTGGCGCCAGCCCGACGAGCTCGGCGCCGCGCGAGAAAGCGAGGATCTGCGGCTCCTGGCCGAGTCCGTCGCCGAAGTGTCGCCACCAGCTCGTCTGCCACTCCCAGGAGAGAAACAGCGAATCGCTGGCCGCGCGTGCCAGCAGAGCGTTCCAGTCGGCCTCCCGGGCGAGCCATTCCTCCCGGCTCCAGCGCCGCAGCGTCAGGGCGGCCGTGCCGCGCTCGCGCTCGAGGGTGCCGGCGTCCGTCACGTGTCCTTGTCCCCCTGACTGACGCGCCAGGCGATCCGTTCGGCGCTGCCGTCACGCGAGTGGACCTGGAGCACCGTCTCCGGGGAACGGGAGATGAAGCCGAGGCGGCGGATCTGCGCGCGGCACGGGTGCCGCTCGTCGAGCAGCACGCGCACGCTGGCGAGCCCCGGGGTCGCCAGCCCGCGCAGGATGAACAGCGCGAGCAGTGCGCGCAGGTCCGAGGGGCTGCTCGCGAACAGGTCGTAGATCGAACACGTGCCGCTGAGCGTGCTCTCCTCGAACACCAGATAGCCGCGCGGCTCGCCCGCGTGCCGCAGCGTCGCAAAGACAAACTGGGTATGCGGGTGACGCACGTAGCGCCACTCGAGCGCCTCGCGCGCGCTGTCGCGCACGGCCGCGTGCACCGAGATCTGACGCACGAGTGCATCGAAGGAGGCCTCGGGCGCCTGGCTGAGCGACAACGCGTCTCCCGGGCGCACGTACCGCCGCACGAGCAGACGCGCACCGGCACGCACCGCGTGCCCGACACCGCGGGCGAGCCGCTCGCTGCGCACGACGGGCCGCAGGTAGCGGGCCGGATCCAGCAAGTAGACGAGCGGCGCGAGGGCCGCGGCGGTGGTCCAGCCGATCTTCACGAAGGCACGCCGTGCGCTGTCGGTCGGGATCACCAGGGCCGGATGTCGCGGAAAGTGCTCGCCGAGATGCGCGCTCATATGGCGCAGCAGCAGCTGTCCCAGTCCGCGACCGCGCCACGTGGCGTCGACGGAGATGTCGCCGATCACCGCGACCTGGACCCGCTCCCCGTTCACCCAGTAGGCGTGGAAGATCGCCGCCGCCATGCCGATGCGATCCCCTTGCGGTGACAGGAGCCAGAAGAGCAGCGGCTCGGGTGCGTCCGGTGCGCGCTCGTACCGCCAGCGCAGAAACGCAAGCGTCTCGGGGTTGTCGCGGTTGGTATTGCGCAACCGCAGCATCTCGCCCTCAAAGCCCTGAAAGCCGGTGATCTCGCAGTAGGGCTTCACGTCCGACGCAGGCGGCTCCTGTCCGGGCTGCACGCTCATCGGGCGCCCGCGGGACGACAGAGGGCGCGGTAGAGCTCGGCGTGTGCCGCCGCCATCCGCTCGAGGGAGAACTCCGCCTCCACCCGCTCCCGCGCAACGCGGCCCATCTCCGCACGGCGCGCCGGATCCTCGTAGAGGCGCAGCACGGCGCCGGCGACCGCCGCGGCGTCGTGCGGCGGAATCACCAGCCCGTTCACGCCATCGTGAACCGCCTCGGCATTGCCGCCGACGTCGCTCACGATCATCGGCAGGCCGGCGGCCATCTGTTCGATCACCGCGTTCGAGAATCCCTCATTGGACCCGGGCGTCAGGCAGCCCACGTCCATCGCCCACAGGTAGGGAAGGACGTCGGCCACATCCCCGACGAACGCGCAGCGGTCCGCGAGCACGGTATTGGCCAGCGCGCCGCGGAAGTTCTCGAGCAACGGGCCGCCACCGACGGCGAGTACGCGCAGACTGGAAATCCGCGGCGCGCACTGCATCAGCCCGGCGAAGAATATCTCGTGATTCTTTTCCGGCCGGAATCCGGCCACCATACCGACCACGAACGCATCGTCATCGAAGCCGAGACGCGCGCGCGCTTCATGCCGCTCGGCCGCGCTGGGCGGCACGAAGCGGCGGCTGTCGACGCCGTTGTAGATGGTGTGCACGCGCTCGGCGGGCAGACGGTCGCGCGCCATCACGGCCGTGCGCACGCCGTCGGCGGCCATGATGAACGCGTCGAACAGGCCGCGCAGGCGGCGATTGAGGAACACGTGCAGTGGCTTGCGCAGCTCGCCCGTGTCGCGCTTGCTCGATACGAGGCGCGCCACGCCCGCGCTGCGGGCGATCAGCGCTCCGTAGGTATCGGCCTTCTGGTGATAGGTCTGCACGAGGTCGTAGCGGTCGCGGCGGATGAGGCGCGCCAGCTGCCAGGCGCGCCGCAGGGCATTCGGTACGTATTCGCGCCCGACCGGGACATGCAGGACCGGGACACCGCGCCGACGCAGTTCATCCAGCAACGGGTTGGCCCCCAGATCGAACACGACGACTGCGCAGCGGAACTCCTCGCGCGGCAGCGCGCTGATCAGCTGCACGAGATGCTTCTCGGTGCCACCGGTACGATAGAAGTAGTCGATGACGAACAGGATCGCGATCGGGTCGCCAGTCATAAGCCTCTGATCAGAAAAACCGGGCGCGGCCGGCCCTGCCCGCGCCAGCCTGCGCCGACGCCGGGCGCGCCGGGCGGCGCACCCACGCGGATCAGGGAAGCCCTGGGCGCGCGGATGCCGGCTAGGCCGGCTTCTCCAGTATGGCTATCAAATACGGCCGCAGCGACTTTCCGGGCTTCGACATGAGCATGCGCAGCCACAGCAATTCAAACACGACCAGCGGCGGGATGACTATAAGCTGCGCGGAAGAGCAGATCAGTCTTATGTCCACAACGCGCAAGCCCACGAGCCGGGCGAGCCGGCGGATGGCGGAGCGGGAATTGGTTCGATAGAACGCGGGAAAGACGTCCTCCTCGGCGCGGCGCTGCAGGAAGTACACCACCTTGTCCTTGACCGCCTCGGGGATGAGGCGCGCGAGCAGCGTCGAGTAGCCGAACTTGTTCGGCGTGTGGAAGATGAGACGCCCGCCCGGGGCGAGTACCCGGTAGATCTCCCGCAGCTGCTGCTCCGGCTTGTCGAGGTGCTCGAAGACCATATTGGCCGTCACGAGGTCGAAGGTCCCGTCGGGAAACGGCAGCCGTCCGATGTCACAGCGCAGCCGGTGCGAGAGGGTCTCGTGCTTGGTGAGGGAGAGGTGATCGTAGTCCACCCCGACCACCATCCCGGAGCGCGCGACGAGCGCGCGTTCCGCGTCGAGCCGCCAGGGCGGAAGCAGCCGGTGTCCGCACCCGACGTCGAGCCAGCGCTGCGTGCCGCGCGCCGACGCGGTCAGGACCTCCTCGTAGACCTGCTGCGAGTCGCGCAGGCCGGGCGCCAGTTTCGGCTGCAGGGTTCTCCAATAGAGGCGGTAGCAGGCCTGGCGGTCGATGGCGAGGTGCACGGGCCGTTCTCCTTGTGACGCGCTCACTATCCTTCGCGCCGGCAGTTTGCCACTCTAATTAAGTCGCATGTATCCGCAAGATCCCACCGGCGAGGACGGCAGGTCGAGGCTCACCGGCTCGCCATTTGGCGACACGGCTGCCCGGCCATGAGCGCCGGCAGGACTTGCGCTGATTCGCCTGTAGGACAGTTCCTTCGCAGCTCTCAGGCGACGCGCGCGCGCCGACTGCTGCGCCGCGGAGGCGTCGGTGAGTGTCGGGTCCTTGCGACGCGCCAATTCCCTAGCAATTACAAGGACATCCGGTCATATGGCCGCAGCGTCAGCGGCGTCGTGTCGGTTCGTCACGACGACGCGACTCATTCTTACAACGGGTCCAGAAAAAAAAGTCGCTGCAACAGCAGCTTAGCGTGCATCGTGCGGGGGCGTCTGCGGGCACGGATCTTGTATGTGACAGGCGGACCCGCCGCGCGTGTGATGTGTGGACGTGCGCGTGAGGTTCTCAGGCTCTCGAAGAATATGGAGACGAAGTAATGCGAAACCGCTCGTGGCCGCGGGGGCAGGCAGGCGCCCTTCCGATTTTGAGGATCACCCTGGGATGCGCTGTGCTGGCTGCGAGTGCGGGCGTGCTGGCAGCGCCGACCATCACGAAGTTGAGCGGCCCGATGGACCACAACGGCACCGTCACGATCAGCGGCGCGGGCTTCGGCTCGAAGCCGAAGGCGGCCCCCTGGGTCTGGGACAACGCGACCTCGGTCAGAATCACCGACAACTGGGGCGGCGCCTGGCCCGACGGACTCCCCGGCTTCAACACGCAGTACTACCCGGTGGTGCGGGGCGTGAACCCGCCGCACAGCCACGACACCCGTCTGATCGCCGGAGCGCACGCGGATAACACCGGAGCGAACACCGGCTACGCGGTGATCATGTTCAAGACGCTGACCGTGCCCTCGTTCCCGGCTACTTTCTACGCGAGCTGGTATCAGGTCGCCGACACCGCCTGGCACTTCGGGGGCGACAACAACTGGAAGATCTTCGATTACTCCCTGGGCGAGAATCCCTACGCGGACAACCAGAGCTGGTACACCTGCTACGGACCGCCGCACCCGGACAGCAATTTCGACACCGGTGCGCAGTGGACCATTGAGACCGGTACGCCGCTGCACAATCCCGACCTGAACGGACACAACGCCTGGTGGGGTGCGGCCGTGAATCCCATGGCCGGCAAGTGGGCCAAGATCGAGATGGCCTTCAAGGCCAGCAGCCAGAACGACGGTTACGTCACGATCTGGGAGAACGGCAAGCTGGTGATGAACTACCGCGGTCCGACCGACACCTATCCCGGCAACACGCGCACCCTCGGCGTCGGCGGCTACGCCCGCATGCAGGGCTATCCGAACAACTGGCGCTACTACGACGACGTCTACGTCGACACGACGCTCGCGCGCGTGGTGCTCGCCGACAAGCCCGTGCTGAGCCAGGCGAGCATCGTCGAGGTGCAGATTCCGAGCGCCTGGAGCGACGGGTCCATCACGACCACGGTCAACCTCGGTAAGTTCAGCCAGGGCCAGAGCGCGTACCTGTTCGTGGTCGATTCCTCCGGCAGCGTAAGCGCCACCGGCTTCTCGGTTACCGCCGGGGGCACGGCGGCGGCGCCGAGTGCGCCGTCCGCATTCCAGGTCCACTAGGCCGAAGGCTCGTCGGCGGTCACGCCCCGCAGGGTGGTCAGCTGCCGCTTGAGGGTGGCGATCCGCTCGCCCATGTAGCGGTCGTTGGCGCTGATCCAGTCGGCGACGCGTCGCGGCAGCTCAAGACGCTGCGAGTGCGCCTGCTCGACGTTGGCGATGATCGCCTCCGATGTATTGTCCGTGAGCACGACCGCGGCGCCGAAATACTGCGCCAGCGCGCGCGTTCGCGAGAGCACCAGTGGCTTGCCGGCGGCCATGGCCTCGTACGCGCCGCACACCAGGCAATCCTCGAGCGTGGTGAGATCGAGCACCACGGAGCACGCGCGCAGGTACGAGTAGTACTCGGCCTCGGAGACGTAGCCGAGGAAGCGCACCCACGGGAAGCGGGCCGGGTCGATCTGAGCGCGCCGGTAATTGCCCGAGACGAATAGCTGGTAGCCGCGCTCACGCAGGCGTGCGAAGGCCGCAAAGACCGCCTCGTAAGGCTCGTCGGCCTCGTAGGAGCACACGAGGAACACGGACTTTTCCGGCACCGTGACCGGATCGAGGCCCCGCCCGCTTAAGTCCGGCAGAGGGTCGGGGCAGACGTAGGCACGGCAG
>DATBBQ010000092.1:0-21367 GCA_036270915.1 Steroidobacteraceae bacterium
CATCCCCATCCTGGCGATGGGGGGCGTCGTGGGGCGTCTGTTCCGCGAGTTCTCGGTCACCCTCTCGGTCGCGGTGCTCATGTCGCTCCTGGTCTCCCTCACGACCACGCCGATGATGTGCTCGCGCTTGATCCGCCATAAGCAGCCCGCACTGCGCGGCCGGGTCTATCACGCGAGCGAGCGTGCCTTCGAGGTGCTCGCGAACGGCTATGCCCGCTCGCTGCGCTGGGCGCTGCGCAACCGGGCACTCGTCATGGTCATGCTCGGCGCGACCGTGGTGTTCAACGTCTACCTGTACGTCGTCATCCCCAAGGGCTTCTTCCCGCAACAGGACGTCGGCCGCCTGAGCGGCGGCATCCAGGCCGATCAGGCCATCTCGTTTCAGGCGATGTCACAGAAGCTGCGGCAGTTCATCGCGCTGGTGAAGGCCGATCCGGCCGTCGATACCGTGGTCGGCTTTACCGGCGGCGGCTCCAATGGCGGCGGCCAGGTGAACAGCGGCTTCATCTTCGTGTCTCTCAAGCCCAAGTCCGAACGGGATCTGTCGGCGGACCAGGTGATCGCGCGGCTGCGGCCGAAGCTCAACCAGGTGGCCGGGGCGCGCCTGTTCCTGCAGGCGCAGCAGGATATCCGCGTCGGCGGACGCCAGAGCAACGCCCAGTACCAGTACACCCTGCAGGCCGACAGCGTCGCGGATCTGTACAAGTGGGCGCCGAAGCTCGCGGACGCTCTGCAGCACGTGACGGAGCTGACCGACGTCAACTCCGACCAGCAGCAGGCAGGCCTGCAGATCGGGCTGAGCATTGACCGCGACACCGCCGCGCGTCTTAAGCTCAACCCGGCGCAGATCGACAGCACGCTGTATGACGCGTTCGGCCAGCGCGACGTCTCGACCATCTACAACGCGCTCAACCAGTATCACGTCGTCATGGAGGTGGCGCCCGAGTTCTGGCAGAGCCCGGATGCGCTGCAGAGCATCTGGGTGAGCACCGCGGGCGGCACCGTGAGCGGCAGCCAGTCCACGCAGGCGGTGGCCGGTACCGTGACCTCGGCGCAGACCTCCTCGGCGACTACCGCCACGACCATCGCGCAGGACACGGCGCGCAACCTCGCCACCAACAGCCTCGCCAACACCGGCCGCGGCGCGGTGTCCACCGGCTCGGCCGACAGCACCGCCGCGGAGCATATGGTGCCGATCGCATCCCTGAGCAGCTACGGTCCGGGCAACACGCCGCTCGCGGTCAACCACCAGGGTAACTTCGTCGCCGCCACCATCTCCTTCAACCTCGCTCCGGGGGTTTCGCTCAGTCAGGCCACCACCGCGATCCGCAATACCATGGCCGAGATCGGCATGCCCGCGAACATCCACGGCAGCTTCCAGGGCACGGCGCAGACCTTCCAGCAGTCCCTTTCCAGCGAGCCGGTCCTGATCCTCGCGGCGCTCGCGGCGGTGTACATCGTGCTCGGGATACTCTACGAGAGCTACATCCACCCGATCACCATCCTCTCGACGCTGCCCTCCGCCGGAGCGGGCGCGGTGCTCGCGCTGCTGCTGTTCCACAGTGAGTTCAGCATCATCGCCCTGATCGGCGTCATCCTGCTCATCGGTATCGTGAAGAAAAACGCCATCATGATGATCGACTTTGCTCTGGATCAGCAGCGCGCTCACGGACGCAGGCCCGACCTCGCGATCTACGAGGCGGCGCTCCTGCGCTTCCGGCCCATCATGATGACCACGATGGCGGCGATGCTCGGCGCACTGCCGCTCGCCTTCGGCCACGGCGAGGGCGCCGAGATGCGCCAGCCGCTCGGCATCTCGATCGTGGGCGGCCTGCTCGTGAGCCAGGTGCTGACCCTCTACACGACGCCCGTCATGTACCTGTACCTCGACCGCTTCGGCCACTGGTGCAGCGGCCTGTGGGCGCGCCTTCACCCGCCGGGCCACTCCGCACCGCAGGCGGCGACCCCGGCACCGGCGGGGGGACTATGAGGCGCGCGGCGTTCTTTCCCTCTGCCGTGCTCGCGCTCGCCGCGGGCTGCGCCGTCGGGCCCAACTACCACCGCCCCTCGGCACCGGTTCCGCAAACCTTCAAGGAAGCCGACGGGTGGAAGCCGGCCGAGCCGCGTGACGCGGCGAGCGCCAGCGAATGGTGGACGGTCTTCAACGATCCGGTGCTGAACGACCTCGAGAAGCAGATCGACGTCTCCAACCAGACGCTCAAGGCCTCCGAGGCCGCGTGGCGTGAGGCGCGCGCGCTGGTGAGCTCGGCGCGCGCCCAGTACTTCCCGACCATCTCGGTCACGGCCGCGGGCTCGCGCTCGGGTGCGCGCAGCACGGTGACCACCGGCGGGGCGGCAGGCAGCACGGGCGGAGCGGTCGCGTCCTCACCCACCGCGCGTCCCTTCAATACCTTCGAGGCCTCAGCGGGCGCCACGTGGGACATCGACATCTGGGGCAAGATCCGCCGCACGGTGGAGAGCCAGGTCGCCAACGCCCAGGCGAGCGAGGCGGACCTGGCCGCGGCCCGGCTCTCGGCGCAGGCGACACTCGCGATAGATTACGCCGACCTGCGCGTCGCCGACGAGACCAAGAAGCTCCTCGACGACACGGTGGAAGCCTTCGGCCGCTCGCTGCAGATCACCCAGAACCAATACAAGGTCGGGGTCGTCGCCAAGGCCGACGTCATCACGGCGCAGACCCAGTACGAGGGGGCCAAGTCGAACCAACTCGCGATCGGCGTCACGCGCGCGACCCTCGAGCACGCGATCGCGGTGCTCGTCGGCAAGCCGCCCGCGGACTTCTCGCTCGCGCCGGCCGAGTTCGGCGCGTTCATTCCGGTGGCACCGAGCGGAGTCCCCTCGAGCCTCCTCGAGCGCAATCCGACCGTCGCGGCGGCCGAGCGCAGCATGGCGGCCGCGAACGCGCAGATCGGCGTCGCGATCGCGGCTTACTTTCCCGACCTGACACTCTCCGGCAGCTACGGTTATGCGGCCGACGCCGTCTCGAACCTGTTCCGCGCCCCGAACGTGGTCTGGTCCTTCGGCGGCAACGCCACGGAGACCCTGCTGGACTTCGGTGCGCGCTCGGCCCGAGTACGCCAGACCCGCGCCGCCTACGATCTGGCGGTCGCCAACTACCGCCAGGCGGTGCTCACCGCCTTCCAGCAGGTCGAGGACCAGCTGGCCACGCTGCGCATCCTCGAGGCGCAGTACGCGGTCCAAGACACCACGGTCAAGTCCGCGAATGAGGCCGTACGTCTGATACTGAACGAGTACAAGGCCGGCACGGTCGCCTATACGGCGGTCGTCACGGTCCAGGCGATTGCGCTCTCTGACGCCCAGCAGCTACTGCAGATCCGCCAGAGTCGGCTCAACGCCAGCGTGGCACTCATCCAGGCTCTGGGCGGGGGCTGGGACGCCGCCACGCTGGGCAGCGCGGAGGGTACGGCCGCGCAGCTGGCCTCAAAGCCCGGGCACACCCCTTAGCGCCTGCCGGGCCGGCCTGCGTGACAGGGCGGCATCCCGAGCAGCGCGCTGTAGTTCAGCTCCATCTAAGAGGCGCGTACAGTGGGTCGGCGGGACACGTGCAGCCCACCGCCGGCGTCTGGTTGGGTACGCTTCCGAGAAAAAGACGGGGCGACAGGGACCGCCCGTGCCGCCCCGAGAAGACAGCGACACGCTCGCACGCGCGCGGCCGCGGGGGCAGGTTCGCGGAGCAAAGAAGTGCAAAGAAGTCTGCGGTTTAGCGGGCGCGGGATCGGGTCAGGGCCCGAGCGTGTATCGTCCGGGAGGATGGAATCCCGCCCGAACGCCAACGAGCCCAAGCCGACCCTGCTGGTCATCGACGACGACCAGAGCCTGTGCGCCATGCTGGCGGAGTACCTGACGCTCGAGGGTTTTCTCGCCGTCACGGCCGCCACCGGTCCCGAGGGGCTGGAGCAGCTGGCGCGCTCGCCGGTGGATATGGTGATCCTCGACGTCATGCTCCCGGAGCTCTCCGGCTTCGAGGTGCTGCGGCGGATACGCTCGCTCAGCCGCGTACCGGTGATCATGCTCACGGCACGGGGCGAGGAGGTCGATCGGGTCGTCGGCCTGGAGATGGGCGCCGACGATTACCTGGCGAAGCCCTTCAGTCCGCGCGAGCTGGTCGCGCGAATTCGTGCCGTGCTGCGCCGCACGCCCGGAGAGGGTGGCGCCGCTGAGGGCCCGCTGCAGTGGGGACCGCTGCGCATCGACCTGCGCGCCCGCCGTGCCGAAGTCGCGGAGCACGATCTGGAGCTCACCTCCGCGGAGCTGCGCATCCTCGAGCTGCTGGTGCGCGCCGATACCCGCACCGTGACCCGCGACGAGCTCATGTTGCAGGCGCTCGGGCGGCGACTGCTGCCCACCGACCGCAGCCTCGACACGCACGTCAGCAACCTGCGCCGCAAGCTCCTGAAATACACCGACCGCGTCAGCGTGCAGAGTGTGCGCGGCTCGGGCTATGCACTCACGCTGAGCTCGGGGAGCCGCATGCTCTCGCCGGGCTAGGTATGCACTCTCTTTACTGGCGCATCTTTCTCGCCTTCTGGGTGGCGCTGGCGCTGATACTGATCGGCACCGTGACGGTGGCGGTGAATGCGACCACGCACCGGACCGAGCGGCCCTGGATACAGCGCGGGCAGATGTACGGTCAGGCCGCGCGCGCCTTCGAAGCCGGCGGCGTCGACGCGCTCAGGGGGTGGCTGCAGGGACTGCCCGCGGAGCCCTTTGCGCGCACGTTCATCATCGATCCGGACGGCCGGGAGATGCTCGCCCGCACCCTGCCACCCCTGCTGCTGCATCCTGCGGAGGCCGCGCCGGCGGGCGCTCCTGGTACGGTAGCCCCCGCCGCGGGCGTCATTGCCCCGGTCGGCGGCGCCCTGGTGCTCGTCGCCCCCGGTGGCAGCACCTATCACGTGGTCGTCGGCCCGGTGCGCGATTCGCCGCGACTGTTCGGCGAGCTCGAGTTGCCTGGCGTGCCGCTCGCACTGTTGCTCATTGCACTCGGCGTCAGTGCCGCGGTGTGCCTGGTGCTCGCGCGCTATCTCGCAGCTCCCGTCGACCGGCTGCGCATGGTGACGCGGCGGCTCGCCGGCGGTGACCTCAACGTGCAGGTGCTGCCATCGCTCAAGGGCCGCAAGGACGACATGGGTCTGCTCGCGGCTGATCTGGACGTCATGGCCGAGCGGCTGCGGCAGCTGCTCGAGGCCAAGCAGCAGCTGCTGCGCGACGTGTCACACGAGCTGCGCTCGCCGCTCGCGCGGCTGCAGCTCGCGCTGACTCTCGCGCGGCGCGATGTGAGCGCCTCGGAGCGACACCTGGGCCGCATCGCCTTCGAGGCGGATCGGCTCGAGCAGCTGATCGCGCGCACCCTCACGCTCGTGCGCCTCGAGCGCCTCGTCCCCGAGCTCGAGCGCTCGAGCGTGGACGTCGGCGAGCTGCTCCGCACGATCGGCTCGGATATCGCCATCGAGGCCGACGCCCAGGGGTGCCTGCTCGACGTGCAGGGCAGCGGTGAGCTCGCCGTCTCCGGCGACGTCGAGCTGCTGCGCAGTGCGTTCGAGAACGTCATCCGCAATGCCGTGCGCTACAGTCCGCCGGGCGGCCTGGTCGGTATCAGCGCCGCGCACGTCGTCGGTGCCGGCCGTGAGCAGCGCATCGAAGTCACGGTGCGCGATCAGGGGCCCGGCGTCCCCGAGAAGGACCTGGGGCTGATCTTCGAGCCGTTCTACCGGGTCGATGCCGCACGCGAGCATCGCAGCGCGGGCGGGGAGGGGTTGGGGCTTGCGATCGCCTCGCGCGCGATTGCGCTGCACGGCGGCAGTATCGAGGCCGCCAATGCCGCGGGTGGCGGGCTGCGGGTGCTGATCAGCCTGCCGGCTGGCGTCCGTGAACGAGCGGGCCGGTTGCGATCGGCCGCAGCGGCCGCGTAAAGCCGCTGCGCTCGGCGCCGAGCAGCCCACGCTGCTGCAGCACCTCGTGCATACACGTGAAGGAGAACTCGGCGAGCAGGCGCTGCAGGCGTGCCTCGCAGCGCGAGAGGTTCGTGTAGTGGCGAAAGCGTGAGAAGGGGCCGACGCTGATGCGCGGCTGTCCGGGATCGAGTTCCCAGG
Source organism: Steroidobacteraceae bacterium (assembly GCA_036270915.1). GTDB lineage: Bacteria > Pseudomonadota > Gammaproteobacteria > Steroidobacterales > Steroidobacteraceae > 13-2-20CM-66-19. The sequence goes on from DATBBQ010000092.1 coordinate 6,135, forward strand.
GATGCAGGTAGAAAGCGAACGGACGCTTGCGGCGCGTGTTGATCTGCTTGAGGCCCGCCCGCGTCAGCCAGTACGGCAGGATGCGGAAGTAGCCGCCGCCCGACACCGGCAGTTGCATGCCGAAAAGCCCGGCGGTCGACATGGGGAATTCCGCGAGCGTGCGGCCGGAAGGCGCGCTCACCCGATGCGGTGCCGGAGTCGCGCCCGGCAGACCGTAGAGGTCATGGTGGATCGGAAAGATCGACGAGTCATAGGAGAAGCCGAGGTCGATCAGGGTATCGAGGGCCCAGAGCGATTGGCGGGTCACCGAGAAGCTCGCCGCCCGGTAGCCGGCCACTGCCTGCCCGATCGTGTCCTCGAGCGAGCGCTTGGCGCGCACGGTCTCCTCGCGGAACTCGGCTGCCGTTTGCGTATACACCAGCCGGTGCGAGTAGCCGTGGCAGGCGATCTCGTGACCTGCGTCCGCGATGCGGCGCACGAGTGTGGGAATTCTCTCAGCCACCCAGCCGAGCACGAAGAAGGTGGCGCGCACGTCGTGCTCGGCGAGCACGTTCATCAGGCGCTCGGTGTTTGCCTCGACCCGCGACTCACGCAGCGACCAGCTCTCGCGCGAGACCGCCGAGCTCAGCGCGGCGACGTGAAAGTAATCCTCAACATCGACGGTGAAGGCGTTGACCTGTTCGGTCAGCTCCCCGGGTGCGGTGGTCGCTGCGAGCTCGTCCATGTGTACTGACTATAGTGGAGCCGGATCGCGTCGTGGAGTAGGCGTTTGCCGCACCGGAGAGCGGACGAGTCCGTCTCCGATGCCGTTAATGTTCACTAGGGAAGAATTAGCTCGTCGCAACCGACCGACAAGAACGACCCCCGAAAATACGAACGGCTCCCGAGGGAGCCGTTCGCATCGCTGCCAATGCGCTAACGGAACTTCGAAATTCAGACCTTGGCGCGCCTGCGTCTCAGGGCAAGGAATCCGACGCCACCCAAACCGAGGGCAAGCATCGGCAGTACTCCCGGCTCCGGTACGCTGGTCGGGTCAGTCTGTCTGGTCTGTTGATTGTTGTTGGCGACGGGACGTCCGGGCCAGCGGTTATGAACTTCCGCGCATGCGCTCGAACCGCACATCGCGGTAGCAGCCGCCGGCAAGCTCCACATAACAGCCGCGACGGTCGCCACGCTGGCCATACCTGCAATAAGCGTGAGTCTCTTCATCGTGTAACCCTCCAATGACCTTTCCTTAGCCATCGCGGCCGGCCCCAGGCGCCGTACCCCGGTCATTAGTTTTGTTTGTCCTTCGATCCAATTCTGCCAATCGCAGAGGTAACTGGATTCTACCTCGGGTTGGTCGTAAACAGGATAACAAAGCGTCCGGCCCGGGAAGCGGGTGATGCGACATATCGCGTGACAATCGTGTTCCAAGTCACACAGTGACACGCTTTGGCTTGTTCACGCGGATATGTCGGTAGCAGGCGACGCCGATTAACTGCTACAAAACAAGTACTTAGGCTTCCATAGCCATCACGGCTACGCTCGCGCCGTCGTGGACCTGCGACGCAGCAGTTAACCCTGTAGCCGGTGTCCGACCCGAGGTCGCTGCAACTCACTGACACAACACGCGTTCCACGGGCAGGCATGTCAGTTGCATTCACCCCTGTGCAGCTGACTGGTTTTGTCGCTTGCCCGTCGGCTGCAGCTTCCGTTTGGACGCGTCGTGCCCGGCTCGCGCGGGCATCAGTGGGGGTTTGCTCTGTGAAACTAACAAGACTCGCCTGCTCTTTACTGGTCACCGCCCTGACGGTGAGTGGCTGCAACTTTCACGACGGTAGCAGTACCGCCGCCTCGGCAACGCCGGAGAATCTGCCGACCGGGCCCGGCACCGCCACGCTCTCCTGGGAGGCGCCGACCACGACGACACAGGGCTCGACGCTCATGAACCTCGCCGGCTACCGCATCTACTACGGCATCGATCGCAGCGATCTCTCCGGCACCGTACAGGTGAACAGCGTCGGCTTGCAGACTTACGTCCTCGACAACCTTGGGCAGGGGACCTGGTATTTCGCCATCCGTGCCGTGTCCAGCCTGGGCGTCGAGAGTCCGCTGTCGAATGTTGTCAGCAAGACCATCGGCTGAGTAAGCCAACAGTCCACCTTGAGCGCAGCGCGCCGCTTGTCGGCGCACTGCCAGCATCTGCCCCGCATCTCGTAAGATCCGACGGATGCGGTTTCCCGGCTCTTTGCGCCCGTGGTTGATCGGCGTGCTCGCGCTCGCGGTCGCCCTCGTTTATTGGCCGAGCTCGGTGCTGCTGTACGAGCAGTGGGCTGACTTCGTAAACATCACCTACACCCACGGCTGGCTGATTCTCGCGGTGTGCATCCTGCTGCTGTGGCGAGCGCGTGGCGAACTCGCCGCGGCGCCCGCGCAGCCCTGGCCTGTCGCTGTGCTGGCCCTCGCCGCCGCGATCGCCGTATGGCTGATCGGATATCGCGCGAGTATGGAGGACGCCTATATCGCGATCTTCCCGGCTCTCTTCTGGCTCGCGGCCGCGGCGGCGTTCGGCTGGCCGGTGGCGCGTCTCCTCATCTTTCCGGTGGCGTTCTTCTATTTCGCCATTCCCACCTGGTCACAGCTCGCCAACCCGCTGCAGTCGCTCACCGTCCTGGCGATGCGCGCTTTTCTTGGCGTCACCGGCCCGCACGCCCAGATCGACGGGGCACTCATTCATATCCCCAACGGCAGCTTCGTCATCGAGGAGGGCTGCAGCGGCTTGCATTTCCTCATCGTCGGGCTCGCGGTGGCGGCGCTGCACGGGGAACTGCGCGGGGATCCAGTGCGTACGCGCCTGGAACAGCTCGCGCTGATGACCGGGCTATCGCTGCTCGCAAACTGGGTGCGGGTGTACACCGTTATCGAGGCGGGCTATCTCACGGACATGCGCAGCTATCTCGTGAGCGTGAGCCACTACTGGTTCGGCTGGGGGGTGTTCGCGGTGGCGCTCGTAGCCTTCTTCTGGCTCTCGACCTGGTTCTCCCCGGCCGCCGCCCCTGCCCCCCGCGCGAGTATTGCGCCGGCCACCGCGCCCCCCAGCGCGCGCCGCGAGCTGGTCGGCTTCGTGATCGCACTCGCGCTGCTCGCGGGGTTGCCCCTGCTCAGTGCACTGGTGCGGGACAGCCGCCCGCTGCCGCGCTCGGCGCAGCCGATCCCGTCAGCGCCGGCACCCTGGGCCGCACGGACCCCTGACGCCCAGTCGCTGTGGGTGCCGGTCTTCGCGGGCGCCGACGAGCAGACGCGCGCGGCGTTCGCCGGCGCCAACGGAGAGGTGGTCGAGGTGTACCGCGCCGGCTACGTCGAGCAGCGCCAGGGCGCGGAGCTGGTCGGTGACACCAGTTCCGTGTTTGGGGAGTACCTGATCCCCATTGCGCAGCAGGACGTTGGTTCGGCCCGTGGCGAGTTTCGCGAAACCGAGCTGGCGGCACCGGGCGACGGCCGCTCCCTCGTCTGGTCACATTATGTGATAGGCCGGCGCGTACTCGTGGGGGGTCTGAGGGAGCAGCTGTGGTACGGCGTGAGCGCTCTCGTTTCTCGGCCGCCCGCCAGCGTCCTCGCGCTGCGCGTCGAGTGCGCTGCCGATTGCGAGCATGCACGCGCTGTGCTACGCGCGTTCACCGGGAGCGTCGCGCTCGACTGAGAGTCGGCGGGGCACGCCGCGAGGCGGCGCGCGTGCATGACGAGCCGACATCTTTATTCGCAGACAACACACCATAAGCTGGAGCACCCGCGCCGTACCTGTGACCGGGCTCACACCGACTCCTTTCCTCACCCGGCTATCCTGAGTCGCTATGGGGAGACGGTACGGACACTGGTCAAGGTCTCTGCTAACACATACAAGCCCCTGATCGGACTGTCCTAAACCGGGAGCGACGGTCCGGCCAATTGAAGGGGTTCAGCTCCCGCGCTTTCTGATACGCTCAACTTTTGGCCACAGGAATGGCGATGCGACCCTCGCGCGTGCTGGCGCTGGCCGGATGGCTGGCTACAAGTACTCTAATTATCAGTTGCCGCTCGAGTCCTCCCGTTGCGCCGACGCCGACTCCTGCTGCGTCGACCACAGCCAGCTCGGCCGCGAAGCCTGCCGACAACGACTACATCATCGGTCCCGGCGACACACTGCAGGTATTCGTCTGGCGCAACCCGGAACTCTCCGTCTCCATCCCGGTGCGCCCTGACGGCAAGATCTCCACGCCACTGGTCGAGGATATGGTGGCAGTCGGTAAGACTCCGCCGCAGCTCGCGCGCGACATGGAGAAGGTGCTGGGTGAGTATGTTCGTTCGCCCAAGGTCAACATTATCGTCACCACGGCGGCCAGTGCCTTCAGCTTGGTGAAGGTCGTCGGACAGGTGGCCCATCCGCAGGCACTTCCGTATCGCGAGGGTATGACCGTCCTCGACGCGGTGCTCGAGGTCGGCGGCCTTGGTCAGTTCGCGTCCGGCAATCGCGCGCGGGTCGTGCGCATCGTGAACGGTCAGCAGACGACCATTCATGTGAAGCTCGACAATCTGCTAAACGGCGGTGACGTGAAAGAGAACGTTCCCCTGAAGCCCGGCGACGTGCTGGTCGTGCCGCAGTCGATTTTCTAGCCGATGAACGCAGCCCTCGAATTCATCGTCGAGCAGATCCGCGGTCTCTGGCGCTTCCGCTGGACGGCGATGCTCGTCGCCTGGGTGATCTGCCTGGTCGGTTGGCTGGTCGTGCTGGTGCTGCCCGACACGTACAACGCCTGGACGCGGGTGTACGTGGACACGCGCACGCGGCTGAGCCAGGTGACTCAGGGGATCGCGGTAGAGTCCAACATCGCCTCGCAGGTCGAGGCGGTGCGCGAGGCTCTGCTCGGTGGACCGCAGCTCGCCAAGGTCGCCAAGTCGGCCTTTCCCGGGTATGCGAACGCGCCTGCCGCGCAGCAGGCGGCGATGGTCGACAGTCTGCGTAAGAATCTCACCGTCGATGCGAACGGCGAGCGCAACCAACCCGCGGACCTGTACGTCATTTCCTATTCCGGCCACGATCCGCAGACCGCGCGTCGCGTCGTCGACGATCTTTTGAAGCTCTTCATGGCCAATGCCGTCGGTGGCAGCCAGCAGAGCTCGGAGCAGGCAGAGCAGTTCCTCGCGGCGCAGATCGCCGAGTACGACAAGAAGCTCGCCAGCGCCGAGAGTGCGCTCGCGGACTTCAAGCGCCAGAATGCCGGCCTGGTACCCGGAGCCACCGGCGGCGACTACTTCACGCGCCTGCACGCGGAAACGGACGAGCTCAACAAGGACCAGACGGCACTGACGGTCGCGGAGCAGAAGCGCAACGAGCTCACGCGCCAGCTCTCGAGCGAGGAGCCGGTCATGGGCGGTGCCGGAGGCGGCGGGGCGACCGACACGGCGGGCATGGTCCGCGAGGCGCAGGCGCGTCTCGATGACCTGCTGCTGCGTTACACCGAGAAACATCCGGACGTCATAGCGGCGCGCCGCACGCTCGAGGACCTGCGTAAGCGGCAGGCGGCGGAGATCGCGGCGATACGGCGCGGCGACCGGGCGGCGATCGCCGCGACCGGACTTGCGGCCAATCCTGTCTACCAGGGTATCCGCATGCAGCTCAGCCAGGCAGACGTCGAGGTTGCGGCCGACCGGCGTCAGGTAGCCGACCGTCAGGCACGCATCGAAGAGCTGCGCAAGATGATCAATACCGCGCCCGAGGTCGAGGCGGAGTACTCGCGCCTGAACCGCGACTACGCCGTGACGCAGGGGCAGTATCATGCTCTGGTGGAAAGGCTGAATCGCGCGCGCCTGTCCGACAAGGCGGACGAGACCGGGGTGGTGCGCTTCGAGGTCGTGGACCCGCCCACCGGCAGTGATCGTCCGGTCGCTCCCGATCGCGTGCGGCTTATCCTGACGGTCCTGCTCGCCGGAATGGGCGTGGGACTCGGCGTCGCCTACGTGATGCATCAGCTGCGCCCGGTGTTTACCTCGACGCGGCAGCTGAGCGAGCTGACCCAGCTGCCGGTGCTGGGCGCCGTCAGCATGACGTGGCTCGAGCGCCATAAGGCCGAGGCGCGGCGCGCGATCTGGGCCTACTCGTCGGCGATGGCCGTGCTGCTGCTGCTCGCCGTGCTCGCCCTCACCGTACAGGGCCCGGCCGCGCGCTTGTTGCACGGGGTGGCCGCATGAGCGTCATCGAGAACGCCATCAAGAGACTGCAGGCCTCGCGGGAAGGCGCGGAGATGCGCGAGCGCGCGGCGCCGGTCAACACCGCGGCCGCGCGCCGCCTCGAGGCCCCGGCGCCCACGGGTCGCGTGCTCACCTTCGATCTCGACGCGCTGCGCGCGGGCGGCCTCCTGCCGCCGGCTCATCAGGAACGCGAGCTTGCGCAGCAGTATCGTCAGATCAAGCGGCCACTGATCAACAACGCGCTGGGCCGTGGGGTCGACGCGCTGCCCGAGGGAAACCTGGTGATGATCGCGAGCGCCGTGCCCGGTGAGGGCAAGACGTTCACGGCGCTGAATCTCGCGCTCAGCATGCGTCTCGAGGAGGACGTCACCGTGCTCCTCGTCGACGGCGACGTGGTCAACCCGCGTCTCAGCCAGATCCTCGGCGCCGACGACGCACGCGGCCTGCTTGATGTCCTTAAGGATCCGAGCATGCCGCCTGCCTCGGCCGTGCTGTCGACCGATATTCCCGGGCTCACGTTTCTGCCCGCCGGGCATCAGGAGCCCAACGCCACCGAGCTGCTCGCCAGCGCACGCATGCACGAGGTCGTGGCACAGCTTGCCGGCCAGGACCCGACGCGTCTGGTGCTCTTTGACTCCGCGCCGCTGCTGCTGACGACCGAATCGCAGGCGCTCACCGAGATCGCCGGTCAGATCCTCCTGGTGGTGCGCGCCGATCAGACGCCGCAGCACGCGGTCTTAGAGGCCGTGGAGACACTCTCCGAGAGCAAGTCGGTCTCGCTGGTGCTCAACCAGAGCATGAAGCAGCCGCACGCGCGCTACTACTATCGTTATGACGGCGGCAAGGCCGACGACAAAGACAGCGACGCGTGAGCAGCGCTGAAGGGGCGTCTCACATGAACAAGAGAGGGAGCGGGGGTGCGAAAGCGCACGGCCCGGCGCTGGCGATCCTGCTGGCGCTCGTGGCAGTGCCGGCGGCCGCGCAGACCGCCGGTCCGGTCACTACGCAGCAGCTCTTCCTCGACACCGCGTCCGCCTCGGCCGCGCACGGCAACTATCTCGAGGCCACGGCCGGAATCATTTACACGGACAACGTCACGTTGACACCCAACGGTACCGGCGATGAGCTCTACATGATCGGCCTGATCGGCAACATGGACCGCGAGGGTGCGCCGCGCTTCGATTACCACTTCAGTTCCGACCTTGCGCTGATCAAGTACGGCAGCGACGTATTCCCGACGCAGCCGTTCGGCTACCTGGACGCCTTTGGGGACTTCAAGATCGATCCGGGATTCTTTTCCTGGACCGGCCGCGAGACCTTCACCCAGGCGCTCCTCAATCCGCTCAGCCCGGCAACGCCGGACAACATCGAGAGCCTCAACCTCATCACCACCGGTCCGCGGCTGCACATACAGCCCACCCTGCGCACCACCATTACCATCAACGGCAGCGCCACGTGGGTCGACTCGAGTACCAAGTCGGCGCTCTACGACAACATTAACAATCACCGCTGGGGGGCCGACTTCAACGTCAACCGGGCGTTCAACAACACCGTGAGTGCCTATGTCGGCGGCTCATACTTGGACGTCAAGTTCCAGGACACTCAGAACAACACTGATTTTGTCCAGAAGCAGCTGCTCGGCGGCGTCAAGTTGAACACCGCGCGTACTTATCTTGACGCAAGCGGCGGCTATACCTGGGTGGACCTCGACAACGTGCAGAAGGAGACGGCGCACGGCTTTACCTGGGACGTCTCGCTCTCACGCCTGCTCTCGCCGACGCAGCGGATTTCGATCTACGGGCTCAATCAGTTCACCGACGCGGCGAATCTCTTCTATCTGAATATTAATCAGCCCGTGCCGGGCGGTGGGCAGAACACGATCGCCACCGGGCAACCGTTCAGGCATAAAGAGGTCGGTGGCGACTGGCGCATACAGGAATCGCGCACCACGTTCGAACTGGGGGCGCAGTACTACCAGGAGCGCTACCAGGAAACGCCGCAGTCTGATCGCAACGTATCCAACATCTACGGTCTCGTGTCACGGCAGCTGAACGAGTCGGTTACCCTCAACTTGGCCGCCGGGTACCTTCATCAGGATTTCCTGGATGGCAGCGAGACCAAGAATCTCAACGTATGGGCGAGCGTGCGCTGGCGGGTCGGCCCACGCATCGCCCTGCGCTTTCTCTATGCCTACAGCAGTCTGACGCCGAACGGCTACGTCGACAATCAAGTCGGCGTGACCGTCCTTTACGCCCTGACGCAGGAGGCCAAGGCGGCCGACGAGCGGATGAACCCGTTGAAGACAACTGCCCCAACTTACCAGCCCCGCTGAGCGGGCGTCGCTGATCTGGCCATGCTTTCGTCCACCGAAAAACTCTTCTGGGTATGTCTGTTCCTCGGCCTGTACCCGTATCTCGTCTACCCACTGTGCGTAGGCCTGTTGCGCGTTCTTCGTCCGCGGCCCGTGCACGCGGGTGCGATCACCCCGACGGTTACCGTGGTGATCTCGGCGCACAATGAAGCGGACAGCATTGAGGCCACCGTCCGCAACAAACTCGAACAGGACTATCCGGCCGCGCTGCTCGAAGTAGTCGTGGCTTCCGATGCGTCGGCGGACGCAACGGACCCGATCATGCGACGCCTCGCCCAGGAGGACCCGCGCGTCGGCTTCTTTCGCCAAGAGCCGCGCAACGGCAAGACGGCCGCGCTCAACAGCCTCATCGAGCGTGCCAAGGGGGAGATCATCGTGTTCGCGGACGCCAACTCGATGTATCGCCGCGACGCCATCCGGGCGCTCGTGGCCCCGTTCGCCGACCCGCGGGTCGGGTATGTCACGGGCCGTATGCTGTACGTCGACCCGCAGGGCTCGCTCATCGGCGACGGCTGTACGGCGTACATGCGCTACGAGAACGTGCTGCGCTCCTTCGAGACCGGGGCGGGGTCGATCGTCGGAGTGGACGGTGGCGTGGACGCCGTGCGCCGCTCCCTCTATCAGCCGATGCGCGCCGATCAACTGCCCGATCTCGTGCTGCCCCTGAACGTCATCCAGCAGCATTACCGCGTGGTGTTCGCGCCCGACGCGGTGCTGCAGGAAGACACCCTGACCAGCCAGGGGGCGGAGTTTCGCATGCGGGTCCGGGTCGCGCTGCGGGCGTTCTGGGGACTGCGCGACAAGCGCGAGCTCCTCAATCCACTGCGCTTTCCTCTCTATAGCTGGCAGCTTCTCTCGCACAAGCTCCTGCGCTACCTGAGCTTCGTGCCGCTGGGCGTGGCGGCGATCCTCAACTGGGTGCTCGTGCCTCATGGCTGGACGTACGCCGCGCTTGCGGTCGGCCAGGTCTCGGGCGGGCTGCTTGCGCTCCTGGCGCTGGCCGGACCGGTGTCGCTGCGCGGCTTTGGACTCGCCCGCTACTGCTATTACTTTCTGCTGTTGAACTGGGCTTCGGCGGTCGCCTTCGCGCGCTTCCTGCGCGGTGAAAAGCAGGTGCTCTGGCAGCCGCGCACGGGATGAAGCGACATGAGGTTGATGAGTTCGCTGTCGCGGCACGTTTTTCACCCGCTGTGGGACCTGAAGGACGGCAGCCGCCGACTGCGCATCCTGCGCGAGCTTGAGCGCACGCAATGGCTGCCGCGCGAGGCGCTGCTCGCCCGGCAGCGCGAACGTCTTGAGGGCATCGTGCGTTACGCCGGCCGTGCCTCTCCGTACTACCAGCGCCGCTTCCGCGAACAACGTTTCGATCCGACGCACTTCGAGCTCAGTGCTTTCGCGACGCTGCCCTTACTGACCAAGAGCATGATCCGCGACTTCACCGACGAGATGCTCTCGCGCGAGATTCCACGCCCGCAGCTGGGACAGCACAAGACCGGTGGCTCGACCGGCGTCTCCCTCACGACCTATTTCGACAAGGACTGGGATGACGCGCATCACGCCGACGCACTGCGCTCGGACCGGTGGGCGGGGTGCTTCCACGGCATGAAGATCGCCGCACTGTGGGGCAACCCGCCGGTGCCGCGGTCGTTCAAATCACGGGTACGGGCGCTGCTGTATGACCGCTTCGTATACCTGGACACGATCAATATCAGCGAGCAGAGCATCGCCGACTTTGTCGCGCGCTGGCGCCAGGAGCAGCCCGAGATCCTCTTCGGACACTCGCACTCACTCTACATGCTGGCGCGCTTCCTGCTCGACCAGCAGGTCAGCGACCTGCGTCCGCGGGGAATCATCTCCACCTCCATGATGCTGCTCGCGAACGAGCGCAGCGTTATCGAGCAGGCCTTCGCCTGCAAGGTGACCGACCGCTACGGCTGTGAGGAAGTCGGGCTGATCGCTGCGGAGTGCGAGCAGCACGCGGGCCTGCACCTCAACATCGAGCACCAGTACATCGAATTCCTGCGCCCCGACGGTACCGCTGCGGCTCCGGGCGAGGAGGGGGCGATCGTCATCACCGACCTGCTCAATCGCGGCATGCCCTTCATCCGCTACCGCATCGAGGATGTCGGAGTGCCGAGCGAGCGGCAGTGCCCGTGCGGACGGGGTCTGCCCCTCATGGAACGCATTACCGGGCGGGTCGCGGACTACCTCAAGCGTCGCGACGGCTCGCTGGTGGCCGGCGTGTCGCTGGTCGAGCGCACGCTGACGGCGATTCCGGGCATAGAGCAGATGCAGATCGTGCAGCCGAGCCGCGAGGACATCATCCTCAACGTCGTGCGCGCGCCGGACTATAGCGCTGACAGCGAGCGCGCCCTGCTCGAGGAGCTGCGCGGTGTCTTCGGGCCTGGCATCAACTTCCGCGCCGAGTACGTCGAGCGTATTCCCCAGGAGCGCTCGGGCAAGTTCCGCTTCTCGATCTGCAGGGTCTAGACGCATGCCGGGGAGCCTGACACAGGACCTGGTATCGGTCGTCATCGCTTCCTACAACATGGGGCACTTCCTGGCGCAGGCGGTGCAGTCGGTGCTCGCCCAGAGCTACACCAATGTCGAGGTGCAGATCGTCGATGACGGATCGGACGACGATACCGCCGTCATCGTGGAGCGGTGGCGCGAGGACCCGCGCGTGCACGTGCACCGCCAGGACAACGGCGGTCAGGCCCGCGCCAAGAACCAGGGGGTGGTGCTGAGCCGGGGACGGTTCGTGGCCTTCCTCGATGCCGACGACTTCTGGCTGCCGGACAAGCTCGCGCTGCAGATGCCGCTCTTCCAAGGCCGTCCGGAGGTCGGCGTCGTGTACTCGGACTACCAGGGGGTGGATGGCGACGGGCGCCCCCTGCCGCAGGAGCCCCCCCGCCTGCGCCGCGGCTGGGTGAGTGGCGCGCTGCTCATCGAGAACTTCATCCCGTATTCCACGGGGGTCGTGCGCCGGGCCTGTCTGGAGCGCTACGGCGGCTTCGACGAGACCCTGCGCATGGGCATCGACTACGACCTGTGGCTGCGACTCTCGGCGCACTTCCAGTTCGATTTCGTTCCCGAGAAGACGCTGCACTATCGGATCTGGTCCGGACAGATGTCCAAGAACTACCGCCGCCGCTACGAGTCCGCCATCCGGATCATGGAGGATTTCATCGACAACAATCCCGGCCTGGTATCGCGTGCGCTTATTCGCGAGGCCTGGGCGCATACCTACGTGGGACGCGGCAACACGGTGCTGTGGCGCGAGGAGGATCGCGTGGCGGCGTACCATGACTTCCTGCGCGCGCTCAGCTTTGTCCCCTGGTACTGGCCTGCGTGGCGCTCGATGCTGCGTGCGCTCATCACGACGCGCGCTCCCTGATGCGCGCGGGCAGCGATTCGCGGCTAGCCGGGCGGCACCGGCGGATAGTCGGTGCGGTTGATGTAGCCCTCGGAGCCGGTGCGGGAGATGACGCGCGCCGGTATGCCGCCGACCGCGACACCCGCGGTGACGTCCTGCACGACCACCGAGTTTGCGCCGATGAGCACGTTGTCGCCGATGCGGATGCGGCCAATGATCTTGGCCCCGGGTCCGATGAATACGTTATTGCCGATGCTCGGACAGCCGGCCATCTCGCCCAGATTGACGCGCCCGAGCGTGACGTCGTGGGACAAATTGCAATTGTTGCCAATTGTTACCTGGCCGTCGACGAAGATCCCGCCGTAGTGCCCGACGTAGAAGCCGCTACCGACGCGCACGTCGCGCGAAATGTCGATGCCGAAACGGATGGCATAGCGGTGCAGCGCGAGCACCAGCAGGTGGCGCACGCCGTAGCGGCACCAGAGGCTGCCGCGGCTGTAGGCGTAGCAGCGCAGCAGCACGGTGTAGCGAAATCCCGGCGTAACCAGGAAGCGGACCCAGAAAGCCCGTGCGCCCAGCCTGCCGACATGCCGCCACAAATCCGACGCGATGAGAGCCCGGCAGCGTCGCCAGCTGATGGGCTGAGCCGCTTTCACATCGCTATTCAATGAGAATTCTTCACCTAATCGACAGCCGGGGCGTCTACGGTGCGGAGCGCATTCTATTGTATCTGGCGCGAGAGCAGCAGCGTCGCGGGCACGAGCCATGGATTGTCAGCATCGGTGATCCCGGTTCCGGCGAGAGTGAGTTTGAGGCGCTCGCCCGGGCGCGGGGGATCGCCGTGGCGCCGGTACGCATCGCTCCCCGGCCGACACCGAGCGTGGTGCGCTCGCTCCTTCGCACGGTGCGCGCGCTGCGGCCCGACGTACTGCACTCGCATGGCTACAAGGCCAACATTCTGCTCTCGCTCGTCTCGCGACGTCGGCGTGGGCCGATGCTCGCCACGCTCCACGGGTGGACGAGCGGCGAGCGTCTGGGGGCGCTGTGGCTCTACGAGCGGCTGGATCGCTGGGCGTTACGCCGGCTCGACGCCGTAGTGGTGGTGGCGCGCGGCATGCTCACGCTGCCGGCGCTGCGGGCCATACCCCCAGACAGAGTGCATGTCATCGCCAACGGCATCCCAACGCGCGCCGAGCGTCGCGGCGAACCAGGCGCGGAGCTGCCGCAGCAGCTGCTCGACTTTCTGCGACGCGGACCCACTCTCGTAGCCATCGGCCGACTGTCGGCGGAGAAGGGATTCGCACTGCTCCTCGAGTCGTTCGTGCGCGCGCGCGACGCCGCAGGCAAGTGGCAGCTGCTCATCGTCGGGGAAGGACCGGAGCGCCCCACACTCGCAAAGCGCATCGCGTCCTTGGGCCTGCAGGATGCGGTGCGGCTGGGCGGGTACGTGGGCGGGGCGGACCGGTTACTCGGCGAGGCGGCCGGTTTCGTCATGAGTTCCTTCACCGAGGGCATGCCGCTCGTGCTGCTGGAAGCGCTGCAGTGGCCGGTGCCGATCATCGCGACGCGCGTGGGCGCGATCCCCGAGCTGCTCGGCGAGCGGCCGCGCGCCCGCCTGGTACCGCCGCGCGACGGGCCGGCGTTGGCGGCCGCGCTGCAGGATCTCATGTCGGCGCCGCCCGCATTGCTCCCGTCGGCGTCCCCTGACACGGGTCAGGGGAGCGCCGCGATGGCGCAGGCGTATCTGCAGCTCTATGCCGCCATTACATGAAGCCCCCAGCTGGCGCGGATTCCTTAGTGTCGCGGCGAGCGTACGGCCTCGGACCCGGCCGGCGGCCGTGAGATAATCGCACGATGAGACGGCGGATCATCAAACAGGAAGTCGCCTGGCCGGAAGAGCAGGGGACGCGCAACGCGGCGTTTTACCTATTCTGCGCCTTCATCGTCAGCTACTTCACGCACGTCACGGCGCGGATCGGCCTGCTCGGCAAGCTGCACTTCGATCTGCTGCTCGCCGCGGCGACCGTGGCGGCCATTCTGTTCGCACCCCGCCCGCTGCGCGGCGGCCGGCAGCAGAAGATGCGCCCCGTGGAGAAGCAGCTATGGGTCCTCGTGGGTTACATCCTCGTGACGCTGCCGTTCGTCGAATGGCCCGGTAGCGTGGTGCACAATCTCGAGAACTACATCAAGTCCCTGTGCTTCTTCTTCTTCGTCGTCGCGACGGTCGATACGACCCGCAAGCTGCGCATTCTCATCGGCGTGTACGCGGCTACCCAGGTGTTCCGCGTGCTCGAACCGCTGTACATGCACGTGCGCTCGGGTTACTGGGGCTCGTTCACCTCACTCGGCAACTGGGAGTACATGGACCGTCTCTCCGGCTCGCCCTACGACATCGTCAATCCCAACGGTCTGGCGTTCGTCATCATTATGACACTGCCGCTGCTGCACCTCATTCTCAGGCCCGAGAAGAACGCCCAGCGCGTCCTGCTCATCGGGCTGGTGGCCGCGATGTGCTACGCGCTCGTGCTCAGTGCCTCGCGCTCGGGCTTCCTCGGACTCATGTTCCTGCTCGTGCTCCTCGTGTGGCGCAGCAAGCATCGCGCGGCCTATCTGGTTTCCGGCGCCGTCGTGGTGTTGGTCGGCGTTTCCCTCATGACGGACCTGCAGAAAGAGCGGTACGTGTCGATCTTCTCGCACAGCGCCAAGGGCGGGCAGACGGCCGAGGATCGCATAAACGGGGTGATCGGTGACTTCAAGGTGTCCATGCGACACCCGCTCTTCGGGCATGGACTCGGGACCTCCCGCGAGGCGAACGCCAACTTCCGCGGCGCAGACCTGCCTTCGCACAATCTCTACACCGAGGTCGCCGAAGAACTCGGCTACGTCGGCCTGGTGCTGGTGCTCGCGCTCATCTGGGGATTCCTGAGCGCCTGCTGGCGGGCGCAGCAGATCGTCGCCGCCACACCGATGACCGATCCGCGCCTGCGCTTCCTGCACGACGTGGCGCGCGCGCTGGTCGTGGTAGTCGCCGTGGACTTGTTCTTCAGCTTCGCCGCCTTCGGATTGTCGGAGCCCTACTGGTACTTCTTCGGCGGCCTGTCGGTGGTTGCGACGCGCCTCGCAGTCAAACTCGTGCCCGAGGCGGAGAAGGCGCCCGAGACGCGCCGGCGGCTGCTGATTCACCGCTCACGCGGCCGGCCGCAGGCGCGCGGTCCGCTTCCCCGCGCCAGCCGTCTGCGGGCACGCTGACGATGTGCGGCATCTGCGGATTCCTGTCCC